>NZ_JBEXJF010000001.1:0-531131 GCF_040608935.1 Nocardioides sp. NPDC004968
GCCCTCTGTGCGCAGCCCGATCCGACCGATGTGCAAAGACTCGCGATGATCCGAGCGGTCGATCCGCCCGAAGCACAGCGAGTGCTCGGCGGTCCGCACGCGTCGTGATGAATGATGCCGTACGACCGATCAGGCGATGGGCCGGGAAGCAACCGGCGTGCCCGTCTCTTCCTCGACCGGCTTCTCCACCGGCGCAGAGTCCAGCTCCGGCAGCAGCCGATCGAGCCACGCGGGCAACCACCAGTTCGCGGCGCCCAGGAGCTTCATGGTCGCGGGGACCAGGATCAGCCGTACGACGGTCGCGTCGAGGAAGATGGCCGTGGCCAGGCCCACTCCCATCATCTTCACCACCGGGTCGCTGCCGAGGACGAAGCCTGAGAAGACCGCGACCATGATCAGCGCGGCTGCGGTGATGGTGCGGCCGGTGCCGGCGATCCCTTCGATCACGGCGCGGGTGTTGTCGCCGTGGCGGCGGTACTGCTCGCGTACCCGCGACAGCAGGAACACCTCGTAGTCCATGGAGAGCCCGAACAGGATCGCGAACATGAACAGCGGGATGAACGACACGATCGGCACCGTCGACTCCACGCCGATCAGGCTGGCCGCCCAGCCCCACTGGAAGACCATGACGAGCACGCCGTACGCCGCACCGACGCTCAGCAGGTTCATCATGACCGCCTTCAGCGGCACCAGTACCGACCGGAACAGCACGGCGAGCAGGAGGAACGACAGCAGCAGCACGGCGGCCACGAAGCGCGGCATCCGCTCCTGCACCCGGTCACCGAGGTCGGCGAAGGTCGCTGTCTGACCGCCGACATGGGCGGTCGCCGAGCTGCCGTCGAGCACCGTCGGGAAGACCTCGCTGCGCAGCCTCGTGACGGTCTCCTGGGTGGCGACGTCCTGGGGCGACGTGGTCGGCTGCGCCACCAGCGTGGCCACTCCTGCGGAGAGATCGATGATCGGTTCGCCGACCGCGGTGATGCCCGGGTCCGTGGCCACCGCCTCGGCCAGCGGCGCCACGACGGACTTGTCCTGCGAGATGTCGACCGCGATCACCAGAGGCCCGTTGGCCCCGGGCCCGAAACCGTCGGCGATCAGGTCGTACGCCCGGCGTTCGGTCCTCGACTCGGGCTTGGTCCCGTCGTCCGGGAAGCCCAGGTTGAGCGCGAGAACGGGTGCGGCCAGGGCGATCATGAAGACCGATCCGCCGACGAGGTACGCCGTCGCGTTGCGGGTCACGTGAGCACCCCACCGGTACCAGCCCGTGCTCGGCCGGTGCGCCCCAATCTCGACCCGTCGCCGGCGTCCGTTGATCCGGTGCCCCGCCAGTCCGAGAAGTGCCGGCAGCAAGGTGACCGAGGCGAGCACCATCACGAGCACCATCGCGGAGATGGCGACCCCACCACCGGTCACGAACGGGATCCCAGCGACGAGCAACCCGAGGATCGCCACCACGACCGTGCCGCCGGCGAAGATCACGGCCTGCCCTGCGGTTGCCAGGGCTCGGCCGACCGCTTCGGGGACCGGCATCCCCGCAGCCAAGTTCTCGCGGTGCCGGGTGACCAGGAAGAGCGCGTAGTCGATGCCGACGCCGAGCCCGACCATGGCCGCGAGCTCCGGCGCCCACGCCGGGATGTCGATCAGGTACGTCACCAGCTTCATCGAGGTGATGCCGATGACCAGACCGAACAGCGCCATCCCGATCGGCAGCCCCATCGCGACGAAGGAGCCGAAGGCGATCAGCAGGACGATCATCGCGACGATGATCCCCGCGACCTCGCCGAGCCCGGTGGGTGCTTCCTCGAACGCGAAGAACAGGTCGCCGCCGGTCTCCAGCGTCAGCGACGACTCCTCACGCAGGTCGGCGACGGCGTCCTTGAGGTTGTCCAGGTCGGAGGCCTCGAGGTGCTCGATCGCCGGGTACTGCACCCGCACGAGCGCGATGTCACCGTCCGGCGAGACGCTGCTCGTCGTACCCAACACACCCGGGAGCTCCGCGAGTGCCGCCTCCACGGGCGCCACCTGCGTCGTCGCGTCTGGTGCTTCGAGCACGACATGGGCGCTGATCCCGCCCTCGTCGGCCTGGGCCTCGGAGAGCAGCTCCGCGGCTTGGTAGGAGTCGAGGCCGGGTGCCTCGAAGCTCTCCTCGAGCTCGCGCCCGAAGGCGGCGGAGGAGGCGATGACAACGAGCGCGAGAACGACCCAGGCGCCGATGGCGGTCCAGGGACGGGTCGCGGCGGACCGGCCGAGCCGGTAGAGGAATTTGGTCATGCCTCCACCGTGGCCCGGCGATGTACGTTCCACATCGGGCCAAGGAGCAGTGGCCTCCTCGGCCGAAAGTACGAGGTGAGGATCGTGCTTGTGCCCCGTACGACGAGGCCGTCCGCTCGCTAGGGTCGAGAGGTGGTGACCGCCTTCGTCCGCTCAGTCCTAGCCGAGCCCCGTGCCCCGGACCCGCCAGCTCGGGCGTGGTGGGACTGGGCCCTGGTCGGCGCCCTGCTGGTCACGGCCGTGGGCGAGGCGATCTTCCGCTCCGACGTACCGTGGCGTCCCCTGGCCACAGTGGTCGCGCTCCTGGTGATCCCGGCCCTGCTCTGGCGGCGTACTCATCCACTCCTGGCGACCGTGGTCGGCTTCGGCGGCGGCGCGATGGTGCTGCAGATCCCGACGTTTTTCGGCGGCGTCGACGAGGTGGGGCTCAACACCATGGCCTGCGTCCTGCTGCTGCCTTACTCCTTGTATCGCTGGGCATCAGGACGCGAGGCACTGATCGGGACAGCGATCGTCGCGGTCCCGGTGACTCTGGGACTCGCCGCGACCGAGAACGTCGGGGACCTGATCGGCGGCGCCATGGTGGTGGTCGCGTCGTTCGCCCTCGGGGCCGCGATGCGCTACCGCGCGGTTGCGCGCCAGCGCGAGGTCCAGCAGGTCAGGACCCTCGAGCGCGGCGACCTCGCCCGCGAGCTGCACGACACCGTCGCGCACCACGTCTCCGCCATCGCGATCCAGGCGCAGGCGGGACGAGCGGTGGCGGCCACAGACCCGGCCGCGGCCCTCGAGGCACTGGCGGTGATCGAGGCCGAGGCCTCCCAGACGCTGTCCGAGATGCGCACGATGGTCCGAGTGCTCCGCGATGGCGAGACGGTCGACGCAGTGCCAGTCGAATACGGCCCGCAGCGGGGCATCGGCGATCTGGACGAGCTGACCAGGATGAGCCCCCTGGTGCAGGTGCAGTGCGTGGGCGATCTCGCCGACCTGCCGCAGCCGGTCGAGGTGTCGGTGTACCGGATCTGTCAGGAGTCGGTCACCAACGCGATCCGGCACGCCCTCTACCCCACGAAGGTGAGTGTGGAGGTCCGGGGCGAGGCCCGCGTCGTACGGTTGCGTGTGCACGACGACGGAGAAGCAGCCCGCCCCGCGACCAGCGTGGGCTACGGCCTGCTCGGGATGGCTGAGCGGGCCAAGCTGCTCGGCGGCGTGTGCCAGGCCGGGCCGGACCCGGCCGGCGGCTGGACCGTCGAGGCGAGCCTGCCGCGCGAGGTGTCTCGGTGACCAGCCAGGGGACCATCCGGGTGGTGGTCGCCGACGACCAGCTCCTGGTACGTACCGGCCTGACGATGATCCTCAACGCGCAGCCCGGGATCGAGGTCGTCGGCGAAGCGATCGATGGTCATCAGGCGGTGACGATGGCCCGTGAGCTGCGTCCCGACGTCTGCCTCTTCGACATCCGGATGCCCGGTATCGACGGCGTCGAGGCCACCCGTCGGCTCGCCGGCCCCGGCGTCGAGGACCCGCTCGCCATCGTGGTCATCACGACCTTCGACCTCGACGAGTACGTCCACGGCGCCCTCAAGGCCGGCGCCCGAGGCTTCCTGCTCAAGGACGCCGGCCCCGAGCTGCTGGTCCAGGCGATCAACGCAGCCGCGAACGGCGACGCGCTCATCTCGCCCAACATCACCCGCCGCCTCCTCACCACGCTGGCCGGCCTGGAGCGAGCCACGCCGCCGGCCCAGCCGATCGAGCCGCTCACCGAGCGCGAGGAGGAGGTCCTGCTCACCGTCGCGCGCGGCCGCACCAATGCGGAGATCGCCGAGGAGTTGACCATCACCCTGAGCACGGTGAAGACCCATGTCGCCGCGCTGATGAACAAGATCGGCGCCCGCAACCGCGTCGAGGTCGCGATGTGGGCGTACGAGACCAAGCGCGTGAAGGAATAGGGCCGTACCGCATCTTGAGGAGATGGCTCGCGCTACCGTAGCGCCGCGCGGGGATCTGTTTAGACCTGTTACATGCGGTCGGGCGGGCCGACCAGTTCCGTTCTGCGGAGGGGATGTCTATGACTCTGGGCGATGACTCCGAGACCGGGACCGAGGACTGGGCCCGCACGCGGGACTACTTGCAGAACGACCCGACCAAGTGGAACAGCCTCTCCTGGATCGCCGCACGCACCCTCATCGAGTCCGTCAACGACGTCTTGGGACGCGGTACGCAGGGGCTCGTCGAGAACCTGCGCGCGCACTGGACGAAGAAGGACGAGCCCCTGACGATCCCCGCCTCCGAGGTCTCGAGGTTCCTCGTGATCGGTGACACCGGCGAGCAGGACCCGTCCCAGTACGTGGTCGCGCCCGCCTTGGCGCGAGCCGCGGAACAAGCCGGCTTCGTACTCGTCCTGAGCGACGTGATCTACCCGTCCGGGAACGTCAACGACTACGTGGACGGTTTCTACAAGCCGTACCGGTCGAACCGGGTGCCGGATCTCAAGGCGCCCCTCGACGTACGCGACAACTTCTCGCTTCCTGAGAACGTCCCGGTCTACGCGATGCCGGGCAACCACGACTGGTACGACGGCCTCTACGGCTTCGCCCACCAGTTCCTGTACGCAGCGGACGCACCGCCGACCTGGCCCAGCGATCTCCTGGCGCCGTCGTTCGACGAGCCGTTGGGGCGATGGCAGCTGATCCGGGACCGCTTCGGCCGCATCATGTGGCGCACCCCCAGCGAACCGGCCGGCAGAGCCGCGCCGGCGCGGTGGGGGGAACCGGCCCCGGGTGGCGATCCGGCACCAGAAGCCACGCTGCAGCCGGCGCCGTACTTCGTCATCGAGGCCGAGCATGTGGACCTGGTGTGCATCGACACCGGCATCGACGGGACCATCGACGGGGCGCAGCTCGACTGGCTGAGCTCGCTGAGCGGCGAGAAGCCGAAGATCCTGATGACCGGCAAGCCGCTGTTCGTCAACGGTGAGCGCCGGAAGGGTGTGGTGGCCGGACGACCCGGCGAGACCGTCTACGACGTCGTGACCGACAGGAAGCACCGCTACGTCGCGACGGTGGGAGGTGACACGCACAACTTCCAGCTGTACGACCCGACGACGCCGGACAGCTCACGCGACGGCCTGTGGCACATCGTCAGTGGTGGTGGCGGCGCGTACACCCACGCCACCCATCCCATCCGGACGGCCGCCTCGGATGCGCGAACCGACCTTCGATTTCGGCCGACCAGGATCTTCCCGGGGTCGGCCGAGTCTCTGGCGTACTTCGCCCAGCAGCTGGTCCCCAGCATCTGGCGGCTGCTGCTGACCGTCGTGATGTTCGGCGGGGGAGTGGTCCTGGGCCGGTGGCTCGCCGAGACCGGATGGAGCCGTCAGCTCCAGCTCGGGGACCAGGTCGTGCGAGTCGGACCCGGGGGAGCGGCCATCGCCGCGATGATCGTGCTGATGCTGCTGCATCTGATGCCGCAACGTCCCGGACACAGTCATTTCGTACGCCGCCTGCTCCTGCGTCTCGAAGCGCTGGTCGTCGGGGTCCTGGCGACGCTGTTCCTGCACCACTATCTGCCCGATGCGGCTGGAGCGCTGCTGGTGCTGTTCGGCGCGAGCACCCTGTGGATCTGCCTCAACGCCTGGTGCGTGCGCTGGTCGAGGTGGTGGAGCCCCGTCGAGCGCGTGCCCGGTTGGCATCACGTCGCGTTCGCGTGCGTGCTGGCGGCTCTCGTGGTCCTGGCTCTGTTGCCGATGGGCTTGGACGCGGGAGGCTCGGACGACGGACGTACCGTGTCCTGGGTCCTCGTCGTCGCGGTCGACCTCTACGCCGTCGTGGCGATCGTCGGGTGGCGGAAACGGATCGTCACCACCGTGAACGGCGCGAGGGCCGCGCGCTGGCTCGAGCGCTCGGTCGTGTGGGCCGTGCTCGCGCAGACGGCCGTCGTCTCGGGCGAGATGCTGCGCGTGATGAGCGGCGAGGGCCTGACCGTGCTGTTCCTCAGTGGTCTGCTCGGACTCGTGCCGTTGGCGGTGATCGCGGTGGTGGTGCTCGCGGCTGTTCTGGCCCCGGACTTCCTCACCCGACGCCTGCACGAGGAGCCCGTACGCCGGGCGCAGGCCTGGATCCGCTGGCGGCGTCGGCTGGTTCAACCCCTCGTGTTCCTTGTGGCGCCGGTGACGCTGGTGCTCTGGTGGTGGATCGCCGACGCCGTCGACTCGGAGTGGATGCGGGCCGCCTTCGCGCTGCCAGCGCTCATCGTGGTGACCGTGATCGGCATGCTGGTCGTCGACTGGGTGCGACGCGAGCACGAGCGCCTGTACATGCCGCTGCTGGTCGTCGCCGTCCTCGCCCTCGGGGTGCTCCTGCTGGGGGCGGCGGTGCCGGGCCTGCTCGACGTACCGGGCTTCTCGGCACCCGGCCAGGTTGCGAACGAGCTCAGGACGTGGTGGCCTGCCGTGGCGGTCGGCGCGGCCTTCTTCACTGTCATCGCGATCGGCGCTGCGGTCCTCCTCGCCCACCTGGTGTTCCTCGGCGCCTACTTGCTGGTCGCGGACCCCAAGGCGTGGGTGAGTCCCCGCTACCGCCAGGGCGCCGCGACGCACTTCGACTTCATCAGCGAAGCGGCCGCGACGGCCATCATCGACGCCGAGCAGGAGGGCCAAGCTGCCCAGGTCGAAAGCGTCGATCGGCGGACCAGACGCCGGGCGCAGATCGCCTTCCCCGGCCTGAACCCGCCATTCGGGCCCATCCAGAAGTTCGTCTCCGAGATCTACTCGCTGGACGAGCCGCCGTTCTTCAAGCACTTCCTCGAGTTCGAGACCTCACCCACCGAGGCCGTGGTGAAGATCCACCGCGTCCGTGGCGACCAGCCGGTTGAGATCGAAGAGGTGGCCAGGATCAGTCTTACGGTCGCGGCCGATGAAGGCAGGTTTGTCCTGGGTCAATAGCGGTGTAAGTTCCCGGCCTCGATGCCGGAGAGCAACCGCCTCGCGGCGGATAGACGCACTCGTATCGTCGACGTCTTCGATCAGAAGCTCGGGCTGCGCTCACCAGCCGGTGCCGATGACGTTTCCCGAGCGAGCGATGAATCCGCTCGCGCCGGTCTCGTCCCGTTCGCCCTGACCTCGGTAGTGGAACCAGCGGAGGTCCCCGGCTCGGTTGACTGCGAACATGCTGTGCCCGAAGCCACCCTGATTGGTGACCCCGCCGAAGAGGTGCACGATGTCACCGAACCCGCGGCCGATCGGGTTGCTGGTGTTCGGGGCCCAGCCCAGCACGCCGGATGGGTCCTCCTCACCGTTGCCGGAGTAGGAGTACCAGCGCAGCAGGTTGTCCTCGGTGACCACGAAGAACACGTTCGCCGAGGCGTACACCAGGCGTACGCCCTGCCAGCCCTGCCCGACGATGTTTCCCGAGTTGGGATGCCAGCCTGTCGTGCCGGCCGGGTCGTGCTCGCCGTTGCCCGTGTACCGGTACCAGCGCAGGAAGCCATCGGTCTCGACGGTGAAGATGTTGAACCCATGGATGCCGATGCCGATGCGCGGCGCGACGAACATCTTGGTCACGTTCTCGAACCCGCTGCGGATGGTGTTGCCGGAGTTGGGCACGAACCCCGCGGCGCCGGTGATGTCGGGCTCGCCGGCACCGTCGTAGCCGAACCAGCGCAGCGTCCCGTCGGGGTGGACCACCAAGATCACCCCGTCCCCGGCGCCGACGACCTGCTTCAGGTGGGCGAACCCGCGGCCGATCAGGTTCCCGGTGTTGGGGGACCACGACTGGAGGGCCAGCGGGTCACCGGCCTGTTCGCCCTGGCCGTTGTAGCGATTCCACTCCAGGTTGCCTTCGGTCGTCACCCCGAAGAAGACCCCTTGCCGGGTGAGACCACCGACGCCGTCGGAGCCGTTGCCTCCATGGAACAGCCGCAAGTGCCGCACCGAGCTGGCGTGGGTCAGCGCCTCACCCCAGGAGACGCGCACGCGGCCGTCCGGGGCCGCGGCAAACTTGAGGGTCACGTTTGTCGTCGTCCCGTCTGACCACACAAGGGGAGGCGTCTCCTCGCCCACCTGCCAGACTCCCTGGACGCCGGCCAGCAGGTCCGGCGGGCGCAGGTTCTGGACGATGGGTCCGTTCGGGGTCGACTTCTGCACTCGCCAGACGCAGACGCCGTCACCGGGGAAGTCAGCGTCGTAACGCCGGGCCGGCCCGTCGGACCTGCGGCGCTCGACGAGGAAGTACTCGCTGTCCCGCCGGGTCTCGTCCCAGAGGATGATGGCCCCGTCGGCGGTGTCGTCGCGCACGTCCTCGGACCGTTGGCTCTTGAGCGCGAACCGGCGTGGTTCCGCCCAGCCGAGCTGCATCTTGTGCCACATGTCGAGGTGCACGATGACCTGGTCGTCGCTGGTGAAGGAGAAGGAGCTCATCAGCGTCATCAGCACGTTGCCGTTGTTGGGCTGCTGGCCCATGTTGTACATGTCGATCGTGCGCAACAGGTGGGACGCTTCGTGGGCCAATTGATAGAAGGGTGTCAGGGGGCCGCCTCCCGCCAATCGGATCCGAATCTGGATGCCGTCAGGGAGGAAGGGGACGGTGCTGCCGGTCAGGGTGAAGGCCTCGTTGAAGGCGATGCCCGGCAAGGCGCCGGCGAAGTTCTCCACCATCACGATGCTGAGTTCGCTCTCCTCGAGCACGGCGTCAGCGTCGACGTCGTGCTGCGCAAGCATGTTGGGCGGAAACGTTTCCAGCACCTGCCTGCAGCGTTTGGACGGCACCCCGTCCGGAACCGTTGATCCCATCGTGACTTCGAAGAGGCCCACCCGGGTGTAGCCGAAGCGGCCCAGGCTGTTCTCCTGAAAGTACGCGGAGAGGCTGGCCGGGTTGATCGGGTCGGCCGTCGAGAACGGCGGCGATGGGTTGCCGAACGCCAACTGTTCGTAGTAGCCGAGTCCATGGAAACTCGCGATCTTGCTGGGATTGCTATCCCAATCGACAAGAAGGGCCATCAGTGGACGGCTACCCAGGGCTTTCGTTCCGTCGCCCAGAGTCATGGAGCCGTGGCCGAAGTCGGCCAAAGACGCAGGAAAGAAAGCCATAACCCATGGAACTGCTGCTGATGTGCGGAGTCATGCCCTATCTAGGCGATGTTGACGCGCCCCTGCTGAGCGGGTCAGGTTGTGCCAGACCCCGGGCCGTCCCGTGTCAGCGACTGCTGGATCTGCCATGCAGCGAAGGCGACCAGCAGGCCCCCGGCAATGCCGACCCACCCGGCGGAACGTACCTCGCCTTCCTCGCCGATCGCCCGCCAGGCCGCTATGACGACCCCGACGTAGTGGACTGCGGTGAGGGCACCGGCAGAGATCAGGACGGCGGTGGCGAACCGACGCCGGGAGGAAAGAGACAGCATGCCGAGCGCCAGGCAACCGACCACGGCCGCCGGCTCGAAGATGAACTCGGCGCTTGCGCCTTCCTCGACTTCGGTCCAGAACGAGCTGAAGCCGTCGTACGGGATGAACAGCGCGAGCGTGGCCAGTCCAGCGCCCGCCATGGCCGATACAAGCCAGACCGGCTCGACAGGACCGAGGTCGCGATCCCTCGGCGACACGCTCAAGCACGCCCGGCCTGCCACGACAGCCCCCACTCCGCCGCACACGACGAGAAGACCCAGAACAACACCGATGGCGCCGATCTCCTCGAGGGAGAACTTCACCAGTCCGATGCCGGCGGCGCCCATGAGGACCCCGACCACGATGAACAGTCCTGCCGCGTCGGCGGTGGCCAACTGCTGACGGCGGAGCCGGACCGCAGTGAGGAGCAGAGCGAGGACGGCAAGCGCTGCCTCGAACGGCGCGACGACCGCGAACGAGTCCCAGGACGACGGGGTCTCGGCCAGCAACGGCAACGGAATCGCAGCCAGGAGCGCCATGGCAGCTATTGACGCGACGGCAGGCACCCACGAGGGAGGCCTGGGCTCGGTAGCTGCCACCGGCCGCGGGCTGTGCTCGGGCTCGCGCGCCACAGCGGCTTCGGCCGCCGGTGCGGGTGTGTCTGGTGGGGGCGGCACGACCGTCGGCTGCTCAGGGACGGTCGGCAGGGGTGGGGGCGAGGCCTCGGCGGGCCTGCGAGCTCGTTCGGCCGACCCTCGCACGACACGCTCTGTGTCATGCTCAGCCAGGTCGTCCAGCACCATGCGGGCCGCGGCGGCGCGAGCGGAGTCCACGTCGTCCAGCAACGCGGCCAGCTCCTCCACTGCACCGAGACGCACATTGGTGAACGGACTCGAGATGGCACCACGCAAGTCGGCCAACAGGTCCACCGGTTCAGGTGGGCGGTTGCTGCGGGCGATGTGGAAGTCCCCCTGCACGTCGAAGACCCACTTTCCGGGCGTCTGCGACGGCGTGACGGTCCGTACCCGGTCGAAGGCGAAGTCGTACAACTCGTCGACTGACACGAAACCGTCACGATCCCGGTCCGCCTCGCCGGTGGTCAGACCCTCGACCAGAGCCGAGGTGAACACCGACGGCTTGCCTTGGCCGGCAAGCTGGTCGCCCTCAAATGAGTACTCCATCGCGCTCGACGCCGTCAGCACGATCCGCCCGCGGCCATCGAAACGCTCCATGATGTCCATGCGCTCATCGCCGCGATTCATCATCCCGCGCGCGAATGCGCCGCTGTAACAGCAGTCCAGGAACAGCACGATGCGCCGGGATCGACTCTTCGTCATCTGCCTGTTCACGTAGTCGGCGGGCAGGGACGTGGCGTCCAGGTGGTCGATCTCGGTGTCCGGCGTAGCGAAGTAGAGCCGCCCGTCCTCGTCCTTCACCCCGTGGCACGAAAGATGCAGCAGGAGGAGATCGTCCGGCCCGCGGTCATCGAAGAAGCTCGAGACCTTGCGCCGGACCACATGCTCCGGCTCGTTGAGTGACACCTCGACCTCAAAGCCGCCGATCTCGGCGTTCCGGAGCACGCTTGCCAGTTGCTCGGCGTCGGTGGCGGGCGCACGAAGCCTGCTCAACCGCTGGTCGTCGTACGTGTCGTTCGCCACCACCAGCGCGCTGCGCCGACCCGCGGTCATGGCACCGGTGAGGAAGCAGGTGGGTCCGGCTTCCCTGACCCGTGCAGGGCTGCGACGAACTCATCGATGAGTCGATCCTGCTGCTCCCGCGACGCCGAGTCGATCTTGAGTGTCTGGTCGCCGATGGTGAGCTCGACCGCGTTGGCCCCGCGAGTAGAGGACATCCACCCCCGTACCACCCCCGCGATGGCGGTCACGGCGACCAGTGACTCCTGGAAGGCCACGAGCAGAACCCCGATCTCCCCGACGTCGATGCCACGGGTGCCAGCAGGCGCCTCGCCCGCGCTCGCGCGTTCGACATCATCGACGCCGAGGTCCAGCAACTCCCGGCGCAAGACCGAACTGAGCTCATCGAGACGCTCCACATCAGGATCGTGGATCGTGATGGTCATCTGGCGACTCATCCTCGGCTCCTCGCTTCAAAGGACTCCCTTATGGTCAGTGTCCTCCCAGACCGGGGGCTCGTCAGCGGATTCACCGACACGGTGGCCGAGCCCGGCCAGGGCGGGCTCGGCGAAGACGTGGACGTCAGGCCATCTCGGGGACATGCAGGTGCGCGTACGCGAGCTCGAACTCGTGCACGTCGACGATCTCGCCGCCCGCGTCGCTCGCGGCCCGGCTGCGCATGTTGTCGGCCGCCGAGCGGCTGGCTTCCATCGCGGCGCGGGACTCCCAGGCTGTGGTGGCGCAACCCAGGCCGGACGACCGGTTCATCAGCAGGCTGGCGCTGCAGAATCCAGCGGTCTGCTCGAGCTCGGGAAGGATCCCTACCCGGAAGGTCTCGGCCATGGCGTCGAGGTCACCCTGCAGCCAGCTGACTCGGCCGCACTCGCCGTGATGGCTACGGTGCATGACGACGATCTCCCACTCGTCGATCTGCATGGAGCCGCCGAGGATGTCCTTCCCTCGATCGCGTAGCGGGCGAAGCTGCTCATCGCTGGCGCGCATGGCCGCCTCGTCTTCCCACGAACTTGTTGCGATGCAGTGCCCGGTCTCGCGGTCGACCAGCATCGAGAGGCCGCGACAGCCCTCGATGCTGTCGAGCATGGGACCGACTTCGCCCTTGACGAATGTGATGCCCGCGTCGATGTTGCCGGGACTCCCGTGGAACGTAGTTGAACGTGCGTACACGGCCCGCTCCTTTCTAGGACTGGGCAGTGCCCGACCGGCACCGCCGGTAGTTCCCTGTCTACTCCTCTGGGTGCGGGGACGCCATAGCCAAGCTCCTCGGATGTCCGCTCGCAGTGGTTGGACGCGGTGCCTCAGTCGTCGATGCGGACTACGACCCGTCCAAGAGGCTGACCGGACATGAGGTGGCGCAATGCCTGTGGCGCCTGGCTCAGAGGGAGGATCCGGTCGACCACCACGCGCAGCTGGCCGGTCTGCATGAGACTCGCAAGGGTGCCCATCAACTGCCGCTTGTCTGGTGACGCGAAGGACCCTCCGCGCAGTTGGGGGGAGACCGCCGAGCGTGCCACGAGCCCGAGGACGCGCGGGATGCTGCCGAGCCAGCGGTGGCCGGTTGCCCCGAATGCGTCATGCCCGATCAGTACGTAGCGCCCTCGCGGGTCCAGTGCACGGCGGATCGCCTTGAAGGAGTGGTTGCCGGGCACGTCGAAGATGAGGTCCCACTGCTCACCGCTGCGCGTGAAGTCCTCAGAGGTGTAGTCGATGACTCGGTCCGCGCCAAGGGAGCGCACGAGTGCGAGCTTGCTCGCGTGGTCGACACCGGTGACATGCGCGCCGTAGGCCTTGGCAAGCTGCACGGCGAACGCGCCGACGCCTCCCGCAGCGCCGTTGACCAGGACTCGCGACCCGAAGGGCACCCGTCGTTGGGGCAGATTGTTCAAGGCGATGAGCCCGGCGGTCGGCACCGCAGCCGCCTCCTCGAAGCTGACGCCGGAAGGCTTGAGCGCCACCCCCTCCTCGGGGGCCGTGGCGTACTCGGCGAACGCACCGCCATTGCGCCATTGGACACCGCGAATGGTCTCCCCGAAGACTTCGTCACCCGGCTCGAACCGGGTTACCGCGCTACCGACGGACTCCACCACCCCAGCGACGTCAGTCCCAGGCACGCGCTCCCGGGGGCGTCTGACTCCGGAGCCCATGAGGCGGAGGACCGCGGGCCGGCCGGCCACGACGTGCCACACATCCGGATGCACGGACGCTGCCCGGACCCGGACCAACACCTCGTCCTCGGCTGGGTCCGGCCGAGGGACGTCGCTCAGGCTGAGGTCGTCGACGGATCCGTAGCGGTCCTGAACGATCGCTCTCATGGTCGGAGCGTACTGGGACGGCGTCCTCGACCGATGAATACGAAAGCCGACAGGAGGTGCCTTCGTGGATCCCGGGCTGCCGGGATGGGAAGCGGCGGCGGCTGTCGGCGCCGCGCCTGAACGAAACTGTCGGTACGCACGCCTAGAGTTCGTCAGGTGATTACACAATGAGCAAGGACGCCGCAATGCGGGCGATGCGCGAGGCCCGGTATCGCGAAAGGCAAGATGCGTCGACCGCCGACTCGACGCCGACCAGAGCGGCGGTTCGACCTGCGAAGGCCCAGGCCGCCATGTCGGCTGCTCCGCCTTCGCCCGCCGAGGCGCTGTGTGGCCACCGTTCGATGAATGGACGCACCTGCACACGCGAGCAAGGCCACGCGGCGAAGAGCCACCGCTACTCCTAGCGCTCAGCCGTCTTGCCACGTCAAGGCAACGCGCCCGCCGGTCTGTAGGAGCCCGGCGCATCGAGCGCGCCGACAAGCGGCGGAAAGTTGCACACGCTGCGGCGGCACTCATCACCGATGGTGAAACACGCGTGCTCATGTCGACTGGTGCCTCGTGGCTGCGGAATGCTGCGAGGCGTGAAGCTCCCGATTGTCGGCGTGCGCCAGATCAAGCTCCCGGTGAGCGATCTGGCTCGCAGTGCTCGTTGGTATTCCGACCTGTTCGGCCTCGAGTTGGCGGCTGAGTTCTACGAGGACTCGGCGGTCCGGGGGATCGTGCTTGCCGACCACGCTGCCGGTTTCGTGATCGGCCTTCGTCAGCGCGAGTACTGTGCGAGTGGCCCGGTGCTGGACGGTTTCGATGTCTGTGCGTTCATGGTCAGCACGCCCGAACAGATGATGACGGTGGTCGCTCGCTGTGTCGATCTGGGCATCGTGCACGGCGAGATTCACGATCGCGGGGAGTTCGGCATCGCTATGGATGTGGCGGATCCGGATGGGACCATCCTGCGCTTCGTGGCCGGCTCACACACCGGACCACCTGGCACCTTCGCCGGAGTTGAGTTCGGGCCCGGGCCGCCGAACTTCTATGACCAACCGCGACTCAACTTCTAGCCAAGGCGTACGCCACTCGCGGCGAAGTGACGCAGGCCCAGACCTGAGGCGCAGGACGTGGATCAACCATGGACCTGACGGTCAGGCAAGGCATGCCGTCATGCGAATCGAGACGAGCAGCCCTGGTATCTCGGCTCCTAGTTTGGCGGCGTAGCGGGTGGGCGGATCGACGGGGAACCAGTGGGCGTATTCCTCGTTCATACCGGCGAAGTCATCCGGGTCAGTGAGCAGCACGCCTACCTCGACGACGTCATCGAGGGTCGCACCGGCCTCTCGCAAGATGGCCTCGCAGTTCGCAAACGCCTGGCGGGTCTGGGCCTGGATGCTGTCGCCGGCCATGCGACCCGTGCTCGGGTCGATACCGGTGGTTCCCGAGATGAACACCTGGGAGCCGGCCTTGACTCCCTGGCTGAAGAGCGACGAGCTCGGTGCGTTTGATGTCGTAATGATCTGACGCGGCATCTCAGACCTCCTGTTCTGATCGTCCCATCAAAAGGTCCCCGCGGAGGTGTTTCTCGGCTTGCAGCGTTCTTACCCGATAGGCGGCGGTATGACGCGGGAACCTTTCTGTCAGCCGGGGTTGCACGCCAGATCAAAGTTCGATGCGTAATGGCAAGATGACTACATGGCATCGGACTCCCGGATGGTGGCATTGGGTTTCGGAAAGTTCGCGCGCGCCGACCGTATCTTCGCCCTGGAGCGCATCACCGGGGAGGAACGCGGCGAGGGCCGCCGCACTCGAGTCTGGATCGACGGGGTCACCGATCCCTTGATCGCGTCCAGGACCGAGATCACAATCCTTCGCGATATGGGCCAGGAGTCCGCGGTCACCGCACCCGAGCTCGACGAGGCAATGGACCTCGCCGCGCGTCTGGCGGCCGCGGCTGAGGAGGGTCGGGTGGATCTGAGCGATCTGGGTCGTCGTGCGCGACGCCTCCTCGCCACGACGACGCCATAGGAAGGGAGATCTCGACAGCCCGCCCCTTCGGTGAGTGACCCATCGCGGCGATGTAGCGCGCTCGCGGCGAATGCCGCGCCACCTCTCAGGCGCCGTCCTCGGTCAGGGTGGTGGAGGGAAGCCAGTCGGCGCCGAGGAGCTGGGCGAGGGCGGCGAGGCCGGTGATGTCACTACCCACCGTGGCAGAGGCCGCAGCGATCCGCTCGACCATCACCCTGCCTACCTGCTCCTCGACGGTGCCCTCGGCGTACGCGATGTGCCACGGCGAGAGCTGGTGGTCGCGGTGGGTGCGGCCGGTCACCTGCCGTCCCGCGATACCCGAGAAGCGGGCCTGGTGGAAGACACCGACCCGCGGCTCGCTGCTCGCCCGGCGACCGTCGGCGAGGATTTCGCCGGCGTGCAGGCTGATCGAGGCGACCGTGGTGAAGACGCAGACCTTCGCCTGCCCGGTCTGGAACCGGAGCCGCTCGGCCTCTGCGTCGAACCGGTCGCGGCCGTAGATCGTGGCGACTTCGAGGCCGGAGTCACGCAGCCGGTCGGCGATCGGGTCGGCGGCGGTCGCGACGAACTCGACCGAGCACGCCACCTGTCGCTCGGCCTCGACCTGCTGGACGATCCAGGCGACCGTGGAGTCGACGCGTATCAGCCCGGCCTTCTGCCGGAAGCGCAGCAGCGCTGCCCGCCCCTTTGCGACATTGCGGCCACGCCGGGCGATGTCCATCTCGCGGCAGAACTCTCCCCATTCGGCCTCGTACGCCATCCGCTCCGACGGCGTGAGTGCCACCGGCATGCCGGAGATCGGCACCGGCCCCCACGGCGCCGCGCGGTGCAGCATCGCGGGCGGCCGCTCGTCCTCGAGCCAGCCGCGTACCAGCTTGAGGTCCGCGGCGCGCCGCGCCGGGTCGGCGGTCCATGTTGCGCCGTAGCGTCCGCGCTCGACCCCGACGCCGTTGCGCTCGAGCGCGGTGGCGAACGTGGCGCCGGGCTGGGTCGCCGAGGTCCACTCCTGCATCGGCTCGCCGAGGACCTGCGCATAGGCCGGGGCGAGATATGGCAGGTCGAGCGGCGTGTGTCCGGGCGTCGCGGTCGTCGCGATGACGAAGGGTGCCTTGTCGTGCGGCCGCCCGTGGCCCGAGATCCGCGCCCAGAGCTTCCACCGCTTCGTCGTCGTACGTCGCAGCGCGTGGGCCTCGTCCGCGATGATCACGTCCCACGCGTGATCCTTGACCTTCTCCAGGCGGTCCCATGTGATCACGACCCATTCGAGACCGCCGTCGCCCAGCGCCGTGATCGTGCGGCACCAGTGGCCGATCGTGATCGCGGCGGGACGGTCGGCGACGACCAGCACCCGTCGCGCACCGCGGAGGTCGCCCACCGCTGTCGCCCCGAGGACCGCGGAGATCGTCTTGCCCACGCCGGGCTCATCGGCCAGCAGGAACTGCCGCCCACCCGCCGCAGCGCGCGCCGCGATGGCGTCAGCAGCCTCGTACTGGATCCGCCGCGGCTCGAGCGCGTCGGTCGGCTCGAGGCTCTGCGTCGGAAGGTCGGGATTGAGGGTGCTCTCGATGAACCGACCGAGCGTGTACGGACCCGGAGCGTAGGGCGCGAGGTGCGCCGGCACAGCGTGCCCGACGTACAGGTGGGTCTTGACTCCCGGGTGCCACGTGGCGCCCTCGACCTGGGTGCCGTAAGGGATGTCGAGCACCCACAGCCGCTCGCCCGGGCCGACGGCCGGCAACGGCCGCTTCGGATGTCGCGTCCCGCTCCGGCGCGGACGCCCGCCGCGGCGACGAGCACTGGATCGGCGAGGACTGGCCACACCCAGACGCTATCCTCCAGGAGAGTCGACCCGCCGCTCATCTTCCGCGGCGGGGATTGTTCGTACGCGCGGTGGCTGGTGCGCTGCGGGGATCCTCCGGCCAGGCGTGCTTGGGATAGCGCCCGCGCAAATCAGCACGAACGCCGGGATAGCCGTTGTCCCAGAAGGACTCCAGGTCGGCCGTGACGGCTGCGGGGCGCCGCGCGGGGGAGAGCAGATGCAGCAGGAGCGGGACGTGGCCGTCCGCGAGGACCGGCGCTGCGGTCCAGCCGAAGACCTCTTGGATTCGCACAGCGAGCACCGGTTGTTCGGCGGAGTAGTCGATCCGCACGCTCGACCCACTGGGGACCTGCACTCGCTCGGGAGCCAGATCGTCGAGCCTGCCTGCCTGCGGCCACGGCACCATCGCCCGCAGCGCGGCAGCCAGGTCGACGCGACGAAGATCCTGGGCCGAGCGAACCCGCGCCAGCTGGGGCCCGAGCCACGATTGGAGGTTCTGCGTCAGTGCCACGTCGCTCACATCGGGCCACGGGTCACCGAGCGCACGGTGCAGGAAGTCGAGGCGGGCGCGCAGCGCCGTGGCCGCCTCCGACCAGGCGAAGAGAGCGATTCCCTCGCTCGCCACCGCCTCTCGGATCGCTTCGGTCACGGCGTGGGCCGGTGGATCGCTGAGCGGGACGGAGCGGAGCTCGATCGCGCCCAGCAGCGTACGTCGGCGAGCCAGCACCCGCCCTCCGGTCCAGGTGACCTCGTCCACCTCGGTCCACAGGGACCCGGCCGCCTCCAGCGCGAGGTCCTCGGTGAGCGGGGCCGCCGCTCGGATCCGGGCTTCACGTTGCCCGGGCCGCCGCTCCGCGTCTCCGACCGCGAGCCACTCCAGTCCGACCAAGGGCCCCGGGGCACGCGGATCGAGCGCCGCGCCCGTCCCGGACGCCATCAGGTAGCTCGGGGCACTCGAACGCTTGCGCGCAATCCGGTCCGGATGCGCCAGTGCCACCACCAGCCCCACCGCCACGTCATCGGTGAGTCCTCGGGCTGCCTGGGAATGGTCCGACGCGCTGCTCCGGCCGCCTGTCGGACCCTGCTTCTCGACGATCTTCTCTAGGCGGGTGGCCTGGCTGCGCCACGAGCCCGCACGCTGGTTGCCACGGAGCGACCGGAGCGCAGCAACCAGGTCGCCGCCGGGAGCGCGCACGTCCTCGCTCAGCATTGCGACCACCTCTGCGGCTCGCCTGGCCCCGACGAGACCAGCCCCGTCGATGAGGGCACGCGCCAGCCTGGGATCGGCCGGTACGCCAGCGATCACCCGGCCCCGCGGGGTGGCTCTCCCTTCCTCGGTCATCGCCCCCAGATCCACCAGCACCTCCTTGGCTGCCGACATCGCATGCGCCGGTGGCTGGTCGAGGAGCGCCAGGTCGTGCACGTCGTCACTGCCCCAGCACGCCACCTCCAGGGCGAAGGCCGTCAGATCGGCGGTCGCGATCTCGGGCTCCGGGTGAGCGGCCAGATGCGCGTGCTCCGCCTCGGACCAACAACGCAGCACGGCGCCCGGCCCCAGCCGTCCGGCCCGACCCGCCCGCTGCTCGGCCGCTGCCCGGCTCACCGCGACGGTGACCAGAGAAGCCAGTCCGCGACGGTGGTCAGTGCGCGGCTCGCGCGAGAATCCGGCATCCACCACGACGCGTACCCCGGGCACCGTCAGCGACGACTCGGCGACCGCGGTCGAGACGATCACTCGTCGACGCGGGCCCTCGCTGAGCGCACGATCCTGCTCGGCGCCGGACAGACGTCCGTGCAGGGCGTGCACGGCCGCGTCCACGTCGGCAAGGCGGCGTACGGTCGCCTCGACCTCCGCGACACCCGGCACGAAGACCAGGACGTCACCCTCGTGCTCGGCGAGCGCACGACGTACGGTCGCTGCGACATGGTCGTGGAAGGCCGGGGTGATGCCCCGGTCGTCGGTGCGGCGCACCCCGGCAGGCGGCGGGCACCAGACCGGTTGGACCGGGTGCAGAGCACCCGGGACGCGGATCACCGGAGCGGTGTCGACCCCACCGAGCAGGGATGCGGTCCGTTCGGCCTCGATGGTGGCCGACATCGCCACCAGGGACAGGTCCTCACGCAGGTGGGCCCGGACGTCGATGAGCAGCGCCAAGGTCAGGTCGGCGTCGAGGTGGCGCTCGTGCACTTCGTCGAGCACGACGGCCCCGACGCCGACCAGCTCGGGATCGTGCTGGATCCGCCGGAGCAGCAGGCCGGTCGTGACGATCTCGACACGTGTACGTCGACTGGTGCATCGGTCTCCGCGCACGGAGTATCCGACCGTCTCGCCAACCGGTTCGCCCAGCAGGTGCGCCAGCCGACGGGCAGCAGCACGGGCTGCGATGCGGCTGGGCTGCGTGACAACGACCCGTCCGGCGACAACCTCGGCGACCGCGGGCGGGACCAAGGTCGTCTTGCCGGTGCCCGGCGGTGCGTGGACCACCGCGGCTCCGCGGGCACGAAGCGCCTGGTCGAGAGCGGCCAAGCCGGCGGTGACCGGGAGATCGGGCGGCGCGGCGAGCAGATTGCGCAGAGGGTCGGACACTCCTGCAGTGTGCCTGACGTGCCTCGGCCGGTGTCGCGTCGGCGCCGAGGGCTGTCATCACGACGACGCCCGAGCAGACGAGCCCATCGTCCGACGCATCGCATCGGGGTGACGATCTGGGACTGGTGGATGTGGGAAGCAGTGCTGAAGGTCCCTGTGTCTCAGGCTCGTCGCGTCCGCAGCCGGTCGCTATCCGGTGTCCGCAGCGCTCCAGCCGATCGGTGCAGCATCGGCCACTCGCACTTCCGTCCACCACCGCCTCAAGCCTCGACACAGTTGGTGCGCCCCACTGGCGGCGGAAAGACGTGCCTCAGCGCCGCATGGATCGCGGCAGGTCCGGCCGCTTCCGCGCCAATCACGGCTCTCGGAAGCTCCTGGAGCGTCTTGGGGAACACGGGTTCCGGATCGGATACTCCGGCTTCCTGACCGTCCCATCGACCCGTTCGATGATCTAAACAGAACGTCCCGAGCGTTGATCTGGACTCGGTGTCCTGCCCAATGACGGCGTCCCGGACGTGCGTGATGCCTTCGGGAACCGGCAGCCGATGCGTTCTGAGACAGCTAAGGACGCGGAAAACGAGCAGTGTGAGGCGGCGCTGCGGCACAGTGTCTACGTGACCGCTGACGACGACCACTCCGACCTCCGGGGCGCATGGGCCCGGCTGAACTCACGGCTTCGTGACCTGCGCCAAAACCTCGACTTCGGCGACGACACATTCCATGTTGAGTTCGCCGAAAAGGCCAATCGAGCGGCGAACCTCGCTGTGCATCTCGATGCTGCGCTGCAGTTGGCCGACCGGCACCTGTATGGGCCGGCGTTCACCGTGGTACGCAGTTGCCTCGAGCATGCTGTCCTCGACTGGCTGGTCTACCTAGGCCACACGTATGTGGAGCACATCAGCGGTGTGTCCGAAGAGGAGTGGGCGCAGTGGAAGGCAGACCGGGAGGCCAGGGCCGATTGGACGACTGGCATCGTCGACTGGGACCGCACACGAAAGGGCGCTGTAACCATTCGCCGCGGCGGGCTCTTCACAGAACCAGACGAACGCGGGAACCGAGAGCAACTGAGCATCTACTACTTCCTCCTTGAGGAGTACGACGGACTCGTCGGAAAGCCAGCGGACCAGCAAGACGACGGGTTCCTCACGCGAGACGAGCTGCGCGCTCTCGCCACTGAGAACCAGGCACGTTGGAACGTTTACCTAAGGTGGTCAGCTCTCCTGGACAACCTCGTGGTCAACGATCTTGTCGAAGAAGCAGACCGCGGGCGGCTCGGCGTGCACTACAGGTTCTTATCGACCTTCGCGCACCCAGTCTCCGACAACCAGCGTCGCCTTTACGGCAGTCGCCTCGACGGCATGCAGCCACACTACGACCACTATGCGAGCGAACTTGTTCTGCTCTACATCGTCGCGATCGCCGCGCTGGAGTTGCGGAATTACCACGACGGGCTCAAGGAGAGGTTGGGTGCGGAGCTTTCGGACGCCCAGGGTTTGGACACAGACCTCCTGCTCATCGGCCGGGTTACCGGCCACTTCTGGTTCATCGGGACCAACCCTCACCCGTGGGACGTCCACTGGGCGACGAACCGGGCCGCCATACAGCGGGTCCGCGAAGGCAACTCAGAACAGCCGAGCGTGCCGGATCCATCAAGTGTGCCGTTCCCGGGTGACCCGCTGTCGCGGCTGATCAGTCAGCACACTGACTCCTGGGGTCGGGTGATTGGGGCGGAGTACAAGAGCCCGTGGCCGAGGGCAGACGCGACAGGGTTGCGTTAGCTCGAACCACCAAGATTCGTTCGCCTTGGGCAAGCCCCTGATTGGGCGCGGAAACTACAACCGTCTCCGGCTCGACATCGAGTTCCGAAGTGTGAAGGGCAACGGTTCTCAGCGGCTCGTCGACAGTCATCCGGTCGATCCATTCTACTGACTACCAAGAACCGCCGCACACGGCTACCTGTGGTTCTGACAGCTCTTGTTCGCCTGCGATGGCCCGGACTCCTGCTTCAAGCTCTAGCTGGCTCTCGACAAGATGCGTTACGACTTTGCCGTACTGCGTCATGGGCTGATGATGTCAGGCGCGACGAGGCCATGGATAGAGGTCCAGGGCGGCTGAACGGGCGAGTTCGGGCTGACACCTATCCGTGCAGCAGACCCAGCTAGGGACATGGAGGAGTCGAGCCGTCGCACGGCTGGCGCAGGAGCCCGGGTTAGCTGCCGCCTGTGAGGGACTTTCGGCCCGCTCACCGCCTTCGACGCCCTAGGCTGCGTGAGGCAGCTAACTGAGGAACGGGGTGGGACTGTGCCAGGCCGGTCAACGGCAGAACGCGATCAGGAGATCGTGCGTCTGTATGCAAGTGGTATACCAGGAACCGAGTTGGCCGAGCGCTACGGCCTGACACGCCAACGGATCGACCAGATACTCAAAGCCCGGGGTGCGATCGGAGCTGCGCAGGCGAGAGCGGTGCGAGCCGAGCATCGGACCGCGAAGTTTGAGGCCGCCGTTCAAGAGTTCGGCGAGCAGCACGGCGGCAGTCTTCGATCGCTGGCTGCCGCCGGTGCGACCCGCGTTGAAGTTGAGAGCAAATTCGCCTACCTAGAGCCTGACGTGCCTGCGGACGTCGTGCGGGAAGCCGTTAAGGCATCGGGGGTGCTCTTCGACGTGAATCGCGAGGAGTACAACTTCGGTCAGTCGGTGATTGAGGCAGGGATCTGGTACATCCTCGCCCGAGTCCGGGGGTGCCAGGGAGATCTCCCTACCGCCTTGAGCGAGATTTCTCTAGGCGAAATGGCGGACGTCGCGCAGGCTCTGGCCGAACTTGGCGTGACGACGGAGCACGTTCGGGACGTGTTTTTCTCGATCGCCGCAGCGCGACGACAGTTGACGATCGATCCGGAGTTGACAATCTCCAAGAAGCAGTACGACGAGCAGAGGGCGGCTGCTATTGATTGCTTGGGACTGACCGGCGGGCAGGGGTCGCTCGCATGGCCACCAACGTCGCAGACCGTGATGAAGCGCCTAGGTAACGGATACTGGACAGATGCCTTGGCCTCGGTGGGTATCACCGCCTCAGCCCGCGGAAGGAGCCGAGGGCTGATTGTCTTTGAGGAGGTCGACTACCGAAGCGCCATCGTGGACTTCTTGAAGCACTGCGGCGCAACCGGGACACCTCAGTCGTTCGACGCCTTCGAAGTCTGGGTTGGCAACGAAGAAAGGCTCGGGCGTCAGCGTCCCTCTGGTCCGGCGGTGCGGCTGTTCTACCAATCGTGGATTAATGCGAAGAGGACTGTTCTGACCGGATCTTCAGCGCAGGTTCTTCGGCCAGTTGTGGCGACTGCTGCAGCCTCGGCGGCGCGCACGGCCTTGCATGACGCCAGCAATGCTCGGCGCGACGTGCTTGACCAGTTGGCCGGACTTTCCGGACGGGAGCGACCTGTCGCGCTGGTCGCATTTGTGAAGGACTACATGGGTGTATTCGAGACCCGTCGTCGCGGTTGGTTCCGGGCGATTGTTCAGAGTGACCCTGACGCTGCGCCGAGACGGCTTGCAGCGTCCGGGTTGAAGGCCGCCCAGAAGGCGTTACTCGAAGCCGTTCCCCCAGGCGTCGATGCGGTTCTGACCGACATGTACCTTGACCGCCTTCTCGGTGGTCCGGAAGGGATACGCAACACGGACTCGTGGCTAGCAGCGAGTGCCCAAGCCGAACTCGACTCGATTCGGGAACCAGACTTGGCCGCCGCACGCGTCATGCGCGAACTACGCAACTTCTTCACACATGATTCAACTGAATCGCAGGCAAGGCTGACCGACGCAATGCTTGAGCTCGCTGCCCTAGATGATCGGTTTCGAACCGATCGTCCGCTTACGCGCCGCTCCCTCACGGGGTGGCTGTTGGGCGACGACGCGACGCGGTTGGCGGTGCTCTCAGAATCGATTCTTGCTGCTTGGCGCGCCATGCTGGCAGCGGAGGCGGTGACGGCTGGCTGATCGCACGCGCCATGAAGGACCGGGCTCCTGCCTGCGAGTCGTTACGCGATCCTGGCCATGCACGTGCACAGCACGCGGCGGAGTGACGCACCAGACGAGCACCTTGTCACGGTCGTTCAGTCACAGGCACCACGGGTCGGGCAGGGATGGACCATGTCAGGAGCGTCGGCACCGACATCGAGCGGATGGCCGAGGAGAAGGCTGTGTTGTACTCGGCTCGTTGGATCGGCCCGCAGACGCTGGGCATCCGCAGCCACCTTCTTCTTGGCACCGTCGCGATGGCGGACGGCCTCTTAACGGGGGTGCTCTCTTCGTCGACAAGGTCGCTGGGCACATCTGGGTCACTTCAGTTCTCTCGCTGATCATGCTCCTTGAGATGGGCGCATTGGCTGTTGCTGTTGCCTCTTGGCTTTCGCTGATGGTCATGGCTGACAACGCAAAGACTCGTCGAGAGGCGGTCAAGGTCCGCCTCTCGCGCGTAGAGCGGTATCTCGCGGAGCTGGAGACGTCGTAGCGGGAGTCGCGGCACCCGCACCGACTCGCCGATGTGACCTCTCGTAGCGCTGAAGCTGGAGGGCTGCCAAGATCTCTGGCGTGCTCTATCACCACAGCTACGAATACCTGGAACCAGGCGATGTGGTCCGCGCAGGCAATTGGGGAAGGATTGTTCAGGGTTACGGCGGGCAGCATCCGATCTTCTTCCGTGAGGCACTTTGGGAACTCGTCCGGAAGCGCGAGTACCCAACTGTTCCGTCACGCTTGACCGCCGCGTACTACTACGACGATGAGCAAGTAGCGCGCAATGGCATGCGAGAAGGTGATCAGGGGCGCGCGCCGAACCTGTATGAGGTCGAGTTGGTGACACCGATGGCGGCGACGCACCGCGCAGATCTGCACCTTTGGGAGCGCGCATGGTGGGATGCTCATCAGCCGACCGAAGCGGAGAGCATCGCGCGGGCCTACTGGGCGGGCCACACACCCACAGGCCGGACCGAATGCCTGACGAACAGTGATCTCCGGATCCTTAAAGTCATCGAGAGGAGTCGTCCTCGATAGGTGTCACTTCTGCAAGAAGCCTAAGCATCATTCGCCGGAGCCGGTGACTTGGTCCGCTCGGCTGACAGGCGGCGGAAACGACACGCACCATTCTTGTGAGCGCAGCGCGGCTGAGCACTGCCCGAACGAAACGTTGACCCTATGTGTTGACGGCGAGCGCAGCTTCCTACGCCGCGCCTGTGCGCTCATAGATCGTGACGGTCGGATGGGAACGTCCCGCATGATTCCGCGACCCGCTTCGATCGAGGCAGCAATCGGTGCGGAGGCCATCAGATGCCAGCGTTTCGCACTCGGGAAGTGGGACTCAGCCATCGCTAGCGCGGTTCGTCATCGTTGCCGAAGTAGGTCAGCGAGTGGTCCGTGCGAGAGCAGGTTCGGTCCGGGCGATGCACCAACCGACCTCACTTCGATGGCGGCGACCCCGTCGAGGGTGGCAGGAAAGGCAGCGCGGTTCACCTCGCCGGTCAGCGCACAGACCAAGATGACATCCTCAACTGAGACATTTCGTCGAAGGAGAGAACTTCGAACTCGTCGGGTGCGGAATGGTCACGCCACGACCAGCCGATGAACTGGTCGCGATGCTGTGGAAGAGCCGCGTCGGTGTCTTGTCGTCCGGATGCCAACCCAGGTAGACGAGAAAGGGTACCGGCGCGATGGCGAAGACTGAGATTCAGCGGCGCCACGCAGGGTGCCGATGCCGACCGCCTCCCCGACCATCGGGTGAGCGCGGCCACTGAGATCGCTCCCGTGGCCTTCGCGATCCCCACGCGGCGCACTGACGCACGTCACCTTGGCTGCCTGGGTGCAGGAGCGGACCCAACTTTGGGAAGCCCACGATGCCGAAGCGAAGTCGCTTCCGCCTCCTCCTTGATGCGATTCTATTGGCTAAAGACCAGCTTCCATTGGGCGATCGCGGTCGCGTCATCGCCGTCCATGTAGGCGTCGTACGCCTTCTGGGCCCGGCTCACCGCCGTATCCAACTTGGAGAGCGCGTCATCCCGGTTGGACGTGGATGAGCACGCCGTAAACCTCGAGCCCAGACCAGTCGGGTCGTTCATCGCTGCTAGCCCGACGTTCTTGAGGTTCCGCAGAAAGTAGAAGAGGTCCATTGGCAGGATCCAGGAGCTCTGCTCACCTGCATACTTCGCGGCGCGCATCTCCAGGTAACACGACGACACAGGCACGTTGCGCCTGTACTTCCAAGTCTTAGCGAGCCGCGCCAGCTTCTTCGCGGCACCGGAGTGCTTCTCGTTCGACTTGTTTACCCACGAGTTGTGGTCCTTGGGATGCGACTTCATCCATTCAGCAGTGTCGGCCGGGTTGGGGATCCAGAACCCGCCACTCGGGGCTGCGAAGGCCGGCACCACCTCGACCGTCTCGTCGCCGGACGCGAACTCACACACAACCGCAGGGCGGGAAACTCGGATGGTGGTGTTCGGGAACCGATCCTTCAGCGCATCTCGAACGTTGCTGAGCGCGGTCGTTGGCGTCGGCCGGGCACCCTTGAGGGACGCGATGTAGTCGACGTCGCTGTAGAACCACACGCCGGTGCCGTGACGCAGGGACCCGGTTTCGAACATCTCGCTCACCCCCAGTCGGTTGTCTAGCCTCGTCTCGATACTGGCTCGGTGCCGCCGAGCTTTGTCGAAGTAGGTCGACGACGGCGTGTAGTAGTCGAGCAGGGAGTTCAGATAGCTGATGGTCGTCGCTGACACAAGGATCTCCGTTCAGTCCGGTGAATGCCTCACGCTACGCATGCGTGCCGACAGAATGCATACCCGTCGGGAAGCGTGGGTTCCACCCCAATGCAATGTCGGTGGTCTCCGCAATACTGCTCAGGTCAGAACACGCGAGGAGAACCCAATGTCATCCAGTGACGAGTATGGCCCGCCACCGACCGTGGTGATGGCCGCCACGCAGAACTCTCATGAGGCCCTGCGGCTGCTACTCGCCCAGCGCCGCCTCTACAGCGGCGCGAAGCTTTACGTCGGTCTCCGATGGTTCGGATTGACTATCATCGGCCTGGGCGCGCCGGTCGTTGTCCGCATCTGGCCGGAACTCGACGTCGCAGCCGCAGCCGTCGCCGGCCTTTGGCTGTTCATCGGGCGCACGACCCTCCGCGCAATGCAAACCCGCCTGAGCACGCAGGCAGCGTCAGTACAAGAACAATTCGACTTCATGGTCTTCGGAATGTCGGAGGAGGCGCAGCGTTCGACCATGCCTCTGCTCGAGGACATAATCGAGCTCACTGGCGGAGAAGAAGCAGTCAGTCGATATTCCGAGGAAGAACGCCTGCGTGACTGGTACCCGTTCGAGGGCAGCAATTTGGGCGAGGTCTCGGTAGCACTTTGCCAGCGTGCGAATGTCACCTACTCAGACCGGCTACTCCGAACCACCGCCCGCGTGTGGACTGGGGCGGTAGTCGCGTGGTCCGCCGTCCTGTTGATCTGGTGCATGATTGATGGGCTCAGCCTGACTGCATTCGTGCTCGGGATCTTCTTGCCGCTCCTGCCAGCCTTGCTCGACGTCGTGCAGTACGTAGCGGGGGTTCGCCGCGCATCGATCGAGCGACGGAATCTCGCCGACGCGATCGGGACCCACTTGGACGAAGGCGCTGTCGACCCCCAAGCACTACTCGTTTGGCAGGAGCGGATGTTCGAACTCCGTCGTGCGGCCCCACAGATCCCCGACTTCATCTACAAGCTGCGCCGGACCAAGAACGAACAAGTCATGCACGCAGCCACCCAGCAACTCAGTACCCGGCCCGCGCAGGAGGACGAGTGACTACAACCCGCCAGGCGTTCGACCAGTTCCTCGAGAACATCACTGCCACGGACTACCAGAAGACGTCCATCATCGACGCCCGTAAGAACACTGTCGTGGCAAACCTGCAGACCGCCTTTCCTGAGTCCAGCGATCTCCCGTTCCACCAGGCGCACCTCATGGGATCTGCGGCCAAGAAGACGATCACCCGGCCGATCGACGACGTAGACGTCCTTGCCGTCTTCTCTGACGAGAAGGGCGCGTGGTTGTCCAAGTACCGGTATGACTCGCAGGCGTTCATCTACCGCATCCGCCAAGCCTACGACGGGCTCGCCGTGGCCCAGGTTGGCACCCGCGGGCAGGCGGTGCGCGTCATGTTCCGGACCGGTGGTCATGTCGACGTTGCTCCGGTCTTCATCCAGTCCGGCGACGTGTACTACCTGCCGAACGGCAGCGGTGGCTGGCTCACAACCGCGCCAACTGTAGCGAATGCATGGTTCAACGAGAGGAACGCCGACCGCGGCGGACACCTCGCGCCGCTTGTTCGCCTTCTGAAGAAGTGGAATCGCGCCCACTCCAAGCGCTTCCGCTCCTACCACCTCGAGACGGTTGCCGCGAATACCTTCAGTTCGTTGGGTAGCAACCACCGTGAGAACCTGAAGAGGTTCTTCGTCTGGGGTCAAGGTCACCTCGACGTGCATGACCCGGGAAGGCAGTCAGGATCGCTAGCCGACTACCTGACCTGGACGGCACGAACGGATCTGAAGTCCTCCATGCAGTCCGCCGCGGACCGAGCCGAGAAGGCCATCGCTGCCGAGGCGGCCGGCAATCACGCCGATGCCAAACGTCTGTGGAAGATCATTCTGGGATCAGACTTCCCCGCCTGAGCGGTGTCGGGTCATTCTGGGCGAAGTGCAGCGCCCATCGTGGGCGGACTGACGCGCTCGAGGGCAGTTCTACGAGCCCTCGTAACTGGCGGTCGACAACAGGGGTGAACCGGTACCAGTGCGTTGGCCTTCCCTCATCGAGCGCGGCGTCGATGCGCAGATGTCGGGACCGCTTCGGGCCGGCTTCGTCACGGTGGCCTCGGGCTTTGGTCGTATCCAGACACGGCAACAGTCCCTGTGGACCACAAGACGTCGAGCCTTGATGTCCGCACCATGCTCAAGGTCAGGCCAGTATGCGCTGATGTGACCTCAGGTGGATCGTGAGTACGCTTCCATCCGGCTTTCAGTATGACAACGGACGTCGCGGCATGATCGGGCGGCTTCGGCGTTGAGCCATCGATCCGCCATGCTAGCCGGGTGAGCGCGGCTGTGGTGATGCGGCAACCGATGGCACTTCGTGTCGCCAGCAGCATTCTGCTGAGCGGGTTCACGCTCATGCTCGCCTTGGGTGGCCTGACGTCAGGGAGTGACGCGCTCCGGTGGCTCGGTCCGTTAGCGGCAATACTTGCAGCGTTCGTGACTGCTCGATACTGGCGCCTACGCGTTGTTATCGGTGGCGAGGGGTTGTCGATCGCCAACCTGCTGCGAAGCCGCAAGGTTCCCTGGGCCGAGGTCGACCGTGCGGTGAACGAGGGCGGCGTCGTCGTGCGCCTGCGATCAGGTCAACAATTCAGCGTCGCCGCCTTCACAGATGTGCCAGGCGCGCTACCGCTGGTCAGACGAAGAAACGCCCATGCGACGAGGCAACTGCAGGCAGCCATTAGGGCCCACCGGGACCGGTAGAGCCACGCGCCGCTCGGTAGTTGAGTGCCTACATGGGCATGATGGCGAACATGCCAGACACGGACGTGACGATCACGCTCACGAATGACGAAGCATTGGTTCTGTTCGAGCTCCTCCACCGCTGGGAGGACCAGGAGCGCGTGGGGTCGCCGCAGAATGAAGCCGAGTTAGTTGCGCTCTGGAATCTGTCGGGACTCCTAGAGCGTGAGCTGCGGGCTCCGTTCGATCCTCGGTACGCAGACCTACTGGCGGAGGCGACGGCTCGGTTGACGCCGAGCGAGTGATCACCGAACATCGGCATGATGCGGCACGCAAAACCGCCCCTACTTTGGCAGGTCCGAACGGGTGGTGCGCGGCATCTTGGGCGGATTGACTGTGGTCGCCCGCGCGTTGACCGCGGCACCTAACCTGGCTGTGTGAGGAGAGCGGGCGGCCGGTCGGCGCGGGTCGAGGACGTGCACGAGATTGCCCTCGGCATGCCCCACGTCCGCGAATACGCGGGAACCCAGAACAGGCCCGTCTATCAAGTGGGTGGAAATTCGTTCATCTTCTTCCGGAACCCCCGTCCTGACGCGTTCGACCCGGACACCGGCCAGCGCTACGAGGACGTCATCGTCTTCTGGGTGCCTAACGAGGGTGACAAGCTTGCCATGGTGCAGGACGAGTCCTCGCCGTTCTTCACCACTCCGCACTTCGACGGCCACCTGTCGGTTCTGGTCCGAGCGAGCCGGCTTGGGGAGATCAGCTATGACGAGCTCGCTGAGGTCGTACAGGAGGCTTGGCTTTCGCGCGCGTCAGCTCGCCGAAGAGCGACCTGGCTCGGGGAGCACCTACCGGACTAGCGCGAGGACTCGTTGGCGGCGCCATGACGCAGACGTCGCATGGCCCCGACCGCACAGACGGCGGGCCGGGGCTCTATGCATCAGCCGTCGGCCGGGGCAGCACGGCGATCGCGCGGCCGTGGCTGACCCCCAACTTGGGTGATCGGGCATGCGGCCCAGGAGGAAGTAGCCGGGGGAGGAGTGGCGCTGACGCTCGCCCGGCCGACCGACGGGCTCGATGCGCCTGGCACGCGCGATCAGCATCTCCGGGGTACGTTCCTGCTGGGGGCGTGCAGCGATGCCGAGCTGGCACAGGCTCCAATGGCGGCAGTCGCGGCAGCCGCGCGGACCAGCAGCTGTCGACTCATCAGTGTTCACTCTACGAAGCGCGTCGCGTGGACGCTCAGGCACGACCCCGCTCTGTCACAGTGACCGCCCTACGGACCGCACGATCATCGATCCAGCCGGTGCCTCAGCTTCTTAGGAGCGCAGAACCGGTAACTCTCGGTCACCAGCTCGGCCACCTCTTCCCAGTCTGTATCGCCGTCGAGCACCATGCCGACGACGGTGGGCGACCACGGAGGCTGGTAGAACGGTGGCCCGGCGTGGACCAGGGCCAGCAGTTCGTCGCCGGAGGATCGGAAGGTCAGCACCGTGGTGGGCTCGGTCACCCCGGTCATATCGCGGTACGCCGACGTGTACCCCTCTTGGGCGACCAGGACGTGAGCGAAGGTCTTCTTCCTGACTCGCCACCTGACGCCGGTCCAGGCATCCTCCTCGTAGGCGTCGGGAAGCGACAACGCGGTCGACGCAACCTTGGCGACTACGTCGGCGGCGGGCTCGATGCGCGGCGGCCGGGACATGCCGCAAGTCTGTCAGCGACTGCGCGGATGGCGGCGTGGGTAGGTCCTCGCGACGCGACCTGTGCGGAACGAGAGAGCAGTCTGGAGCTGTGTGCTCGGCCCGTGCGCTCACGACGGTTCGTCTCTCAGGCGAAGCGCGTCGCGATCCCGGGGTAGTCGACGACGAGCCCATACTTGTCGTACACCAACACGGCGTTGAAACCGCCTTCGGAGTGGTAGTCGAACCGGTGGTCGTCGAGGCGTCGGTAGGACTGGTCGAGGCGTCTGACCTGAAGGTCAAGTGCCTGGACGTAGGCGGCTGGCGCGGTGACGACGTCGCCTAGCGGCAGGTCCAGCCGGTGGACGGGAAGGGTGTTGGTGCAGGCAGAGGCCTCGAGGTCGACGTCGTAGAGCCCGTCGAGCTGGGGCGCCGACCGGCCATCGACGGTCCAGGAACCTTTGCCGTCGGAGACAAGTACAGTGGACCGTCGCCCGCGAGCGGTGTCATTGTGGACGTGGACTTCGCGCGTACGCCAGAGGGCATCAACCGAGATCTCATAGTGGACCGCGTAGGCCTGGCCCGCCTCGACGGCTGAGGTGTATCCACGGATGCCGGAGGCGTCTCGATAGACGACCTCGAACCCGTCGACGGCGTCGACGAACTGCCACGCAGCGAACGGCGGGAGCTCCTCGTATGCCATGTCGGGAGTAAACCAGCAAACACCCAAGCGAGGTGGCGCATCTTGCGGGCGGTATGTCTCGCCCCGTCACGCACACGATCTCGGCGAGTCAGAGCTTCAGCCGTCGAATCCTTCGACCAGCTCAGCTGGGGCGGCGGCGAGCCAGGCGTCGACCAGCAGGTCGCGGAGGTCACCTGGAGCGATGACGCTGAGCTCGATGAGCACGGCGGGGTAGTTGTTGAAGTGCTCGATGGTGAAGACGCCGTCGATGCCGGCGGCGAGGATGCCTTCCTTCTCGTGCAGGTCGGCGGTGTTGACCGCGATGATCGGCGGGTCGGGCGGGGTTTGGTCGCCGAAGCGCTTGAGGTCGGCCTTGCTGAACGGGCGTAGCCAGGCGAAGCCTTTGCCGCGTACGGACCAGGTCGGGTTTCCGTAGCGCTCGCCCTCGACGACCTCGGGCAGCACGCCAATGATCCGAGCCACGTCCTGGAGCGTTGCCATGCTTGGAGCGTAGTTCGTGGCGCTGCTTGATCGGGCTGGATCGACCAAGCCGGTGGGTAAGGTCGGGTCGGTGATGTCCATGATCGACTCGGTCGTGTCCCGGCTGTTGCGGACCCGCGGTGTCGTACGTGCGCCGATCTGGCTCTATCGACACCGGGCTGGGTGGCTCCTGGGATCCCGGATGTTGATGCTCGAACACATCGGACGCCGATCAGGGGTCCCGCGGTATGTCTGCCTCGAGGTCGTCGAGCGGCCGAGCGCGGACGAGATCGTGGTGGTGAGCGGCTTCGGCACCGGGGCGCAGTGGTATCGAAACCTCCTGGCCGAGCCTGCATGCCGCGTCAGCATCGGAAAGCGTACGAGCGTCGCGGCGCGGGCGACGTTACTCTCGGAGGAGGAGTCCGCTGCGGTGCTGGGTCGCTATCAGAAGGCACACCCCAAGGCCTGGCGGCGCCTGCGCGGTGCGATCGAGACGGCGGTCGGTCACGAGGTCGAGGGGCTGCCGATGGTGAACCTGAGACTCGTAGGAGACTGAGATGCGTCGCAAGTGGCTCTGGCTGATCAAGAACACGCTCAACAAGGTGACGACGCGGGTGGCTCGTTCCGGACACGGCCCGTTCTCGCTAGTGCGCCACGTCGGCCGGAAGTCGGGGAAGACGTATGAGACGCCGATCGTCGTCGCGCGGGTGCCGGAAGGTTTCATCGCGGAGCTGACGTACGGCGAGGACGTCAACTGGTACCGCAACATCGTCGCGGCCGGAAGCTGCGAGCTGTTCGTGGACGGGCAGTGGCACCAGATCTCCGCCATCGAGCCGTATCCGTCCGAGGCGGGGCGAGAGGCGTTCGGGTATCCGGCACGGTTGGTGCTGCAGGTGCTGCAGAAGCACGAGTTCAGGCTGCTGCGTACGGCCTGATCAACTGGGCGGGCTGTCGGATGCGCTGAGTGCGCGTAGGTGGTTGCGGAACTCGGCGCCGTCGGCGGGGGAGCGGTACTCGAGCTCGTGCGCGACCTCGCTGGCGACGAGCAGCAGGCTGGGTTGAGACCGTCGCTCGTGGTTCAGGGCGGCTCCGGCGAGTTCGAGCGCGGTCACCGGGCTGCCGTCGCGGGCGGCGAGGACGGCCTTGGTCAGCTGGGCCTCGGCGAGTCGCATCGGGCTGATGACGGTGCCGTCCGGGCGGGTGCTGGTGGCGATGACGGTGTCGGCCATGGCGTCGGCCATGCGTTCGCGGCCGTGCAGGGTGCGGTAGGCGTCCATCGCATAGAAGGAGGCCTTGGTCGGGTCGACGTTGAAGTGGTTGCGGACGTTCGATGGCAGGTCGTTGCTGTCGAGGACCTCGCGGACTCGGTCGAGTGCGACCTCGGTCTTGTGACTGTCCTTCATCCGGGCGTACGCCTTGGCCTTCTGCGCGTGGAGCTGGGCGGCCACTGAAGCGTTGGGAGCGCAGCGGATGCCGGCGTCGGCAGCTGCGATCACATTGGGCATGTCGCCTTGGGTCAGCGCCATCCAGGCACGGATCTCCCAGGCCCACGCGGCCATCACGTTGTCGCCCAGATCCGCTGCGAAACCTTCGGCGGCAACTCGTGCCTGGTGGGTGGCCTGCTCGTCGCCTTGGTCCCACATGAGGCACGCCCGGAGAAGCGACAACCAGCCGGTGAGGTGGATGACCCGCTCGTGGCCGGAGAGGGACACCCGCCCTTCATGTACGAGGGAGGCGAGCTCCTTCAACCAGTCGTCGACCTCGATGGTCAGCGAGCGGGCATCCTGGGCTGAGTAGGCGGTGCACAGGCGCTCGACCTCGGCCTCTGCCTGTGCGAGATGGGCTTCGCCCACCTTCGGCATGCGCAGTGCGGCCACCAGGTCGGTGAACTCGGTTGGGCTGAGCCGGTCGGGGACGTTCTGGTTCGCAAGTGGACGCTGGGCGAAGAAGTCGGCGACCGGCAGGTCGAACATCGCGGCGATCGCCTGCTGAGTCTCGGGTGAGGGGTTGGCGATCTCGCCGCGCCGGTAGCGCTTGAACGTCGCGAGCACGGACTCGAGCTGAGTCTCTTCGTGGAAGGGCGACAGGGCGATGTAGTGCATCGCGGTCTCTCGGTTGCTCCAGCCCTTGGCGGCCTGAAGGCGTGCCAACCGCTCGTGCCACTGCTCAGCCATCCGGCCTCCCGGTGCGTTCGGTGTCTCGTCGTGCGCTCCCGAGGCGGCAGGACGACTCGCACAAACCTAACAACGAAGGCCGACAACTGGGGGACCACTGGGATCAGTGGCGATGCTCCCCGGTTGCTCTCTCCTGATCGTGATCCTCCGTAGCCATTGTGAGTGAGACAAGACTCCGGACGAAAGGATCGCGATGAGCCAGTACGCGGTTGCTGTCGCAACCCGACCAGGCCGGCCACGTGTGATCCCACGCGCGGCGAGCGCACTCGCTCCGCGCGACGAGATCCTCCAGGCGGCCGCCGAGCTCTTCGTCAACCGCGGGTTCGCGGCGACGTCGACGCGGGATATAGCGGAGAAGGTCGGGATCCGGCAGGCGTCGCTCTACTACCACTTCGAAGGCAAGCCCGGCATCCTCGCTGAGCTCCTCGAGCTCTCGGTGCGGCCGAGCCTCGAGAAGGTCGAGACGATCGAGCAGGAGTGCCCAGCCGACGTCCCGGAGGCGGCGCTCTATCTGCTCGCGCTGATCGACGCGGACACCCTCGCGACGGTGCCGCACAACATCGGCAGGCTCTACCGGATGCCCGATGTCAGGAGCAGCGAGGTCTTCGAGGAGTTCCAGCCTGCGTTTCGAGAGCTGACTGCTGCGTACGGTCGGTTGGGTGCCGGCGTCGTGAGCGGCCCCGTCGCGGCCACGGTGGGCGTGGACCAGCTGGGTGGGCTGTTGGTGCAGGCGGTCGAGGTGGTGATCCGGATCCGTTCTCGCGGTGAGGAGGTCACCCGTGGCCAGACGCAGGCGATCGCGGCGACCTGTCTGCGGATGTGCGGCGTGCCCGAGGAGAGGATTGCCCGCGCGGCGGCGTCTGTCGAGAAGCGTCTGGCGTAGCAAGGTCTTTCGACCATGTATGGAGAGCCCGTTGGCTCTGCTGTGCCGGTGGCGGGCTTCTTAGCGTGGAGGAAACCGAGGAGGTCGCATGAAGTACGTCGTCACGATCGAGCACGAGAACGGTCGGTTTCTGGCCGTGCATGCCTTCGAGGGCCGGCCGGATGAGATGGCCGAGATGCAGGGACAGGCCTTCGGGACGGTTGCTGAGCATCTGGCTGCCATCGGTGTTCCGATCGAGGGGGCGGCCGTGTCCTGCTATGAGATGTCCGATGACACCTTCCACGTGTCCTCGGGATTCGTCGTCGGCGGGCCCATCGCGTCCGGGGACGGCGTCGAGTCGCTCCAGCTCCCTGACGTCGATGTCGCGAGTACGACGCATATCGGTCCCTACAACCAGTTGGGTATGGCCTATGAGGCGTTGAAGGAAGGCGCCGAGGCGAAGGAGCGGCACGTCGATGCGTCCGCGATCATGTGGGAGGAGTACCTCACCGGCCCCGACTCCCCACCCGATGAGATCACCACGCTGGTGCACTGGCCGCTCGAACCTGCCGGGGCGTGACCTCGGGAGGCCGAGACGGCGATGGCTGCGATCAGGGGTTGGGATCGAGGTGCGGGAAGTTGCGGTTGAGGGCCCAGTCGATCCGTACGCGCTGGCTCCGGTCCATCTGAAGGCTGGGGACGATCGTGGGATACACCCATTCGGCGTGGGTGTTCTCAGCCGACGGAGTGGGCTCGCCGGCGAGGTAGCGGCCGGCGTAGATGATGGAGCACTCCTGGCGTACCTCGCCGTTGGTGGTGTTCTCGATGCGGTGGCGAGGGTCGGTCCAGATCCCGACCAGGCCGGTCACCTCGATGGTGATACCGGTCTCCTCGAGCGTCTCGCGGACCGCGGCCGCCGTCAGCGACTCGCCGGGCTCCATCGCCCCACCGGGCATCGTCCAGTTGCCAGTGTCGTTGCGGCGGATCAGCAGAATCCTGCCCGGGTCGTCGAGCACGAAGGCGCCGGCGCTGGGTCGGATGCTGTTCACCTCGGGCGCCGAGGGATCGTTGTGCCAGTCGACTCGTTGGCCCAGGTGGCTCGCCCTGGGGGCGCGCGGACGTGGCGTATGTACAGACGTGTCTGATGTCGGCCGAGATCCCACGGCGCCGAGCATAGCCGAATTTAGCGAGGTCAAACGCACACAAGCAGGGCCGTGCCGGCCACGAGTTCGACCCCGAAGTAGAACCAGATGGGGAAGAAACGTACGGGGGTATCGACCAGGCGCGAGATGAGTCGGCCGCCGGCCATCCCGATCAGGGCGAGGCCGACAGTGGTCACGGCGCCGGTCCGGATGCCGCCGATGTCGAGGGCGGCGGCGCCGAGCACGGCGGCCATCGCGATGCCGAACCCTCCGTAGACCGCGCGGATCTCCGAGCGGGACTCGGGCGTCTTCGCCGAGAGGTGGAACGGGGCGGCGAGCGCGCCCGGGGTGACGAGGGCGTACGTCCCCATCGCGAGGAAGAAGACGCCGACGACGGCGATGGTCAGGCTGGCCACGGTGTTCACCGTGGGATCATGACGCGCATGGCGACCGAGCCGCTTCCGGATTCGTGCTGCGACGACGTACGGCCGACGGTGTGGTTCTGGTCGGGGCACGCGGTGTATCGCGGACCGTCGCTGCGGCTGGGCACGCATTCCGGGTCGGTCACCTGCTTCGCGCTGGGACTGGACGCCCCCTTCTTGCTGCGGTCAGGTCCGGCGGAGCCACGGCGGGTGCGGAGCGCGCTGATCCCTGCGCGTACGTCCCATCAGATCGTCGTGGGGGAGGAGCAGACGATGCTGTTCTTCTACGTCGATCCGGGCGCATCGGGGACGGCGCATCTGTTGGGGGCGATGACCGACCGGAGGGGCACGATCGCGTACGACCATCGCGACGAGGCGGCGCTGATCGCCGACTGGGCGCAGGGGCCGGTCACGGATCCCGAGATGCTGCGGCGACGGTTGCTCGATGCCGGTGAGGCGAACCCGACCGACGAGCGGATCCGCGTCGCCATGCAACTCCTTCGCGACCGGCCCGCTGAGCGGGGGAGCGCGGCGGAGATGGCCGCCGCGGTCAACCTGTCCCAGTCCCGCTTCCTGCACCTGTTCTCGGCTGACTCGGGGACAAGCTTTCGCCGCTACCGCCTCTGGGCCAGGATGCGGTACGCGGCAGCGGCCGTCAGTCAGGGCGCGGATCTCTCGACCGCCGCCAGCGACGCGGGGTTCGCCTCACCGAGCCATTTCAGCGACACCTTCCGGGCGATGTTCGGACTCACCGCCACGGAGATGCTCTCCAACCAGCTCCGGATCGTGGTGATGGAGCACCGCGCGGACGACGAAACCCTGACTAGCTCGTGACTGCGCCGACCGCGGCTGACTGCACCGTACGCCGGTACTTGCCGAGCACTCCGCGCTGATACTTCGAGGGAAGTGGCTCCCAGCCGACCTTCCGCTGCTCCAGTTCCTCGGGTTCCACGCCGACCTCGAGGGTGCGGTTGACGACGTCGAGGACGATGGGGTCGCCGTCGCGGACGAAGGCGATCGGGCCGGCGTCAACGGCCTCGGGGGCGATGTGGCCGACGCAGAGACCCGTGGTTCCGCCTGAGAATCGTCCGTCGGTGATCAGCAGGACATCCTTCCCGAGACCGGCGCCCTTGATGGCTCCGGTGATGGCAAGCATCTCGCGCATGCCCGGGCCGCCCTTCGGGCCCTCGTTCCGAATGACCACGACGTCGCCCGCGACGATGAGACCCGCTTCAAGGGCGTCCATCGCGGCCCGCTCCCCGTCGAAGACTCGGGCAGTGCCGCGGAAGACGGTGTCGTCGAAGCCGGCTGTCTTGACGACAGCGCCCTCGGGCGCGAGCGAGCCCTTCAGGATGGTGAGACCACCGGTGCGGTGGATCGGCCGCTCGAAGGAGTGGATCACGTCGTCATCGAGTGCGGGCGGGCTCAGCTCGGCGAGGTTCTGCGCCATGGTCTTCCCGGTCACCGTGAGGCAGTCGCCGTGGAGCAGCCCCGCGTCCAGGAGCGCCTTCATCACGACCGGGATCCCGCCGATCTTGTCGACGTCGTTCATGACGTACTTGCCGTAAGGCTTGAGGTCGGCGAGGTGGGGGACCTTCTCTCCGATCCGGGTGAAGTCGTCAAGAGTCAGGTCGACCTCAGCCTCGTTGGCGATCGCCAACAGGTGCAGTACGGCGTTGGTGGAACCGCCGAGAGCCATCACGACGGCGATGGCGTTCTCGAAAGCCTCCTTGGTCATGATCTGACGCGCGGTGATGCCCTTGCGCAGAAGCCCGACCACGGCCTCGCCCGAGCGGTGGGCGAAGCCGTCGCGGCGTCGGTCGACTGCGGGCGGCGCGGCCGAGCCGGGCAACGACATGCCAAGCGCCTCAGCGACAGCAGCCATCGTGTTGGCCGTATACATGCCCCCGCAGGCGCCCTCGCCAGGACAGATCGCCTTCTCGATGCGGGTGACCTCTTCGCGACTCATCTTCCCCGCGATACAGGCCCCGACCGCCTCGAAGGCGTCGATGATCGTGACGTCGCGGCCGTCGACCTGCCCGGGCATGGTCGAGCCGGCGTAGAGGAAGACCGAGGCGAGATCCAGCCGAGCAGCCGCCATCAACATGCCGGGCAACGACTTGTCACAGCCCGCGAGCAGCACGGAGCCGTCGAGCCGCTCGGCGCTCATCACGGTCTCGACCGAGTCGGCGATGATCTCGCGCGACACCAGCGAGAAGTGCATGCCCTCGTGGCCCATCGAGATTCCGTCGGAGACGGAGATGGTGCCGAACTCCAGCGGATAGCCACCGGCCGCGTGAACGCCGTTCTTCACTGCCTTTGCGAGCCGGTCGAGGGACAGGTTGCAAGGGGTGATCTCGTTCCACGACGATGCGACGCCGATCTGCGGCTTCGCGAAGTCGTCGTCTCCGAGGCCGACGGCCCGCAACATGCCTCGGGCGGCGGTGGCTTCCAGGCCATCGGTGACGGCGCGCGACCTGGGCTTGATATCAGGTGTGTCGGGGCTGAGTGGGTTCACATGTACGAGGCTAACCGTGTGGTGACCTAGACGCCGGTCGGCAACGCCTCGATGTACTCCTCGGTCGGACCGAAGTCCGGGTCCGGGTGGACCTCGACGTACGTCGCGGGGTGGGTGAGGTCGAGGATGGAGATCTGGTTGGCGCCGGTGCGCCAGAGGGGAGCGGGGGCGTAGAGGCGGCGTTGGGGGCCGCGGCTCCACAAGCGGCCGAGCAGGGTGCCGTTGAGCCAGACGAACCGGTCGCCGTCACCGGGGATGGCGAGCCAGCCGTCGGCGGGGCCGTCGACCTCGATGACGGCGTGTGCGAGGCCGTCGAGGTCGTCAGCGGCCCAGCGGTCGAGGGGTGCGAGGTGGTGGTCCCAGCCGTGGACGAGGCGCCGGTCGACCTGGACGCCGCCGAGGATCCCCTTGTGCTCGCCGAGCAGCGGGCCGTAGTTGACGCGGCCGAGCGCCTCGACGACCAGGGTCAGCTCGGCCACCGATCCGAGGCCGGGAAGTGTCAGCACGGCGGCTTCGGCGTCGTCGCGCTCGAGCAGGCCGAGGGCGCGCCCGTCCAGGAAGACGTACGCCCTGTCGTGCAGCCCGCGCACGGTGAGATGGACGTCGTGGCTGGGGAGCGTGATCGAGGAGCGGTACGTCACCAGGCCGGTGTCGATGCCGAGTTCCTCGAAGCTCAAAGGCCTGGCCGCGCGCGTCGCCGGTCCGCGGGTCACCAGTGACAGCAGGTCGGTGCCGCGCGAGAGCGGCGCAGAGGAGAACGCGTGACGTGGACCAGTCGGCGGCAGCGCGGGCAGCGCGTCGACCGTCCGCCCGGTGGCGGGCGCCAGGATGTCGCGGTAGAGACGGAACTTCTCCGAGACCCGGCCGTCCTCGCCGACCGGGGCGTCGGAGTCGTAGCTGGTGACGGTGGGCTGGATGCGGCGGCCGTCGTGGTTGGCGCCCGCCCAGAGCCCGAAGTTGGTGCCGCCGTGCGCCATGTAGACGCTGACCGAGCCGCCGAGATCGACGATCTCGCGCAGCGTCGCGGCGGCGCTCTCGGGGGAGCGTACGTGGTGGTTCTCGCCCCAGTGGTCGAACCAGCCGTTCCAGAACTCGGCGCACAGGAAGGGCTCGCCGGGTCGTCGTGACTGCAGCATCGAGTGGGCCTCCTCGGCGCGACTTCCGAAGGTTGCCGTGGCGAGCGTGTCCTCGACCATTCCGGCGTCGAGCATGACCTCGGTCGGGCCGTCGGCGGTGTAGAGCAGCTCGGTGATGCCACGGTCGAGTAGCCCCTGCCGGAGCCAGGTGAGGTGGGCGGCGTCGTCGCCGTAGGAGCCGTACTCGTTCTCCACCTGCACGGCTACGACCGGTCCGCCGTGAGCGGCCTGGAGCGGGACGAGGTGGGGGAGCAGGACGTCGAACCAGCGCGAGACCGCGTCCTGGTAGACCGGCTCGCTGCTGCGCGGTGCCCGGGTGCGTGCGGTTAGCCACGACGGCAGCCCGCCGTTGGTCCACTCGGCGCAGATGTAGGGGCCGGGGCGCACGATCACGTCGAGCCCGAGGTCGCCGGCGATCGTGACGAAGCGGGCCAGGTCGCGGGGCCCGGTGAAGTCCGGGGAACCCTCGTCCTGCTCGTGGAAGTTCCAGGCGACGTAGGTGTCGACGGTGTTGAACCCGGTGGCGGCGACCCGGCGCAGCCGGTCCTCCCAAAGGTCCGGGTGGATGCGGAAGTAGTGGATGGACCCGGACAGGATCCGGTGGGGGACACCGTGCTTCAGGAACTCTCCGTCGCGCCAGGTCAAGGTAGGGGTCACCCGCCCGAGGCTATGACAACTTTTGAGCACAACCTAGCCAATCCGCGCAAAACTCTGCATGATGGTCGGACCTCGTCAGGCCCACCCCCACCCTCGGGAGTCACGATGCCGAAGCGTTTCCCCACAGCCCTCCTCGCGTCCGTGACGGCCTTCGCCGGCGTGGCCGCCATCGCGCCCGAAAGCCATGCCGCCCCCGCGGGCGGCGGCTTCACGCTGACCTCGCCCGTCCTCAGCGTCCAGGTGGCCGAGGACTTCCCGGCCGTGCTCGGCTACCGGCACACCGCCGGCGGCGAGATCGGCGGCGCCACGACAACGCCGACCGCCGTACGGATCAACGGCACCACGCACACCGCGAAAGTGACCGGCACCCAGGTCGACGCCGACACGGCGACCTACCGGCTGACCTTCGCCGACCTGCCCGGCGTCGAGCTCGACGCGAAGCTCGAGGTGGCCGGCGACGTCGTCACCTTCGCGGTCACCAAGGTGACCGACACCGACGAGCACCGGGTCGGCACCCTCGACATCCCCGGACACGACCTCCTCTCGGTCAGCTCCGACCAGGCCGGTGCGACCGTGAACACCGCCGTCGTGAGCGCGGACCGCACGACCAACGGAGACACCCACACCGAGGTCACCGCCGACCTGGCCACGACCGAGAAGCCGGTCGGATCGGCGTACGCCATCGTCGACACCGACCAGCTCGCCGCCGCGATCGAGACCAACTCGGTCTACGACCAGAGCGGCGGCGACTCGACCAACGAGCGCGGCCGGATCTGGCGCAGCGTGAGCGCCACCGACAACGGCCGCCGGGTCGGGCTGTGGAGCGGCCAGTGGACCTACCGGGCGACCGGCTCGCCCTACACCGAGGAGCTCCCGTGGGCGAAGGTCACGATCACCCCCGACGCCAACGGTGACCAGTCCGTCGACTGGCAGGACGGCGCGATCGCGCTGCGCGACATCCAGCGCCCGATGAACGGCGCGGAGGAGACCCCCGAGCGGGTGGTCACCCACATCCCGTTCAACTTCGCCAGCCAGGCGACCCATCCGTTCCTGCGTACGCTCGACGACGTCAAGCGGGTCTCGCTGGCCACCGACGGGCTTGGGCAGCTGGCGGTGCTGAAGGGGTACGGCTCCGAGGGCCACGACTCCGCGCACCCCGACTACGGCGGCAACTACAACACCCGCGCCGGCGGCCTCGAGGACCTCAACACCCTGGTCCGTGCGGGCGAGAAGTGGGGCGCCGACTTCGGCGTCCACGTCAACGCGACCGAGGCCTACCCCGAGGCCAAGACCTTCAACGAGACGCTCGTCGACGAGGGCAGCCCCGGCTGGGACTGGATCGACCAGTCCTACTACATCGACCAGCGCACCGACCTCGCGACCAAGAACATCGTCGACCGCTTCGCCCAGCTGCGCCGCGAGACGCACCCGAACCTCGACTTCCTCTACATCGACGTCTACTACTCCTACGGCTGGCTCCAGGAGCGCCTCGCCCAGGAACTGCGCGGGCAGGGCTGGAACATCGGCACCGAGTGGTCCTACCACTTCGAGGAGGACGCGCTCTGGTCCCACTGGGCCAACGACGAGTCCTACGGCGGCGCCACCAACAAGGGCCTGAACAGCCAGATGATCCGGTTCGTACGCAACGGGCAGAAGGACACCTGGAACCCGGACAAGCTGCTCGGGCACACCGAGATCGTCGAGTTCGAGGGATGGACCGGCGAGAACGACGTCGACGCCTTCTACGACAACATCTGGCAGACGAACCTGCCGACCAAGTATCTGCAGAAGAACCCGATCCTGCGCTGGAGCCCGGACGAGATCGTCCAGGACGGCGGCGTACGCGTGGTCAACACCGGCCAGACCGACGCGACCCGGAAGATCTATCAGGGCGGCGACCTCGTGCTCGACGGCGACGCCTATCTTCTGCCGTGGAAGGGCAGGCAGCAGGACGGGGCGAAGCTCTACCACTACAACGCCGACGGCGGCCGGACCACCTGGGAGCTGACCGACGCGTGGAGCCAGAGCGGCCGGCTCAACCTCTACGAGCTCACCGAGCAGGGCCGGGTCGCGGCCGGCAGCGTTCCGGTGCGCAGCGGCAAGGTCACCCTCGAGGCGAAGGCCGGGACGGCGTACGTCCTGACGAAGTCTCCCGACAGCTCGCCCGACCCGCAGTGGGGCCAGGGCAGCCACGTCGCCGACCCCGGCTTCAACGCCGGCGACCTCGATGCCTGGCACCCGAGCGGCCCGGCCACGACCGGACGGACCTCGACCGGTCAGCAGGTCGCCGTCCTGGGCGCCGGTGAGCGGGCCACGATCAGCCAGCGCCTCCAGGGTCTGCGCATCGGGCGCAACGCTCTGGGCGTCTGGGTGGAGGTCGAGCCCGGCCACAGCCGGGCCACCTCGGTCAGCGTCACCTCCGGCGGGAAGACCTACACCAACAGCGTCGAACGATCGACGGCGAAGAACCTGGTCGCCGCCGACGAGCTGCACAGCACCTACTTCCAACGTGTCGAGGTCCCCTTCGACGCCGGCCGTGACGGCACAGCGACCGTCAAGATCTCCGCGGAGGCAGGCTCCGGCCGTGTCCGCGTCGATGACGTACGCGTCCTCGCGGTCAAGCGCGACCTGCCGGCCGCGCCCGGCGCGAAGGTCATCGTGAAGGAGGACTTCGAGGAGGTCGTCCAGGGCTGGTCGCCGTTCGTCAAGGGCTCATCGGGCGGCGTCACCGACCCGCGCACCCACCTGGCCGAACGGCACGAGCCGTACACGCAGAGCGGCTGGAACGGCAAGGTCACCGACGACGTGATCAGCGGCGACTGGTCGCTCAAGTCGCATGCCGAGAACGGCGGCCTCGTCTACCGCACGGTCCCGCAGACCGTACGTTTCGAGCCCGGCCACCGCTACCGGGTCTCCTTCGACCACCAGACCGAGCGGGCCGACGACTACGAGTGGGTCACCGGCTACGACTCGGTCGCGAGCGGCGATCCCCGCACGGTCGAGGTCGGTGCTCGACCGATCGGCAAGCAGGTCGAGACGGCTCGGTTCAGCGAGGAGTTCGTGGCCGGCGGCTGCGGCGACTACTGGGTGGGTCTGCGGACGGCAGACGACAACGGCGCGAACGGCGACATCAGCATCGACGACTTCACCGTCGAGGATCTCGGTGCAGCCAGCGACCTGCCGGCCTGCGCGACCCTCGCCGTCGACGCCGGTGAGGAGAAGCTGCTGCCGGGCGCGGCCGCCGAGGTCACCACCACGTTGACCAGCGACGAGGCGTCAGAGACCGGCGCCGGCACGGTCGGTCTCGAGGTGCCGGAGGGCTGGACCGCTGAGGCCACCACGCCGGCGGCCTTTGACTCGCTCGCTCCCGGGGCGAGCCACTCGGTGACCTGGAAGGTCACGCCGCCGGCCGACGCGGCCGAGTCGAGCTACCAGCTCACCGGCTCCGCGACGTACGACTTCGGAGGCGAGACACGCACGGTGACCCGCTCGGCCACGGTGCAGACCGCGCCGCCCCCGCCGACCGCGGACACCTACGCCAGCGATCTCGGCTGGATCTCGGCCACCAACGGCTGGGGACCGGTCGAGCGCGACACCAGCGTGGGGGAGAACGGTGCCGGCGACGGCGGGCCGATCAGGCTCGCCGGCAAGGTCTACACCAAGGGGCTGGGCACGCATGCGGTATCGAAGGTTCGCTACTACCTGGCCGGCAACTGCACCAGCTTCACCGCCGACGTCGGGGTGGACGACGTACAGACCTCGCGCGGCTCGGTGAGGTTCTCCGTCGTCGCGGACGGGACGACGGTCACCGAGACCGGCACCCTCGGGCCGGCCAGCGCCACCGAGACGATCACCGCCGACATCACCGGCGCCGACTATGTCGATCTGGTGGCCGGCGATGCCGGCGACGGGAACGGCAACGACCACGCCGACTGGGCCGATGCGAGGTTCCACTGCGGCCCCTGAGATCTGCGTAGGCTGTCCGGGACCCAGGAAGGGAGCCCATGAGACAACAGCGACTCAACCAGCTGCTCGAGCTGATCAGCGAGCACGGGCACGTGTCGATCGCCGAGGTGGAGAGCGCGCTCGGTGTCTCGGCGGCGACCGCCCGCCGCGACATCGGGCACCTCGCCGAGCAGCGGCTGGTCACCCGGACACATGGCGGCGCGACCGCGCTCGGCTCGGCGTACGAGCTGCCGTTGCAGTACAAGATCGGTCGCCAGGCCGACGCGAAGCGGGCGATCGCGACCGCGGTCGCCGACCTGCTCGTGCCGGGTGAGACGGTCGCACTCAACGGCGGTACGACGACCAGCGAGGTGGCGCGCGCGATCGGGCGCCACCCCGACCTGGCCGAGGACGACAGCATCACCGTCGTCACCAACGCGCTCAACATCGCCTACGAGCTCTCGATCCGGCCCAACGTCAACATCGTGGTGACCGGCGGTGCCGCTCGCACCCAGTCCTACGAGCTGGTCGGCCCGCTGAGCGAGGGGGTGCTGTCGAAGATCCACATCGACACCGCGATCCTCGGCGTCGACGGCATCAGCACCCGGGCCGGACTCACCACGATCCACCCGGCCGAGGCCAAGATCAGCGCCGACTTCATCGCGGCGGCCCAGCGCACCATCGTGGTGGCCGACAGCACCAAGCTCGAGCATCCGACCTTCGCGCGCATCCGCGACCTTTCCAGCGTCTCCATGCTCGTCACCGACAAACCGGTGCCGGAGTCGCTCGCGAAGGCACTGACCGATGGCGGGACGGAGATCACCGTCACGACTGAGCGATAATGATCATTTGTGACGCTTTATTGACAGAAACGCGCAATGCGTTGGATGATTCGGGTCCAGCCGGCAACACATCGGAGGGTGACCCAACACCATGACCGCATCTGCACCGACGACGCATCTCGCAGCCGAGATCGCGACGCAGCCCGCCAACTGGCTGGCAGCCAGGAGCACCGCCGAACGATCGGCCGATGCCCTGCCGAAGGCGGGGGAGAAGGTCGCGGTCATCGGCTGCGGGACCTCGCTCTACATGGCGCAGGCGTACGCCGCGCTGCGCGAGGAGCAGGGTCACGGCATCACCGACGCCTGGACGCCGACCGAGGCCCGTCTCGACCGGGACTACGACCGGCTGCTGGCGATCACGCGGTCCGGGACCACGACCGAGGTCGTCGACCTGCTTGCCGCGATCCGGGGCAGGATCCCGGCGACGGTGATCTCGTCCTCTCCCGGCACTCCGGCCCTCGAGCTGGCCGAGCCGATCCTGATGCCCGAGGTGGACGAGAAGTCGGTGGTCCAGACCCGCTTCGCGACCACCACGCTCGCCATGCTGCGCTGGCACCTCGGCGAGGACCTGAGCCAGGCCGCCGAGCAGGCCCAGCAGATCATCGACGCCGGCGAGAGCGCGTACGGGCCGGCGCTGACCGCCGAGCAGCTCACCTTCGTCGGCCGCGGCTGGACCAACGGAGTCGCGCAGGAGGCCGCGCTCAAGCTCCGGGAGTCCGCGCAACTGTGGACCGAGTCCTACCCGATGATGGAGTACCGCCACGGCCCGCTCTCGATCAGTGCCCCCGGCCGGGTCGTGTGGGCCTTCGGCGACCTGGTTCCGGGCTTCGCCGAGGACGTCGCGGTCACCGGCGCCGACCTGGTGCACCACGACATCGACCCGCTCGCCGAGCTGGTGCGTGTGCACCTGCTCTGCGTGGAGCGGGCCCGTCGGGCCGGTCTCGACCCCGACGCGCCGCGCAACCTCACGCGCTCGATCATCCTGAGCCCGGCTGCTCCTCCCGAGTGATTCGATGAGCGAGTCTCCTACGCAACCAGCCGCGGAGCGAGCTCTCGCCCTCGCGTTCGATGTCGGCGGCACCTCGGTGCGCGGAGCCGTGGTCGGCGCCGGCGACGTGTCGTTGGCGGAGTCGCGGGTGGCCACTCGCACCGGCCCGGCCGTGCTCGACGACATCGCGCAGCTGGGCGAGCAGCTGCTCGCCGGCCTGAGCCCCGTGACCCGGTCGCAGGTCGCCGGGGTCGGGGTCGCCTTCCCCGGCCTCGTCGACACCGAGTCCGGGACGTCCCTCAAGGCGGTCAACCTCGGTCTGGTCGACACGCCCGTGGCAGCCCCGCTGGCTGAGCGGCTGGGTCTTCCGGTCTCGGTGTCGCACGACACGGCCGCGGCCGCGGGGGCGATCTGGGCGGACGCCGGCTCGCCGGCCTCCGCGTTCGTCGCCGTCCTCGGGACGGGTGTTGCTGCGGTGACGTACGTCGAGGGCAGGCCGATCGTCGGCGTCTCGGGTCAGGCCGGTGAGCTCGGCCATCTGGTGGTGGACCCGGCCGGGCCGCTGTGCATCTGCGGGCTTCACGGCTGCGTGGAGACGCGCGCGGGCGCTCGGAGCATGCTGCGGCGATACGCGTCGCTGGGCGGTTCCGGGGTCGCCGGCGTCGCCGAGCTCGTCGCGCGTGTCGAGCGCGATCCGCGCGCCGCCCGGGTCTGGTCCGAGGCGATCACCGCCCTCGCCGACGGCTTCCTCGCGGTGGGTGCGCTGCTCGCGCCCGGCGAAATCATCCTGGGCGGCGGCGTCGCCGAGGCCAGGGGCTACCTGCTCGAACCGCTACGGGTCCGGATGCGCGAGCGCGCCGGCGTGACCGCGGTCCCGCCCGTACGCCTCTCCGCGCTCGGCGGCCGAGCGGGCCTGGTCGGCGCCGCCCGGCTGGCCCTGGCGTCGACGGGGACGGGCGCATGATCATCACCGTCACGCTCAACCCGGCGATCGATGTGACCTACCGGCTGCCCCGGCTGCGGGTGGGCGAGGTCCACCGCGTCGCCGAGGTCACCAGCCGGCTCGGCGGCAAGGGCGTGAACGTCGCCCGGGTCCTGCACCAGCTCGGCGAGCCGACCCATGCCGTCGGCCTCGCCGACCACGACTTCGCCGAAGCCCTCGCCCGGGAGCTGCCGGCGACCTTCCTGCCCGTGCTGGAGGAGGTACGCCGCACGCTCGTCGTCGTCGCCGAGTCGACGACCTCGCTGTGGGAACCGGGCCGACAGGCGGCTGCCGGCGCCGATCTCAGACTTCTCGACCTCCTGACCGACCGGATCCCAGCTGCGACGGCCGTCGTCGTCTCCGGCAGCCTGGCTCCAGGAGTGCCCACCGACCTCCCGGCACGGATCGCACGGCTCGCGACCGCCGCCGGAGTGCCGGTGCTCCTCGATCTCGACGACGCCGCGCTGGCGGCCGCGGTCGGCACCGGCGCCGTCCTGACGCCCAACGAGGACGAGGCCGCCCGCCTGCTGGGCCGGCCGCTCGACGACCCGGCCGCCGCGGTCGCAGCGCTCGCCACCCGTCACGGCGGTCCGGTCGTGCTGACCCGCGGCCACCACGGGCTGGTCGCGTACGCCGACGGCAGCTGCTGGGAGGTGACCCCGCCTGCCGGGGTCACCGGTAATCCGACCGGCGCCGGAGACGCGGCCGCCGCCGGTCTCGCCCGCGGTCTCGCCAACGGCAGGCCATGGCCGGAGATCCTTCGCGACGCCGCCGCGCTCGGCGCCGCCGCGGTGGTCACCCCGGTTGCCGGCGAGATCGACCCCGACGCGTACTCATCGTTCCTGGCCGACGTCAGGGTCAGCCGAATCGACCACGAGGAAGACTGACATGCCCCTGGTACCGATGTCGCTGCTGCTCGACAACGCCCGCGGCACCGGCCGCGGCCTGGGCGCGATGAACGTCATCCAGCTCGAGCTGGCCGAGGCGATCGTCGCCGGCGCCGAGCAGGCCGGCCGTCCGGTGGTGCTGCAGATCTCCGAGAACACCGTCGACTACCGCGGCGCGGTGGCGCCCCTGTTGCGGGCGAGCATCGCGATCGCGGAGCGCGCCACGGTGCCTGTCTGCGTACACCTCGACCACGCGACCCGCGTCGAGCTCGTCGAGGAAGCCGTCGAGCTGGGGTGTCCTTCGGTGATGTTCGACGCCTCGAAGCTCGACTACGACTCGAACGTGGCCGCCACCGCCAAGGTCGCGGCCTGGTGTCACGAGCGCGGCGCCTCGGTCGAGTCCGAGCTCGGCGAGGTGGGCGGCAAGGACGGCGTGCACGCACCGGGGGTCCGCACCCAGCCGGCCGAGGCCGCCGAGTATGTCGAGGCCACCGGGGTCGACGCGCTCGCGGTCGCGGTCGGCTCCTCGCACGCGATGACGACGCGTACGGCCAGCCTCGACAACGAGCTCATCGCCCGGCTCGCCGCTGCCGTCGACGTGCCGCTCGTGCTGCACGGCTCCTCCGGGGTCCCGGACGAGGGCATCGTCGCGGCCATCGCCGCCGGGATGACCAAGGTCAACATCGCCACCCACCTCAACGCGACCTTCACCCGCGCCGTCCGCGCGGCGATCGCTGACGAGGGCAAGGTCGACCCGCGCAAGTACCTCGGCGCCGGCCGCGATGCGGTGGCCGGCGAGGCCGCCCGGCTGCTCGCGCTGATCGGCGGACCGAGGGTGGACCGCGCAGTGTGACCTGCGTTACATTCGCCTCCAACTTGCGATTGATGCTGACTCTTTAGGGCATGAGACGATCATGTTCAATCACTCAATCGGGCACGCCCAACCAACGTTGGGTGATCGCGGCTGACGGTGCGTCGCTGAAGTTCCCGGCGAAGCACAGCGGTCTGACCCTGGCGGCCGGCGCCAACGGGCTGGTCGTGCAGCAGACCGACACCGCGGCCGCCTCGCAGCGGTGGCGCGCCACCCCGAACTAGGCCTACCCGGTCGCACTGCTTACATGGCCTCATGAACCGCGCGCCGCGGCGACGGAGGACGGTGGTGAGCAGTGCGACCAGGGAGTCGTCGTGAGGTGGTGCTCTGCGCCGTCTTCGTCCTGATCGCCCTGGGCTGGATCGTCACCGGGCTCCGCGCCGACTCCGGAGAGCTGCACGAGGCTCCGGTGGTCCTGGTCGGGCCCGACGTCGTCACGGTTCCGCTGGTGAAGCAGGTGAACGCGGTCCCGGGGCGTCCGTTCTCGGCCGGGGCGGTCGCGGATCGGGCCGAGGCGGCGGAGCTGATGGAGCGCGGTGACGTCGTCGCACAGCTCGACATCGACCTGTCCGGCACCCAGGACCAGCTGCGCCTTGCCACGGCACACCGGCCGGCGCTCGCTCGCGCGATCCAGGCCGAGGTCGAGCGGATCGAGAAGACCCGTGGACGTACGGTCGTGCTCGCCGAGCCTCCTGATCGGCTCGAGGGGCGGCCGCTGTCCTGGGTCACCTTCGCGACCGCGCTGGCCGGCTTCCTGCTGGTGTGCGTCGTCTCGCTCGTCTGGGGCCCGTTCGCGCGTACGCTGCCTCGGCTCCTGGCGCGGCTGACCGCCCTCGCCGCGCTGGCGGTGGCAGCGGGCGTCGGCGGCTGGCTGCTCGCGGCGCCGGCACCGGCGGGGGAGCGGATGCTGGTGGCGTCGGTCCTCGCTGCCACGGTGCTCGCCGCAGGTGCGTTGACCTTCGCCTGCGAGATCATCGGCGGATTGCCGGGACTGCTGCTCGCGGCGACCGTGATCGTCGCCGGGCCTGTACCCCTCCTTCTCGCCAGGGACCGCCTGCTGCTCGCGGATGTGTGGGCGATCGGCTCCCGATGGACGATCACGGGGGCCGGCGAGTCGCTGTTGTGGGCGGCTTCCGGGGACGTTGTCACCGGGATCGCTCAACCGGTGGTGACCATCGCGGGGTCGGCGCTGCTCGGTCTGGCCGTGCTGGTGGCGATCCGGTGGCTCGTTCGGATCGACGTCGAACACCATGGCGCTCTCGCGGAGGTGCGGTCGTGGCGGCGAAACCTCGGCCTGGTTCTCGCCTCCGCCACCTGCCTGACGATCCTCGCGACCGCGCTGACCTCAGCACTGCACAGAGAGGCCGTGCCGCGCCCGCTCGCCAGCCTCGCCTCGACGACTCAGTGCATCCCGGCGGGACCCGTCGAGGACGTCGACGACCTCAACCGGATCACCAGGCTCCGTGCCGAGCCGGCCCTCCAGGGTGGCGACGTGGGGGTGAGCGCCCATCTGAGTGATGGTCGGAGCATCTGGATGTTCGGCGACACCCTGCGGGACGAGAAGTTCTCCGGCGCCGGCTTCGTACGCAACTCGATGCTGCTCGTCGAGCCCGACTGCCTGCAGGTCGTCCTCCCGGAGTCCGGCGGCGCCATCATCCCCGACCGCGGCGACGGTGTGGGCTACTGGCCGATGTCGGTGACCGCGCTCGACAAGCCGGGATATGCGCTCGTCGTGGTGGCCGCGCAGCGGGTGCGTACGACCGACTCCGACGACGCCTTCGGCTTCGAGGCACTCGGACCGGCCATCGCCCAGTTCGTGGTCCCGGACGGGGGAGTCCCGCAGCTGATCGCGGTGACGGACATCGGTGCCGACGACGCCGACACCCGACGGCCGATGTGGGGCGCCGCGGCGGCGGTCTCGGGGGAGTGGCTCTACCTCTACGGCACCGCCCGCGAGCCCGACCCGCCCCTCGGCACCGGCTTCGCCCTGCACGTCGCCCGCGTCGCGCCGGACCACGTCGCCGACCCGGACCGATGGACCTACTGGGACGGCACCGGCTGGAGCAAGCGCGCCGGCTCCTCGAGCGAGCTGATCCCCGCGACCGACGGCGTCTCCCAGACGCTGAGCGTCTTCGAGCGCGACGGGCGCTGGTACGCCTTCAGCAAGAGCGACGAGTTCCTGGGCGACGACCTGGTCTTCTGGACCTCGTCGTCGCCGACCGGTCCGTTCCAGGCCCAACCACCGGTCGGCACCCTTCCCTCCGGAGTGGCCCGCGGCGAGCTCCGATACATGCCGCTGGCCCACCCCGACATCCTCGAGCAGCCCGGCTCGGTGATCGTCTCCTACAGCCGCAACAGCACCGACTTCGGCGCGGTCCTGCGCAACCCGCTCCTGTATCGGCCGAAGTTCATCCGGGTAGACCTCCCCGACGGCTAACGGAGCCGGCGCCTGCGGCCGAGACGTGGGTCGCCGGCGCGAATCAGGATGTCCTGGATAGTGAAGTTGGCCGCGATCGCCTCGCGCAGCGTCTCCAGGTTCTCGCGGATCGCCCGCATCTCCTCCCGCGGCTGCCGGTGCTGGAGATAGGCCCGGATGCGGCGTACCTCGTCGTCTCGGGTGGGGGATTCCCGGCCGAGCTCGTCGGAGAGGTTGTCGAGCACCTTCTGGCGCGCGTAGATCGTCGGCCGGATGTCCGGCCACCGGACTCCTTCGTCGTCGACCTCGACGCTCGTCGTTCCCAGCGGGAGGTGGTCGAGGGTGAGCGCGTGCGAGAGCACGTCCAACGCGGAGCCCTTCATGGCCAGGAGGAGGTCGAGGGCGAGGTGGGACTGGCCGCCGAGCACCTTGAGCTCCCAGTCCAGCTCCTGGAGACGCTCGCTGATCACCCGGATGTCGGAGATCTGTTGCGGCACCAGCTCGAGCAGCGCCCCGCGCGCCGTTGCGAGCTCGATGTCCGACGCCCGGTCATAGTGCTCCATCTGAGCGACGATCTCCTCGGCCCGCACGAGCACGTCGTTGATCTGTACGTAGATGAGGGACAGATCCGCCCCGAGATAGGCCGCCTCGTCGCGTTCGTTTCTGCTCACGATGCCCGGAACGGCTTTGAGGACCACGTCGACGATCAGCTTGACGAACTCGATCATGCGGCGATGGTAGGGCTCCCCACCCTCACGTGGACACCACAATGGCGCCCGCAGATGCGGCATCCGAGACGTGACGCCGACGTCGGTCGTCACGTCGCCGTTGTGACTCAGCCACGTCCGCGGCGTACTCCCTTGTAGATGCCCCAACGCACGATCCAAGGCTGCAGGACGGTGTTGATCGTCCACGCGGGGAGGCGGAACGGGCGTCCGTTGGGCGCGAAGATCTGGAGCCCGTCTCGCTGAACGCCGATCACCGAGCCCCAGCGGCGACGGGGTGGCTGGTAGTTATCGAGCGGCCTCCCCTTGAGAACTGCCTTGATGTTGCGAGCAAGGAGTCGGTCGGCGCGGTTCCTTGCGGAGGATCTCAGCTCGTCGGTGGCCGCGACATCGCCCACCGCGAAGACGCCGCTCTGCCCCTTGACCTGGAGATTCGGATCCACCACGACGAACCCGCGGTCGTCGAGGATCTCGGCGGGAAGCCAGCCGGTGTTGGGGTGCACGCGGCCGATGGCCCAGAGGACCGCGTCGGCCTTGGCCGGTGGTTGGCCGGTGCTCCACGTGACCGCGTCGCTGGTGATCTCGTCCCCGACGAAGCCGCGCGGAAGCTCGGCGCGATGGCCTGGGTGCAGCCCGACGCCTCCCTCGACAAGACGCTTCTCCAGACTCTGCCACGTCTTTCGATGGTGCTGGGGGAGGGCGTGCTCGCCCGGGTAGTAGAGGTCGACCTGCTTGTCCGGCCACGTGCCGCTGATGTTGGCCGCACTGCTGACAGCCGCTGCGCCACCGCCGATGACGATCACCGAGGCCGCTCTCCGCAGCTGTTGGTGGACATGCTGCAGGTCGGAATCGATCTGGTCGTCCGTCTGGAAGTCCGGCTTTCTCCAAAACCCGTTGGTGACCCCCGTCGAGATCACCAGCAGGTCGTACGGCTCAGGGCGGGTTGTGCCGTCCGGCCGCTCGACATGGACGGCCCTGTGCGCAAGGTCGAGACCGACGAGAGTGCCGTGAATGGCATCGGCCCGATCCAGTCCGCGGTACCGGTCGAACGAGATCCGGTAGTCGCGCTCCCACTCGGCCGGCCTGCTGAGTCGAGCGCCGAGCTCTTGGCCGCTGATCAGCCCTGGCTTGGTGGAGATCCCGACGACGTCGGCGTGCTTCGAGAGGCGTACCGCTGTCAGGACACCCGTGTCGCCGAGCCCCGCGATGATGACCCGCTTGCGCCTCATCCGGCCGCCTTGGGTGGTCTCGGCACGAGGCGGGGCACCCGGTCGATGACGTCCTGGTACGCCGGCCGCCGCTCGAGACTGCGCTTCTCCATCATCGGAATGCTCGCGCCCAGGAACATAGCCGTCATCGCGACGGTGCCGGCGAACAGCCACCACCAGTTGTCGGGCGAGGCGGCCAGGCCGAACAGCGCGAGGGAGAACCAGAAGCTGATCTCTCCGAAGTAGTTCGGGTGCCGCGACCAGCCCCAGAGTCCGCGGTCCATCACCTGGCCCGGTTGGCTGTCGCGGGTGAACCGGTGCATCTGAAGGTCTGCGCCGAACTCCAGAGCCACGGCACCAAGGCCTAGCGCGCAGGCGGCGAGGTCGAGCCAGCCGACGTCCTGACCCGTGCTGGTGACCGCGACGTAGATCGGCAACGATCCCAAGAACACTTGGAAGGTCGGGATGAGGTGGATCGCGGCGAGGTCCACGATCAATTCGAATCTGCCGGCCCGTTCGCGAAACAGCGGGTAGCGCCAGTCCTCGTGATGGAGCCCGGGGAACGCGTACACCCAGTTGCCGGTCAGCCGGATCGACCAACCGAGGACCACCAGCGCTACGAGGATGACGCGGACATCGGGGACGTCCTCGCCCGCCGAGGCCCACCAATAGAGAAGGAGAAGCGGAGGAACGACGCTCCAGTACGCGTCGTAGAAGCTGGAGTTCTTGTGCAACCGGCTTGCAGCGAAGATGACGAGCGTCGCGAGGACGTCTGCGATCAGGGCGTCGAGCCACAGGTGACGCGTGTCAGGTCCCCAGATCAGCCAAGTCGAAGCCACAGCGAGGGCGATGACGTACGCCGCGGCGACGCGGACGAGAGACTCTCTCTTGCTCACCGCTCGACGGTAGTGGACCTTTCGAAGAATTGGAACATGTTCTAGCTTCAGCGGGCGAGCGTGTGGAGGAGGCCGGTGACGGCGGCCGCCGCGGCGTCGGCATCCTGGGCGCGGATGGCGTCGAAGACGGTGAGGTGCTCGTCGGCGATCTCGGCTGTCTCGTCGTTGAGGTGGATGGTCGCGCGCAGGGTGTCCTCGAAGCCGGCGTAGAGCTCGATGAGGAGTGGGTTGTGGGTCGCGGTGACTACGCCGAGGTGGAACTCCGCGTCGGCCTCAGCGAAGGCCTCGGCGTCCCCGGCCGCGACGGCAGTGGCGCGCCGCTCCATGATGGCGGTCAGGGATCGCAGGTCGTCCTCGGAACGACGCTCGGCGGCCAGTGCCGCGGCGCGAGTCTCGATCGCGTGACGGACCTCGAGGACGTGGGTCAGGTCGACCCGGCCGACCTGACGACGCATCATCGCGGCCACCTCGTTGGAGGCGGCGACGTACGTCCCGTCCCCGCGTCGTACCTCCAGCACGCCGGTGTGGGCCAGCGCGCGTACGGCCTCGCGGACCGTGTTGCGGCTGACGCCGAGAGCCGCGGCGAGCTCGGGCTCGGGCGGGATGCGGGCGCCGACGGCCCACTCGCCGTCGGCGAGCAGAGCGCGCATGCCATCGATCGCCTGGTCGACCAGGGAGCGAGGCGTGGTGGTGGAGAGCGGCACGTGCCGTCCTTTCATCCAATCATCCGATGTCTGGCATCCTAGAGGGCGTGAACTCCCGCATCCAGTCCCGCCCCGATTCTCCGCCGTCGAACACAGCCGTTCGGTCGACGGTGTGGCTGCTGGTCGCGGTCCTGCTGGTCGCCGCGAACCTGCGTGGGGGCATCACGTCTCTCGGTGCGTTGCTCGACAGTCTGGACGGGCTCTCGGCCGGTACCCGGGCGTTCCTGACCTCGCTGCCGGTGCTCTGCTTCGCGGTCGTCGGTGCGACGGGGATGACGCTCGCGCGCCGGCTCGGCGTACATCGTGGCATCGGCGTCGCGCTCGGCCTCCTGGTGGCCGGGCTGCTGGTCCGAGTGATCGGCGACCCCTGGCTCCTGCTGGTCGGCACGTTCGTCGCGTGTGCCGGCATCGCGCTTGCCAACGTACTTCTTCCCGCCGTGGTCAAGGAGGGCTTCCCGAACCGGGTCGGCGCGGTCACCGGTGCCTACAGTGCGGTGATGTCGCTCGGCGCGGCGATCGCAGCCGGTGTCACGGTGCCGATCGCGCATGCGGCCGGAAGCTGGCGGATCGGCCTCGGCGTCTGGGCCCTGCTCGCCGCCCTGGCGCTGCTGGCGTGGGTACCGCACCTGCGCGACCGCGGCCTGCGCCGAGACGGCGCGGTCCGGGTGTCGCTCTGGCGCGAGCCGGTGGCGTGGGCCGTGACCGTCGTCTTCGGCACCCAGTCGCTGTTCGCGTACGTCGTGATGAGCTGGCTGCCGAGCATCTACGCCGACGCCGGCTTCAGTCACGAGACGGCCGGGCTGCTGCTCGCGGTGAGCATCCTGGTCGGCGTACCCGTGTTCTTCCTGGCGCCGACGATCGCGATCCGGGCCTCGACACAGGGCCACCTGATCGCGGTCCTGACCGCGCTGCTGGCGATCGGATTCGCCGGCCTCTGGCTCGCTCCCGTCGCCGGCGCCTGGCTCTGGGCGGTGCTCGTCGGCATCGGTGGCGCGGTCTTCCCGGTCGCCCTGACCCTGTTCAGCATCCGCACCGCGACCACCGCCGGCACCACCGCGCTGTCCTCGATGGCACAGAGCATCGGCTATCTCCTCGCTGCCGCCGGCCCGTTCCTCGTCGGCCTGCTGCGCGAGTCCACCGGCTCGTGGTCGGTCCCCATCGCGCTCCTGCTGGGGCTTGCGCTCGTCCAGATCTGCGCCGGGTACGTCGCGGGCCGCCCGGTCGTCATCGGAGCCCGCGCCGAGGACTGAAGCACTCGTCAGCCGCTCCGGAACCGGGTTACACTTGCATCAGTTGGCTTCAAATGGGTGTAGGAGGTTCCGAGATGTCGGAGATGCTGAACGACGATGTGCGGATGCTCCGCGCGGCACTCGACGACGCGGACGAGACGGTGCACGTCTCGTTGAGCCTGCCGCGAGCCAGCGCCGAGAAGGTGCTGGCCCTCCTGGATGCGGAGCGTACGTCGGGTGCGGTTGTCGTGCCGATCAAAGAGGCGTTCACGACGACGGAGGCAGCCAGCTTTCTCGGTGTCTCCCGCCCGACCCTGATGAAGATGATCGCCGCCGGCGACATCGAGCACATCATGGTGGGCTCTCACCATCGGATTCCCGCTGAGCCCTTGGTGGCGTTCGAGCGGGCGAGACGAGCCCGGCGAGCGAAGGCAGCGGAGGTGCTCGCCGAGTTCTCGAACGAGATCGGCTTCGTCGATTGACCCTCAGCGTTGTTCTCGCGGACGCCAACATCCTCTACTCCCGCACGCTTCGGGACTACTTCCTGTACGCCGCTGATGCCGGTGCCATCGAGCTCCACTGGTCTCAGGAGATCCTGGATGAGATGTCACGCAACCTGCGCGCCGGTCTCGGGATCGACACCGAGCACACCGATCGGCTCGAACAGCTGATGAACGCGTATCTGGAGTACGCCCTCGTCGAGATCAGCGACGAAGCGACGAACGAGGTCGCCGATGTCGAGATGGATGCGAAGGACCGACACGTTCTCGCTGCCGCGGTCTCGGCGGAGGCCGACATTCTGCTCACCGACAACATCCGGCACTTTCCGAGGGCATGGATGGATGGTCGTGGCATCGAGCTGATCGGCTCTGGAGACCTGCTCATCCGCTTGGCTGAGTCGGTGCCCGGAAGGATCCGTTCAGCGCATGACATGACGCTGCAGCACTCGAAGAAAGACGAGAACGACCTCCTCGCCACGTTGGCACGGTGCGTTGGCGATCCTGCCGCTGCTGCGATCCGCCGAGTGCTGGCTGAGGAATGATCTTTGGGATCATGCGAGAAGGGTCGTAGACCCACCTCGGCTCGCAGGATCGAATACCGTGGGCGGCATGACTACCGAGTCGTACACCATCGCGCCGCTCAGCCCTGAGACCTGGCCGGCGTTCGATGCGCTGGTGCTGCGGCACAACGGCATCTTCGGTGGCTGCTGGTGCATCTGGTTCCATCCGGACGGACCCGAGAGAGGCCAGGGCGCGGAGGCGAACCGGGCGCTGAAGAAGGCGTACGTCGAGAAGGGCGAGGCGCATGCCGCGCTGGTGATGGACGGGGACGAGGCTGTCGCCTGGGCCGAGTACGGCACCCCGATCGAGCTGCCCACGCTCCACCACCTGAAGCAGTATGACGCGACGAAGACCGTCGACCCCGACTACCGGATCACCTGCGTCTTCGTCGACAAGCGCTACCGGCGACAGGGCGTGACGGAGTTGGCGATCACCGGTGCGCTCGAGCAGATCGCCCAAGCCGGCGGTGGGCGGGTCGAGAGCTATCCGCACGACCTGACCGAGCAGACCAAGAAGATGTCGTCGTCGTTCCTCTACAACGGGACTCGTCGGCTCTACGAGCGGCTCGGCTTCACCTACGACCGGCCCAAGGGCCTGAAGAACTGCGTCATGGTGAAGACTGTCGAGCCTGCCTGAGGTCAGGGTCGTAGGCCAGGATTCTTTGCGTCTCTGGGCAATTCCGGGTCGATCGGGGCGACCCGGACACCGAGGGCGGAGTGGGCGTAGCTGGCCAGCTGCTGCTCGGCGCGCTCCAGGGTCAGCGACGAGTTGTGAGCGAGCAGGTGGAGGCCGAAGGCGTCCTCGAGGGCCACGAAGTTGCGGGCGATCGCCTCGGCCGAGTCGGTCAGTGTGAAGACGCCGGTCGCGCGCCCGACCTCGAGCGCGGCGGTGTAGAGCGAGACCTCGCGGTCGAAGAGCAGCGTCATCAGCGTCGCGTGCATCGGGCTGCGGCTCGCGTTGACCGAGATCTCGTCGAGGACCTGGCTCAGGAGAAGGTCCTCACCTCGGGGAAGACCCGAGTACATCAGGCGGCCGAGCTTCTCGGCGGGGGAGAGGTCGCCCTCGATCGCTCGCTGCCGGGACCAGTAGTAGCGGTCGGTGGCGGCCTGGTGGGCGGCCTCGATGAGTCCGTCGAGCTCGGGGTAGTAGTACGCGATCAGGCGCGGTGAGATACCGGCCTCCGCGGCGATGTTCTTCATCGTGGCGCCGGCCAATCCGTGGGCCGCGATCACGGTGAGTGTTGCCGCGGTCAGATGTTCGCGCCGAGCGGCCTGGTCCTTGCGTCGAGCCATGCTCAACCGTAACGCGTATGTGAAATCTGTGGGCGAATGATTGACACCTGGTGTGGCGGGGCTCATATTTGCGGTGAAGCGCAAAGAAAGGATCTGCTTGTGCGTACCCACCAGGACTGGCGAGAGACTGCCGCCGAGGTCCGACTCCGGACCCGACCGTTCATCGGCGGCCGTTCCGTCGACACCGCGGAGGGCTCCTTCGAGAACCGCAACCCCGCCTCCGGCGCGCTGCTCGCCGAGGTCGCCGACGCCGGCGCCGCCGGTGTCGACGCGGCCGTGCGCGCGGCGCGGGCGGCGTACGACGACGGGGGCTGGTCGAGGGCGGGTGTCGCCTTCCGCCGGGAGCGGATGCTCCGCTTCGCCGACCTCCTCGCCGACCACGCCGCCGAGCTCGCCGTCCTGGACTCGCTCGACATGGGCAAGCGGGTCGTGGATGCGTACGACCTCGACCTCCCGTTCTCGGTGAACCTGTTCCGCTACTACGCCGAGGCGATCGACAAGATCAACGACGAGGTCGCCCCCACCCCGCCGGGCACGACAGCCCTCGTCCGCCGCGTCCCGCTCGGCGTCGTAGGCGCGGTCGTGCCGTGGAACTACCCGGTCGACATGCTCGCCTGGAAGGTCGCCCCGGCGATGGCCGCGGGCAACAGCGTCGTGCTCAAGCCCGCCGAGCAGTCGCCGTCCTCGGCCCTGCGGATCGCCGAGCTCGCCGCCGAGGCCGGGATCCCCGACGGTGTGCTCAACGTCGTCCCAGGACTGGGGGAGACCACCGGCAAGGCGCTCGGCCTCCACCCCGACGTCGACGTGCTCGCCTTCACCGGATCGACCGAGGTCGGCGCGTACTTCCTGCAGTACGCCGGCCAGTCCAACCTCAAGCAGGTCTGGCTCGAGTGTGGTGGCAAGAGCCCGCACGTCGTCTTCGCCGACGCCGAGGACCTCGCCACCACCGCCAAGCAGACCGCCTTCGGCATCTGGTTCAACCAGGGTGCGGTCTGCTCGGCGCACTCTCGCGTCCTGGTCCAGCGCGAGGTCCAAGAGGAGTTCGTCGACCTCGTCGCGAAGGAGGCTGCGGCGTACGCCCCCGGGGACCCGCTCGACCCGGCCGCCGGGATGGGTGCGATCGTCTCGCCCGAGCAGACCGACCGGATCATGCACTTCGTCGACGATGCCAAGACCTCCGAGGCGCGACTGGTCACCGGTGGCGAGCGGATCACCCGCGACGGCAGCGACTGCTACGTCCAGCCCACTGTCTTCGACGACGTCGACCCCGCTTCCACCCTCGCCCGCGAGGAGGTCTTCGGGCCGGTCCTGGCGGTCACCGCCTTCGACACCGAGGACGAGGCCGTCGCGCTCGCCAACGACACCCCGTACGGGCTGGCCGCCTCGGTCGCGACCAGCAACCTGAGCCGCGCGCACCGGCTCGCCGAGCGGATCCACGCCGGCACCGTGACCGTGAACGGCGTCGACGCCTTCAGCGCCTGGACCCCGTTCGGCGGGTTCAAGGGCTCCGGCTTCGGGCGTGACCTCTCGCTGCACGCCCTCGACAAGTACGTCGGTCTCAAGACCGTCTGGATCAACCACTGACCTCCCGCCCGACCAGCCAGGGACACACCATGACGCAGACCAACCAGCCGACCGCCCTCGCGGCCGAGCAACAGTCACACCTACGCAAGACCCTGCGACGCTTCGACATCGTCTTCCTGCTCATCGCCGCCGTCGTCGGCCTCGAGACCCTCGGGCAGGTCTCGCTCTACGGCGCCGAGGCGTTCACGTGGGCCCTCGTGCTCGCGGTCTTCTTCCTCGTGCCGTACGGCCTGATCTTCGCCGAGACCGGCGCCGCGTTCAGCGAGGAGGGTGGGGCCTACACCTGGGTCCGGGACGCCTTCGGGCGCCCGGCCGCCGCGGTGGCCGCGATCCTCACCTGGATCACCCAGCCGGTGTGGGTCGGCGGCTCGATGGCCTTCCTCGCCGCCGAGACTGTGAGTGTCTACATCACCCCGCTCGAGCACGGCTCGCTCGGCGACTACCTGTTCAAGATCGTCTTCATCTGGATCACCGTGGTCGCCGCGATCGCCAGCCTCGCCAAGGGCAAGTGGCTGCCGACCAGCGGCGCGATCCTCAAGGTCGGCCTGCTCGCGTTCTTCGTGCTGACCACGGTCATCTACGCCGCCAAGAACGGCGTCGTCGACCTCAGCGGCGGCGACTTCAGCCCGACCCTGCTCGGCCTGTTCGGGTCGGTCCCGATCCTGCTCTTCGCCTACCTCGGCTTCGAGTCCTCCAACAGCGCCGCCGGTGAGATGGAGAACCCGGCCCGCGACGTGCCGGTCTCGATCTTCCGCTCCTGCGCCACCGCCGCGGTCTGCTACCTGGTGCCGATCTTCGCGATCCTGCTCGTCGTCCCCAGCGACGACATCACCGGCATCGGCGGCCTCCTCGACGCCGTCGGCACCGTCTACTCCGTCTACGGCGCCGCGGCCGAGCCGCTGCTCACGCTCACCGCGGTCGTCTTCGTCTACATCCTGATGAGCCAGGGCGCGGCGTGGATGATCATCTCCGACCGCATGCAGGCGATGACCGCTGCCGACGGCGCCTTCTTCGGCGGGTTCTTCGGCCGCTTCCACCGGGGCCTCGGTACGCCGGTGCGGGTCAACATGCTCTCCGGTGTCGTGGCCACGGTGTTCCTGCTCGTCGCCATGCAGGTCACCGGCGACGGTGCCTCGATCTTCGGCGTCGTCCTGACCATCTCGATCTCCACCTTCCTGCTCAGCTACCTGCTGGTCATCCCGGCCGCGATCCGGCTGCGCACCCGCTACCCCGACCGCCCTCGCCCCTTCCGCGTGCCCGTCTCGGACCGTGGCTTCGCGGTGCTCGGCTGGGTGGCCTTCGCCTGGGTGCTGCTCGGCTCGTGGGTCGCGGTGTTCCCGGGCACCCTCGAGCGGCTGTTCGGCGAGGCGTACCCGTTCAAGGAGATCTGGGGCGTGAGCCAGGTGACCTTCGAGGTCTTCACGCTCGGCACCCTCGGCTGCCTGCTCCTGCTGTGCGGCATCGGGTACGTCCGAGGTGCCCGGGTCCGCGCCGAGGTCGGCGCCCCAGTCCAGTCCGTTCCCACCGAGGAGCCAACCCGATGACCGCGTACGACATCCTGTTCGAGCCCGTGAAGATCGGGCCGTTCACCACGAAGAACCGCTTCTACCAGGTGCCCCACTGCAACGGCATGGGCTACCGGGACCCCAGCGCCCAGGCGGCAATGCGCAAGATCAAGGCCGAGGGCGGCTGGTCGGTGGTGTGCACCGAGCAGGTGGAGATCCACGCGACTTCCGACATCGCGCCGTTCATCGAGCTGCGGATCTGGGACGACCAGGACCTGCCCGCGCTCAAGCGGATCGCCGACGCGATCCACGAGGGCGGCGGCCTGGCCGGCATCGAGCTCGCGCACAACGGCATGAACGCGCCGAACCAGCTCAGCCGCGAGACCCCGCTCGGGCCCGCGCACCTCCCGGTCGCTCCCGACACCATCGCGCCGGTCCAGGCCCGGGCCATGTCGCTGCAGGACATCGAGGACCTGCGGCGCTGGCACCGCAATGCCGTACGCCGCTCCCTCGAGGCTGGCTACGACGTCGTCTACGTCTACGGCGCCCACGGCTACGGCACCCCGCACCACTTCCTCTCGCGGCGCTACAACAACCGCACCGACGCGTACGGCGGCTCGCTCGAGAACCGGATGCGACTGCTGCGCGAGCTCCTCGAGGACACCATCGACGAGGTCGCCGGCCGGGCCGCGGTGGCCTGCCGGATCACGGTCGAGGAGGAGATCGACGGCGGCATCACCCGCGAGGACATCGAGGGCGTGCTGCGCGAGCTCGGCGAGCTGCCGGACCTGTGGGACTTCGCGATGGGCAGCTGGGAGGGTGACTCGGTCACCTCGCGGTTCGCGCCCGAGGGCCGCCAGGAGGAGTTCGTCGCCGGGCTGAAGAAGCTCACATCCAAGCCCGTCGTCGGCGTCGGCCGGTTCACCTCGCCGGACGCGATGGTGCGCCAGGTCAAGGCCGGCATCCTCGACCTGATCGGCGCCGCGCGCCCGTCGATCGCGGACCCGTTCCTGCCGAACAAGATCCGCGACGGCCGGCTCAACCTGATCCGCGAGTGCATCGGCTGCAACATCTGCGTCTCCGGCGACCTCACCATGTCGCCGATCCGCTGCACCCAGAACCCGAGCATGGGGGAGGAGTGGCGCCGCGGCTGGCACCCGGAGCGGATTCGCGCCAAGGAGAGCGACTCCCGCATCCTCGTCGTCGGCGCCGGTCCCTCCGGCTTGGAGGCGGCCCGGGCGCTCGGCGTACGCGGCTACGACGTCGTGCTGGCCGAGGCCGGCCGCGACCTCGGTGGCCGGGTGACGGCCGAGTCGAAGCTGCCCGGACTCTCGGCCTGGGGCCGGGTCAAGGAGTACCGCGAGGCCGTCCTCGCCGACCTCCCCAACGTCGAGATCTACCGCGAGAGCCCGATGGCCGCCGAGGACATCGTCGAGTTCGGCTTCGAGCACGTCATCACCGCGACCGGCGCCACCTGGCGTACCGATGGCGTCGCCCGCTTCCACACCACCGCGATGCCGATCGCCGAGGGCGCCCAGGTGCTCGGGCCCGATGACCTCTTCGCCGGCCGGCTGCCCGACGGCAAGAAGGTGGTCGTCTACGACGACGACCACTACTACCTGGGCGGCGTCCTCGCCGAGCTGCTCGTGCAGAAGGGCTACGACGTCTCGATCGTCACCACCGGCGCGCAGGTGTCGTCGTGGACCAACAACACCTTCGAGATCAACCGGATCCAGCGACGCCTCATCGAGAGCGACATCACCCGGGTGACCGACCACGCGGTCACGTCGGTCGGGACCGGCGGCGTCCGGGTGCAGGACGTCTACGCCGGCATCGAGCGTGACCTCGACTGCGACGCCGTCGTCATGGTGACCGCCCGCCTCCCGCGCGAGGAGCTCTACCTCGACCTCCTCGCCCGTCGCGACGCCGGCGAGATCGCCTCCGTACGCGGCATCGGCGACTCCTGGGGCCCTGGCACCATCGCGGCCGCCGTCTGGTCCGGCCGCCGCGCGGCCGAGGAGTTCGACGCCGTCCTGCCCTCCAACGACGAGGTGCCGTTCCGGCGCGAGGTGACCCAGCTGGCCTGAGGTCGGGCGGCGCGGTTGCGCGGGTGTGGAAACGTTGAAGGCTCGGACCGTCCTCGTGGGTCCGAGCCTTCAACCAGGTGTCGTCCTCAGCCCAGCGCGCGCGAACCGCACTCACACTGCCTAGCGGACCACTTTGAGCGGTCCCTCCTCGGGCGCCGGCGGCTCGAACCTCTCGAAGTATTCAGTCGCCGTCTGCTCGGTGAGTGGCCAATCGTCCGCCCACCTGCCGTGTCGATCACCGACTCGGTCCAGGATGGTCTCGAGACTCGTCGCGATGTAGACCGTCTCCGGCACGATGCCGTGGGGTGCGAGTAGTGCGCGGAACTCATCGCGTTGTCGCCGGAACCAGAATCCGAAGTCGAGCACGACATCGTTCCCCGCCGCGACATGGTGCAGCAAGCGCGCCTTCAGGTCTGCCGCCACCTCGGCGACCACTTCGGCGGAGGGCAGCGCCGCGATTCCGCGATCCCAGAACTCCACCTCGAACGACAAACGCGTCCAGCCCTCGCGCTCCAGGCGCTTGGCATACGTGGTCTTTCCTGCACCACCTGGCCCGCACATCATCACGACGCGGGGTCCAGGAGTCCTGTTCACTGCCACTGGGCGGAGGTTACGCCCCGCCACTGACGTTGAGACTCGCAGCGCTCCGCTCATCGCTGATCTGGACGGATCGGACTTGATCAGCGCGCCCTAGGAGGCTGCTGAACAATGGCGCCGCCGCGAGGCGAGGGCGCGGACAAAGGGCGCTTCGGCATTACCGCGTCGCGAAGGCATGCCGGAGCCGCGCCGCTTCGAAGCCGACGGGTCGCGATGATTCTGCTCGATGAGTCGGCCTATCTGCGCCTGGTGAAGCGAACATCGCCGTTGGGTAGGCGTTCGTGGAGATATGCCGCGTCGTGGGCGCGGTGGTGGTGATGGGCACAGAGCAGTGACGCGTTATCGATGTCTGTCAGGCCGCCTTGGGCCCAGGCGATCCAGTGGTGGGCCTCGGCCCAGGTGCCGGGGATGTCGCAGCCCTCGGCCTCACAGGTCTCCGACCGCAGCAGGAGGGCGCGGCGTTGGGCGGCGGTGAAGAATCGCTCTTTGCGGCCGAAGTCGAGAACCTCGGAGGCGCCACCGAGTACGGCGGGGATGATGTTGGCGGTGCAGGCCAGGCGCCGGGCTTCGGCTGCGGTGATCGGGGTGCCGCCGAGGATCTGGGCGATGCCGGCTTCCTTGCGGAGCTGGTCGATGTCGATGGTCACGATCACGGTGGTGGCGTCCCCGCCGTGGATCGGGAGCCGGGCCGGGTCGAGGGTCTCGAGCATTTGGCAGAACGCCCGTCCCAGGCGGCGGTCGTAGGGGAGGTACTCGCCGGTGTCGGTGCGGGTGCCGTCGTCGCGTCGGGGTGAGGCGAAGGCCTCGAGGTTGGTGGCCAGCCGGTCCGCGGCCGCGTCCGGGACCACCGCGGTGATCCGGGTGGTGCCATCACCAAGGCGCCGCATACTCAGCCGGGTCTTCTTCCGGGCGTGGGCCTCCTCGGCCGCGAGGCGGCGGGCTTCCTCGGCCTCGGCGATCTCCGGGGCGATCACATCCAGAATCCGGCGGCCCAGGCGGCGCAGCTGGGTGGGATCGAATCGGGTCGCGTAGCCGACCAGCGCCTCTTCGGCCTTCGTCTTGATCTCGGGGTCAAGGTCGGCTGGCAGGTCATCGAGGGCATTGACGATGACGTGGGCCTGGGCCGAGTTGCAGGCGCCGGCGCGCATCGCGGCCGCGACCAGGCCGTAGGAACGGTCCAGTGCGTCGGCAAGCCGGAGGTCGGCGCGCAGGGTCTCGGGGCGCTGGTGGGTGTGGTGATGCAACCACGCCGCCACATCCCGCGCCCCGGACTCGGCGGCGACGTCGTCAGCGGCGGCGAGAACTCGCAGTTCGAGCTCAGCCAGTTGTGCCTTGGCCCGGGCGATCTCGAGCAGGGTGGCGGCCTTCTGGTCGGTGGCCATGAACGCCGGATTCGACTCAGCAACCTCGCCAAGGGAGGCGGTGACCGCGACCACGGCCCCCAGCACAGGGTGTTGGGGTTGTTGCAGCGTGGTCATCACGGTCACCTCCCGACGTACGAACTCAAGGGTTTCTGCGTGTGCAGAATCCCGGTTGGTTCGCTGGTCTCGGAGGCCCGGCAGTACGGGCTATTACTTACCCTCGCAGCTCAGCGTTCACGCCCCTGGTTCCCCTGGATTACCCCGTACCCGTTGTGTCTCGGGCAGATAGGGCACGCCTCTTCCGAGGTGGTCGGCCTTCACGTGTGCGCCTGCGCCGAGCCTACCACGCAAAAGCAAAACCAAAGAACCCAATCAGGGACAGATATCCCACGAAAACCCAGACCGCTGCTGGAAGCCCGCAAGACAGGTAAATGGCACCCAGCCCAGGCACCCTGCTTCTAAATCTCCCAGCCCAAACCCGGTATTGGCCCCACCCACGCTGGAACTCAGACACCACTGGCGCCGTGGATCAGCCCCGCGCCTGGCGGTCGTATGCCGCGTAGCTTCGCTGCGTCGCGATGTGGCCGGCGACGTGCTTGGCGTCGTGCCACACGCCCCAGATGAAGGACGAGCCGCGGCGGGAGAGCCAGGGGAGGCCGACGAAGTAGACGCCGGGCTCGGTGGAGACGCCTCGGCGATGGGCCGGGCGGCCGTTCTCGTCGAGCGCGTCGACCTGGAGCCAGCCGTAGTCGGTCGCGAAGCCGGTCGCCCAGATCACCGTGGTGATGCCGGCCTCGGCCAGGTCGAGGGAGAGCAGGGGCGTGGTCGCAGCTGAAGGGCTCGGGCCGAGGTCGCGGGCGGAGGGCTCCTCGGGCAGGTCGATGCCGTTGCGGGTGACGTACTCGTCGGCGGCGTCGAGGAGGGCGAGGTAGTTGGCGTCGCCCTGGGCGATGTTCTCGGCCAGGTCCTCGCGGAAGGTGAGGGTGCCGGCGTCGTAGGTGTCGGTCATGCCGACGAGCTGGATCCCGCTCGCCTCGAGGGCGCGGAAGTCGACGGTGTGGCCGCCGCGGGCGCCGCTGACGGCAATGGTGACGTGCTCCGCGCCGGCCGCCGGGGTCTCCAGGTCCCACAGACCCAGGACGCCGAGCCACCAGCAGAAGTCGCGGCCGCGGTAGCTGCGCGGGGGACGGTCGTGCGGACCGACCGAGAGGTGGACCTGGCGGCCCGAGCGCTGCAGCTCGTCGGCGATCTGGACGCCGGAGGAGCCGGCGCCGACGACAAGGACGTTGCCCTCGGGAAGCTGGTCGGGGTTGCGGTAGTCGCTCGAGTGCATCTGCACGGCGACCGCGCCGTCCGGGACGATCGGCGGGTAGACCGGCCGCTGGAACGGCCCGGTCGCCGCGACGACGTACCGCGCGTCGACGACGCCGTCGGAGGTCTCGACCCGGAAGCCCGGGCGGCCCTCGTGGCGGGTCACCGAGGTGACCTCGACGCCGGTCCTGATCGGGGCGGCGATCTTCTCGGCGTACGCCTCGAAGTAGGCGGCGACCTGGTCCTTGGTGGCGAAGGCGTCGGCGTCGACGTCCTGGAACTCCAGGCCCGGGAACCGGTCGTGCCAGGCAGGGCCGTTGGCGACGAGCGAGTCCCAGCGCATCGTGCGCCAGCGCTCGGCGATCCGGTCACGCTCCAGCACGAGATGGGGGACGCCGTTGTCGCTCAGGTGCTCACTCATCGCCACGCCGGCCTGACCGGCGCCGACGACGAGGACCTCGATCTGTTCGTTGGACATACTCAGATCCTGAGCCGCCGCGTTGCTCGTGTCCAACAGATGTTGTTGGCCTTACCCATCGGATCGACTGATGCAATCACGGCGACGCCACTGCATCTGTTTCATTGACGATAGTCCTTGGAAACATCTGTTGGACACATGCTCTCGGACGAGGTGGACTGGTCGTCGTGGAGACCAACAAACCCAGCAGCATCGTCGTCGGCGGACACACCCGGATCCGCCCGTTCAACACCAGCGTCACCTACCCCGAGCAGAACCTCGACAACGACCTGTGCCAGGCCGTCGTCGCGGGCAACACCGTCTACGTGCGCGGTCAGATCGGGCAGGACCTGGACACCAGCGAGTCGGTCGGCATCGGCGACGTCGAGGCGCAGACCGAGCAGGCGATGGCCAACATCAAGATGCTGCTCGAGGAGGCCGGTGCCGAGATGGAGCACCTGGTCAAGCTCACCATCTACATCGTCGACCCGCGCTACCGCGAGACCGTCTACCGGACGATCGGCCGCTGGACGAAGGGCGTGCACCCGATCTCCACCGGCATCGTGATCTCCGCCCTGGCTCGCCCGGAGTGGCTGGTCGAGGTCGACGCGATCGCGGTCATCCCCGAGGTGACGAAGTGACCTTCTCCGTCCTCGCCACCGACGGCAAGGGCGCCGTCGGCATCGCCGTGACCTCCTCCAGCCCGGCCGTCGCCGCGCGCTGCATCCACCTGCGTCCCGGCGTCGGCGGCGCTTCCTCGCAGAACATCACCGACCCGCGCTTGGGCACCGAGCTGCTCGACGCGCTCGCCTCGGGCCTCGACGCCCGGGCCGCTCTCGCCTCGGTCACCCAGGGCCGCGAGCACATCGACCACCGCCAGCTGACCGTGCTGGGCCTCGACGGCGCCGGTGCGGCGTACAGCGGGTCCGGGTCGCTCGGCATCCACCACCACGCCGTCGCCCCGCAGGTCGTCGCCGCCGGCAACCTGCTGGCCGGCACCGAGGTCGTCGACGCCGTCGTCGCCGGCTTCGAGGCCGCGACCGGGGACCTCGAGGAGCGGCTCTTGGCTGCCCTGGAGGCCGGGCTGGCCGCCGGTGGCGAGGCCGGGCCGTTGCACTCGGCAGGCCTGTCCGTCGTACGCGACGTCGCCTGGCGGGTCACCGACCTCCGCGTCGACTGGAGCGAGCGCCCGGTCGAGGAGCTCCGCGACCTGCTGAAGGTCTGGATGCCGCAGCGTGACGACTACGTGACCCGCGGCCTCGACCCCACCGTCGCCCCGTCCTACGGCGTGCCCGGGGACGAGTGAGTCGATGACCACCCCGAAGCAGTACGCCGCGACCACCGTCAGCAGCGACGCCGAGCGCCTCGTCCGGCTCTCCGAGCAGCTGCACGCGAACCCCGAGACCGGCTGGGAGGAGCACAACTCGTCGCGCTGGGTCGCGGAGTCCCTCGAGGAGGCAGGGTTCACCGTCACCCCGGCCTACCTCGGCCTGGAGACCGCGTTCCTGGCGACCTTCGGCAGCGGCCCGTTCCGGCTCGGCCTGTGCGCCGAGTACGACGCCCTCCCCGGCCTCGGCCATGCCTGCGGCCACAACCTGATCTCCGCGATCACCGTCGGCGCCGCCCGCGCGCTCGCTCCGCTGGCCGACGCCGCGGGGCTCACGATCGAGGTCTACGGCACCCCCGCCGAGGAGGGCGGTGGCGGCAAGATCGAGCTGCTCGAGCGCGGTGCCTTCGCCGGCCTGGACCTGGCCATGATGGCTCACCCCGCTCCCGTCGACGTCGCCGAGGCCGAGCCGTTCGCGGTGTCGCACTCGCACGTCGAGTACCGCGGCAAGGCGGCCCATGCGGCGGCCTATCCCGAGCAGGGCGTCAACGCCGCAGACGCCTTCACCATCGCCCAGGTCGCGATCGGCCTCCTCCGCCAGCAGCTGCCGCCGACCGTACGCGTGCACGGCGTGATGACCAACGGGGGAGAGGCACCCAACGCCATCCCCGCGCGGACTGAGGGCCGCTGGTACGTCCGTGCCGAGAGCCTCGCCCAGCTCGCCGAGACCGAGGAGAAGGTCTGGCGCTGCTTCGAGGCCGGCGCGCTCGCCACCGGCGCGAAGCTCACCGTCGAACCGGAGAGCAAGCCGTACGCCGAGTTCCGCACGTTCGGGCCCGCGCTGGCGGCGTACCGGCGCAATGCCGAGGAGATCGGCCGGGTCTTCGACCCGGGGACTCCCGCTCGCCGGATGAACCGAGCCTCGACCGACATGGGCAACGTCTCCCAGGTCGTGAACGCGATCCACCCCTACGTCGGCATCAACTCCGGGACCGCCCTCAACCACCAGCCCGAGTTCGCCGCGCACTGCGTCGGTGGGGACGCCGAGAAGGCGCTCCTCGACGCCGCGACCGCGCTGGCCTGGACCGCGCTCGACGTCGCTGAGGAGGCGGCCGCACGATGACCACCGTCGACGCCCCACCGACCCGCACCGAGCACGACTCGCTCGGCCCGTTCGAGGTTCCGGCGACCGCCTACTGGGGCGTGCACACCGCCCGCGCGCTGCGGAACTTCCCGATCAGCGGCACGACCGTCGGGAGCCACCGCTCGCTGGTCGCCGCCCTAGGCGCGGTCAAGCTCGCCGCCGCCCGGGCCAACCACGAGCTCGGCCTGCTCGACGACCGGCGCCACGACGCCATCGCCGCCGCCGCGCAGGAGGTTCGCGACGGGGTACTCGACGACCAGTTCGTCGTCGACGTGATCCAGGGCGGCGCCGGCACCTCGACCAACATGAACGCCAACGAGGTCGTCGCCAACCGAGCCCTCGAGATCCTCGGTCTCCCGTTCGGCAGCTACGACGAGATCCACCCGCTGGACCACGTGAACCGCTGCCAGTCGACCAACGACGTCTACCCGACCGCCGTCCGGCTCGCCCTGGTCGGGGCGATCGACCGCCTGGTCGAGTCCACCGAGGCCCTCGCCGACTCGTTCGCCCGCAAGGCGGCCGAGTTCCGTGCCGTCCCCAAGATCGGACGTACGCAGCTCCAGGACGCAGTCCCGATGACGGTCGGCCAGGAGCTCGGCGCCTTCGCCATCACGCTGCGCGAGGAGCTGGCCCGGCTGGCCGACTCGCGGGTGCTGCTGTGCGAGATCAACCTCGGCGCCACCGCGATCGGCACCGGGATCACCGCCCACCCCGACTACCGGCGGCTCGCCGTCCGGCACCTCGCCGAGATCACCGGACTGCCGGTGGTCGGCGCGGGCGACCTCGTCGAGGCGACCAGCGACACCGGCGCGTTCGTGCAGGTCTCCAGCGTGCTGAAGCGGATCGTCGTCAAGGCGTCCAAGATCTGCAACGACCTCCGGCTGCTCAGCTCCGGCCCGCAGGCCGGGCTCGGCGAGCTCCAGATCCCCGCTCGCCAGGCCGGGTCGAGCATCATGCCCGGCAAGGTCAACCCGGTCATCCCGGAGATGGTCAACCAGGTCGCCTTCTGGGTGATCGGCAACGACCTGACCGTCACCATGGCGGCCGAGGGCGGCCAGCTCCAGCTCAACGCGTTCGAGCCGGTGATGGCGCACGGCCTGCTCCAGGGATTCACCTGGACCGCCGCAGCCTTCGACTCGCTGCGGGAGCTCTGCGTCGACGGGATCACCGTCGACGCCGCCAAGCTCGCCGCCGCTGCCGCCGGCAACGCCGGCCTCGCCACCGCCCTGACCCCGCTGCTCGGCTACGCGCGCTCCGCCGAGATCGCCAAGGCCGCGTTGAGCGGTGCGGGTGACGTACGGGACCTGGCTCTTGCCGCCGGTGGCCTCGACCCGGTCGTGCTCGACGCGCTGCTGCGACCCGAGACGCTCGCGAACCTCGACGTTTCAGGCGCTGACGGGGCGAAACGGGAGTGACTTCGGGCAGGATGGCTCGCATGGCCGAGCCGTCCTTCACCCTGACCCAGCTGCGCTACTTCGCCGCGGCTGCGGAGCTGGGCAGCATGACCGCCGCGTCGCGGCAGCTCGTGGTCTCGCAGTCGGCCGTCTCGACGGCCGTCGCCCAGCTCGAGAAGGAGCTGGGCGTCCAGCTCCTGCTGCGCCACCACGCGCGCGGCCTGACCCTGACGGCGGCCGGCGAGGAGTTCTTCCGCGAGCTGCGCAGCTACCTCGTGCACACCAGCGAGCTGGTCGAGGTCGCGCGCTCCGCGGGCCAGGCGCTCGTCGGCGACCTCGCCATCGGCTGCTTCACCACCCTGGGTCCCTTCGAGCTGCCGCGGCTGCTGGCCGCCTGCGAGCGGGACCACCCCGGCATCCACGTCTCCGTCGTCGAGGACGAGCACGCCGCGCTCAAGCACGCGCTGCGCTCGGGCAGCTGCGAGCTGGCGCTCATGTACGGCTACGACCTCGACGACGACATCGACCACGTCCGGGTCGGTCTCGCGGCGCCGTACGTCCTCATCGGCAAGGGCCACCGGCTGGCGCGCCGCAAGAAGGTCGCGCTCGCCGAGCTCGAGGAGGAGCCGATGGTGCTCCTGGATCTGCCGCACAGCGGGCAGTACTTCGAGCGGCTCGTCGAGTCGGCCGGCTTCCGCCCGCGGATCCGCCACCGCAGCGCCGGCTTCGAGACCGTCCGGGCGATGGTCGCCAACGGCCAGGGATGGTCGGTCCTCAACCAGCGCCCGGCCAGCGACACGACGTACGACGGTGCGCAGATCGTGACCCTCGAGATCACCGACCCGGTCGAGCCCCTCGAGGTCGTGCTGGCCTCGATGAAGGGCGTACGCCTCACCGCCCGCGCCCAGGCGTTCGTCCGCTCCTCGGGCCGGGCAGCGCGACGGCGGGAAGGCCGCTGACGCGACCTCCCCGCCGTGGGAGTGCTCGGTGCCTCAGGCGTGCGAGGCGAGCGCCATCTCGCTCGGCGCGAGCTTGCGGCCGCGAGCCAGCAGGTAGTAGATCGGCGCGGTCGCGACCAGGCCGATGATCCAGCTCAGGTCGGCGCCGTTGAGCTTGTCCGCGACCGGACCGGTGTAGAGCGGCGTCGCCATGAACGGGATCTGGACGACGATGCCGATCACGTAGGCGAGGATCGCCTGGCCGTTGAAGCGGCCGTAGATGCCGCCGTCGGCCGCGAAGATCGAGTCGAGGTCGTAGTGGCCGCGGTGGATCAGGTAGAAGTCGATCAGGTTGATCGCGGTCCACGGGACCAGCACGACGAGCAGCGCGAGCACGATGTCGACGAAGTGCGAGATGAAGTTGCCGGAGACGCCGATGGCGAAGTACGTCGAGGCGGCCATCACCACCAGTGAGAGCACCACGCGGCTGCGGGCGGTCGGGATCCAGCTGGCGACGAACGTCTGCACGCAGGTGATGACCGAGAGCACGGTGCCGTAGAGGTTGAGCGCGTTGTGGCTGATCACCGAGAGCAGGAACAGGATGAGCAGCGGCGTACCGAACGCGCCGGTGGTGTCGCGCACTCCGGTCATCACCTCGACGCCCGGCTTCATCGCCAGCGCCACGATCGCGCCGAAGACGAACGGCAGGATCGAGCCGAGGGTGCAGCCGAGGTAGGTGGCGGTGAAGGTCGCCTTCACCCCGACGCTCGCCGGCAGGTAGCGCGAGTAGTCCGAGACGTACGGCGCGAACGCGATCTGCCACAGGGCACCCAGCGAGACGGTCGCGAGGAACCCGGCGGTGCTGTAGCCGCCCTGCGTCCAGAAGCCCGCGGGCACGCCGGAGACGAAGATCGCGACGGTGCCGAGCACGATCCCGATGCCGAGGACCCAGGTGGCGACCTTGTTGAGCGAGTGGATCACCTTGTAGCCGATCACCGCGATCAGGCCTGAGCCGAGCGCCCCCAGGACGATGCCCGCCTCGACCGGGATCGGGTCGGCGATGCCGTGCAGCGACTGGCCCGCGAGGACGATGTTGGAGGCGAAGAAGGCCAGGTACATGACCGCCGCGATCACCACGACGATCAGTGCCCCGTAGGAGCCGAACTGGCCACGGCTCTGGATCATCTGCGGGATGCCCATCTGTGGGCCCTGGGCCGAGTGCAGCGCCATGAAGACACCGCCGACGAGGTGGCCGACCACGATGGCGACGACGCACCAGAACAGGTCGAGGCCGAAGACGGTGACTCCGGCGGCACCGGTGACGACGGGCAGGGGAGCGATGTTGGTCCCGAACCACAGGGTGAAGAGGTCGCGCACCTTGCCATGGCGGTCCTCGGGTGGGACGTAGCCGATGGTGTGCTTCTCGACGACTGGCTGGTCAGACATGGTCATTCTCCAAAGGGTGTGAGGCGCCCCACCATGGTCGTGACTCGGTAGTTCCTCTGGCAAACGAATCCTTTTGGCGTAGGGCATCGGCAAAACCGATGCACGCCCGGATCGGGATCGAACGCGAACCGAAAGCGTCACGTTCCCGTGCTCGCGTTCTTAGGTAAACCTTCCTAAGGTGAGCCTTACCAATTGAAAGGACGGCCGTGAAGCCTATCTCAGCTGTTGTGGTCTCGGTCTCTGTCGCCCTCCTCGGAGCGACGCTCACCTCCTGTTCCTCCGGCGACGCGCTCGTCGTCTACAACGCCCAGCACGAGCAGCTCATGGAGGAGCTGGTGCCGGCGTTCGAGAAGGAGACGGGGATCGACGTCGAGCTGCGCAACGGCAAGGACCTCGAGCTCGCCGCACAGCTGGTCGCCGAGGGCGAGAAGTCGCCGGCCGACGTCTTCCTCACCGAGAACTCCCCGGCGATGGCCGCGGTCGAGCGTGAGGGCCTGCTGGCCACCCTGCCGGACGACGTGACCGCGCCGATCCCGCAGCAGTACCGGCCGGACAGCAACGCCTGGACCGGGTTCGTGGCCCGCTCCACCGTGCTGGTCTACAACACCGACCAGATCACCGAGGCCGAGCTGCCGGCCTCGTTGCTCGAACTGGCCGAGCCGGAGTGGAAGGGCAAGATCTCCTTCTCGCCGACCGGCGCCGACTTCCAGGCGATCGTCGCCGGAGTCCTGGCCCTCGAGGGCGAGGCGGCCACGAAGGCATGGCTCGAGGGGATCAAGGCCAACGGCACCGTCTACGACGGCAACAACGTGGTCCTCGAGTCGGTCAACGCGGGTGAGGTGCCGGTCGGGATCATCTACCACTACTACTGGTACCGCGACCAGGCCGAGTCCGGCGAGGTCAGCGACAGCTCCGAGCTCCACTTCTTCGGCAACCAGGACCCCGGCGCCTTCGTGAGCGTCTCCGGGGCGGGCGTGCTGGCCTCGGCCGAGCACAAGACCGACGCCGAGAAGTTCATCGGCTATCTCACCGGCAAGACCGGGCAGCAGGGGCTGGCCGACAGCTATGCGCTGGAGTACCCGCTGAACCCCGAGGTGCAGCTCGACCCGCCGGTCAAGCCGTTCTCCGAGCTCGAACCGCCCGCCGTCTCGGTCTCCGACCTCGACAGCGACGCCGTGGTCGAGATGATGACGGAAGTCGGGTTCCTCTGAGCAGCGTGCATCTCGGCACGTTTCCGGCCGCCTCCTCAGGAAGGTGGCTGATGCCGGCGGTGGCCGGCGCGATCGCCGCCGTCTGTCTGCTCCCGGTGGCGTACGTCGTGTGGTCGACCGCCTCGCTGGGGCCGGCGGAGGCGTACGACTTCCTGGTTCGCCCTCGCATCGGTGAGCTGCTGTGGAACACCGGCCGGCTGCTGGTCGGCGGTGTACTGCTCTCCGTCGTCTTCGGGGTCAGCGGGGCGTGGGTGGTCGAGCGGACCTCCCTGCCCCTGGCCGGCTGGTGGCACGGAGCGCTGTGTGCGCCACTGGCCATCCCGGCCTTCGTCAACGGCTACGCCTGGGTGGCGACGACCCACGCGGTCCAGTCCTATCCCGGGGCAGTGCTGGTCGTCTCGCTCTCCTACTACCCGCTGGTCTACCTGCCCGCGGTGGCGGCGCTGCGCCGCCTCGACCCGTCGCTGGAGGAGGTCGCCGCTTCCCTCGGGCGGCGGCCCCGGGAGGTGTTCCTCCGCGTGGTCCTGCCGACCGTCGCACCGGCGGTGCTCGGTGGTGCGCTGCTGGTCGGGCTGCACCTGCTGGCCGAGTACGGCGCGCTCCAGCTGCTCAACTACCCGACCCTGACGACCGCGATCCTGCAGCAGTACGGCACCGCCTTCAACGGTCCGGCCGCCACCCTGCTGGCCAGCGTGCTGCTGATGGCCTGCCTCGGGCTGCTGGCCCTGGAAATGCTGATCCGCGGGCCTGTCCGGCGCGCCCGCGTCGGGAGCGGCACCGCGCGTCCTTCAAGCCGGCTGCGGCTGGGGCGGGGGACCGCTCCGGTGGTCGTCGCCCTCGGGATCTTCGTCGCGCTGGCCGTCGGCCTGCCGGCCGCGAGCCTGGTGCGCTGGCTGGTCCGGGGTGCCTCGGCCGAGCTCGACCTGAGCCGCCTGCTGCCTGCCGCCGGGACCAGCATCGCGCTGGCGGCCGTCGCGGGAGTCGTCGCGACCGCCGCCGCGGTGCCGGTCGTGTGGCAGGCCGTCCGCCGTCGGACGAGCTGGTCGCTGGGCGTCGAGCGGGTCGCGTACGTCACCAGCGCACTGCCCGGTGTGGTGGTCGCGCTCGCCCTGGTCACCGTCGCGATCGGCTGGCTGCCAGGGCTCTACCAGACGGTGCCGCTGCTCGTGGCTGCGTACGTCATCCTGTTCCTGCCGCGCGCGCTCGTCGCCGTGCGCGGGGTGCTGGAGCTGGTGCCGCCGCGGCTGGAGGAGGTCGCGCTCAGCCTGGGGTTGAGCAGAGCTGGCGCGATGCGCCGGGTGACCCTGCCGCTGCTCCTGCCCGGGCTGGCGACGGCGACCGCGATGGTCGCGCTCGCGGTCTCCACGGAGCTGACCGCGACGCTGCTGCTGGCCCCGATCGGGACCACGACGCTGGCCACGGAGTTCTGGAGCGAGGCGTCCTCGGTCGCCTACGGCGCCGCGGCGCCCTACGCGCTGGCGCTGGTGTTGCTCGCGATGCCGGCGACGATCCTGCTGGGTCGCTCGTCGAGAGGAGAGGTTCGATGACCGCCGCGTTGGAGATCAGTGGGCTGCGGGCCGGACACGGCCGGCGCCAGGTGCTCGACGGGCTCGACCTGACCGTCGAGGGCGGGGTGACCGCCGTGCTCGGGGCCTCGGGCTGCGGCAAGACCACGCTGCTGCGGTGCGTGGCGGGGTTCATGGCGCCGACCGCGGGCGAGATCAGGATCGGCGGGCGCTCGGTCGCCGGGCTGGCGCCGCGGCGCCGCGGGATCGGGTACGTCCCGCAGGAGGGCGCGCTCTTCCCGCATCTCGACGTCGGCGGCAACATCGCCTTCGGACTGCGCCGGAACGTGGGCCGTGCCGAGCGGCAGGACCGTGTCGCCGAGCTGCTCCGGCTGCTCGAGCTGCCGGCCGAGCTGGCCGATCGGCATCCCCACGAGCTCTCCGGCGGCCAGCAGCAGCGGGTCGCCGTGGCCCGCGCGCTCGCGCCCCGGCCCCACCTGGTGCTCCTCGACGAGCCCTTCTCCTCGCTCGACGCGGGGCTGCGCGAGGAGTCCGGGCGAGCGGTCGTGCGGGCGCTGCGTACGGCCGGCGCGGCAGCGCTGCTGGTCACCCACGACCAGGGCGAGGCGCTCTCGCTGGCCGACCAGGTGGCTGTGATGGCCGCCGGGCGGTTCCTGCAGGTCGGCACTGCGGTGGACGTCTACCTGACCCCCGAGCATCCCGGGGTCGCGGCCTTCCTCGGATCGGCGACCCTGCTTCCCGGTGAGGTCGACGGCGCCGGGCGGGTCGACTCGCCGCTCGGCGAGGTCGCGCTCACCACGCCGCGGCCCGCCGGGCCGGTGACCCTGGTCGTCCGTGCGGAGCAGGTGCAGGTCTCGGTCGACGCCACCTCGGGCACCAAAGGCGTCGTCGAGGAGGTCTCCTTCTTCGGCCACGACGCCACCATCCGGGTGCGGCTGAGCGATGACGTACGCGTGACCGCCCGGGTCCCGGGCACCGGGATCCCCGACATCGGCGCGACAGTCGCGCTCGACGTCGTGGGGCCGCTGGTCGGCTATCCCGGGAACATGCGATGAGCTCGACGATCGTTACCGGAGCACAGCTGCTCCTGAAGGGGCGGCCGGGCGACCCGGCGGTCATCACCGACGAGACGACGCTGACCTACGCGGAGCTGGAGCAGGCGGTGATGGACCGGGCGGCGGCGTACGGTCCCTCCCACGGTGTCGTGCTGCTCGAGGCGGGCAACGACCTTGACTCGGTGATCGGCTACCTGGCCGCCCTCGCCGCCCGTCGTCCGGTGCTGCTGACGCCGCCGGGTGGTGATCCCGCCGAGCTCCGGATGCGCTACCGGACGGCGTTCGATGGCGGGGCTGATCTCCATCCCGACCTCGCGCTGCTGCTGTCGACCTCGGGCTCGACCGGGTCGCCGAAGCTGGTCCGGCTCTCCCGGGACAACCTGGCCGCCAACGGGGCGAGCATCGCTGCCTACCTCGGGCTCACCTCCGCCGACCGGGCGATGAGCTCGTTGCCGCTGCACTACTGCTACGGCCTCTCGGTGCTCAACTCCCACCTGAGCGCCGGAGCCGCGGTGATCCTCACCGACCTCTCGGTCGCGGACGAGTGCTTCTGGGACGCCGCGGCGCGTCACGGCGCCACCTCGTTCGCGGGTGTTCCCTACACCTTCGACCTGCTCGACACCTCGGGGTTCGCCGGCCGCTCGCTGCCGTCGCTGCGCTACATCACCCAGGCCGGCGGCAAGATGCCGGCCGAGACCGTCCGTCGCTATGCCGCGCTGGGGGAGTCGCGTGGCTGGGACCTGGTCGTGATGTACGGCCAGACCGAGGCCACCGCCCGGATGGCCTACCTCCCACCCGCCCTGGCCGCCAGCCGGCCCGAGGCGATCGGCATCCCGATCCCCGGCGGGCACTTCCGCCTCGATCCCGTCGACGGCCCAGGCCTCGAGGAAGGCGTGGGCGAGCTGGTATACACCGGGCCGAACGTGATGATGGGGTACGCCGAGAGCGTCGGCGATCTCGCCCGCGGCCCCGAGCTCACCGAGCTCCGCACCGGCGACCTCGCCCGGCAGGCAGACGACGGGCTGTGGGAGATCACCGGCCGGCGAAGCCGGTTCGGCAAGATCCTCGGGCTGCGTATCGACCTCGACCGGATCGAGTCCGAGCTCGGGTCGGCGCGTGCCGTCGCTCCGGGTGGCCGCCTGCATCTGTTCACCGACGATCCGGGGTCCGCGGCCCGACTCCCGGAGCGCGTCGGCAGCATCGTGGCCCTGCCGCGGGCGGCGGTCCAGGTCCACCTGATCGATGAGGTGCCGCGTACGCCGAACGGGAAGGTCGACTACGCCACCCTCAATGCCTGGGCGAGCGTGGCGGACGCGGCCGGGCCGCCAGATGCGGGGCTGGCGGAGGGCGCGGACGCCGAGGCGCTGCGTACGGTCTATGCAGCGGTGCTGAGGCGCCCCGATGCGACGGTGGCCGACAGCTTCGTCTCCCTCGGCGGCGACTCGCTCTCCTTCGTCGAGATCGCCACCCAGCTCGGCGAACGGCTCGGCACCCTGCCCTCCGGCTGGCAGCACCGGAGCATCGCCGAGCTCGCCGCGAGCGCGCGGAGCCCGCGGCGGTGGTTGCGGCCCGTCGAGATCCCGGTGCTGCTGCGCGCGGTGACCATCGTCGCCATCGTCGGCAGCCATGCGGACGTCTGGACCCTCCTCGGCGGCGCCCACATCCTGCTCGCGGTGGCCGGCTTCAACCTCGCCCGCTTCGGGCTCACCGCTCCCACCCGGACCCTGCGCGCGCGTCGCCTGCTCCGGGGCGCCGCCGCGATCGCGCTCCCGGCGGCTCTCTGGGTGGCCGCGGTGGCTCTGGTCAGCGACCGCTACCACTGGCCGACCGCACTCGGGCTCAACCAGGCGCTGGGCAGCGACGAGTGGACCCGCGACTGGCAGCTGTGGTTCCTGGAGGTCATCACCTGGTCCTTCGCCGGTCTCGCCCTCCTGCTCCTGGTGCCCGTCCTCGACCGGTGGCAGCGGCGCCATCGGTTCGGTGCGGCCGTCGTGGTGGTGGGTGCGACCCTCTTGGTGCGGTACCTGTGGGTCGGCCTCGAGGCCGGCGCCACCGAGCGCTACACGATCGGCTGCGTCCTGTGGTGCCTCGCGCTGGGATGGGCGGCAGCCGAGGCGCAGCGGCCCTGGCAGCGTGTGCTCGTCGCGGTGACGGTGGTGGTCGCGACGTACGGCTTCTTCGGCGACCCTGTCCGGGAGGCCACGGTCGCCCTCGGCATCCTCGTCCTGCTGGTCCCGTGGCCGCCTCTGCTGCCCTGGCCGTTGGCCCGGCTGGCCGCCGTGCTCGCCGCGGCGTCGCTGTGGATATACCTCGTCCACTGGCAGATCTATCCCGGCCTCGAGGCCGCCGGGCTCGGGTGGCTGGGCGTCCTCGCCTCCATCGCGGCCGGTGTCGCCGCCGCGCTCGGCCCGGCGGCCTGGGTCGCCCGAGCCCGGGTGGCTAGATTGACCGCGTGAAGATCACGGTCGTACGCGGGGACATCACCGAACAGCAGGTCGACGCGGTCGTGAATGCCGCCAACTCCTCGCTGCTGGGCGGGGGAGGGGTGGACGGGGCGATCCACCGGCGCGGCGGGCCGGCCATCCTCGAGGAGTGCCGGCTGCTGAGGGCCGGACATCTCGGCGGAGGTCTGCCGGTCGGGCAGGCGGTCGCGACGACTGCCGGCGACCTCCCGGCGCGGTGGGTGATCCACACGGTCGGGCCGGTCTACACAGACGGCCAGGACAACAGTGCCCCGCTGACCTCGTGTTTCCGCGAGTCGCTCCGAGTGGCCGACGAGCTCGGGGCGCGCACGGTGGCGTTCCCGGCGATCTCGACCGGCGTCTACCGCTACCCGCTCGAGGAGGCCGCGTACGCCTCCCTGTGGACCCTCGCCCGGACCCCGACCTCTGTCGACGAGGCGCGTGTCGTGCTCTTCGACCAGAAGGCGTACGACACCTTCGACCGCGCCCGTGAGGCCCTCGATCCCTCCGATGCTCAGGTCGAGGCCCAGCTGCGGAGCGTGCCCGAGACGATGTGGCGCGAGGCCTTCTCGGCCGCCGACGCGCTCACCGCTGAGGACCGTGACTTCGCCTGGGGTGGCGGGCAGAAGACCGAGAGCGGCGCGATCCAGATGCCGTATCCCGCCTACAGCGACCGTGTCCGCCAGCTCTACCGCTCGCTCCCGGGTGCTTCTATCGACTGGATGAAGTGGATGCGGGGCAATCCGCTTCTCTCCGACCCCTCGCTGCTCGCTGCCGCGCCGGTCGCGGACGCTGCTCGGCTCGCCACGGTCTACGTTCGTGGTGAGCGGTTCAACGACGGTGTCTTCGGGCGTGCACTTCAGGACGGGTCCATCGACGCGATCGTCTCTCGGTTGCGTACGTGGTTCGAGAGCGAGCGCTGAGCAGCGATGACCCATGTTTCGGGACCGAAAGGAAGCATTGTGAGGACTCGCACTGTCGTCATGGCGCTCGCGATCGCGCTGATGGCGTCGTCGTGTGCGGCCAACCGGGGCGACCAGCTGGCCGATGAGCTGAGCGAACGGCTCGAGGGTGTCGATGGCATCGAGCGGGTGGAGGTCGGTGGCAACAACGTGCTGCCGTTTGCGGGTGACGCCAGCGGAACCATCGTCTTGGAGGACGGGATCAGCACGGCGCGGGCCGCTGAGATCGCCGCGATCCTCGAGCCCTACGTGTCCGGGGAGAGTCCCGACTACGAGCTCATGCTCGGGATCGACCGCGTCGATCTCCAGGTGAGCCCATCCGAGGAGAGCAACGCGAGCGGGTTGCGGTTGCTCGACGAGGTGCGGCAGCGCACCGATCTGAGCAGCGCGACGATCGCCTACGGTGCCGGGTCACAGGCCTGTGTCGTCGCGGCGAAAGCGAGTGCGGATGCAGTGACGGCCTATGACGGCTTGGTTTCGCTCCGGGCCGCGACGCCGGGCTGTGAGCGCGCCGGTGTGCTGGTGACCCACGGAAAGGATCAGAGCGTCACCGATGCGCCTGACTACTGGGAGCACGTCGACACGTTGCCTGAAGCGGTTTCGATATCGAAGCCCATCGTCAGCCTCCGCGAGATCCGGGATCAGCTCGACGTCGTGAGCTATGCGATCAGGCCGGGCTCGCTGGTTCTGGGGATGAGTCGCGGTGAGGACGTGGTCGCGGCCGACGAGCTCGCGCGCAAGACGCCCGGTCAACGGGTCAGCGTCAGCGGCGGCAAGATCAACGCTTGGAGCCGGGACGTGCCCGCTGCTCAGCTCGTCCTCGATCTCGCTGCGCTCTCGTCGGTGGGGTCGGTCAGCAGCGATGTTCGCGGCCTCCAGATCGGTGGCGTCGACGTGAACGACGTCGTCGCCATCCATCAGCAGGCTGCACAGGACCCGGAGGCCGCTGGTCTCAGCCGGATCTCGATCTCCGGCACCGTCGCCGGGGATGAGCGATACCAGATTGCCGGACCCCCGGACGTGGTCGCTGAGCGAGTCGCTGCGGCACCGCGGCTTGCTGCGTACGCGCCGTTCGCTTTGGCTGATGACGTCCTCTCGGTACAAGTGGCCATCGACGAGGTTTCCGACATGGTGGAGGTGATCAAGCCCCTCGCTGGTTTCGGGAGGCTGGTCACCGTCCGTGACGACCAGGGGCGGGAGGTCACCTTCCGGAGCGCCGGAGACAAAATCGAGGTGTCCGAAGCGGAACGGCGCGAGGAGGTCCGGCCTTTGCTCGACGCGATCTCGAGGGCGTGGACGGGGTGAATACTGCGCCGTCGGATAACCGCCGGAAGTCGCCGCTGAGGGGCCCTAGTTTCGAGGCATGGGTACGCATGTCGACATCGATCCGGCCATCCTCTACTTCGGTACGCCGGTGGTATTGCTCTCCACTCTCAACGAGGACGGCACCACGAACCTGATGCCGATGTCGTCGGTCTTCTGGCTGGGACGTACGGCGGTCCTCGGGATCGGCGGGTCATCGCAGACGGCGCGCAACGTGAGGGAGCGGCCTGAGATCGTGCTCAACCTTCCGAGTGTCGACCTCGTCACCCAGGTCGACCGGCTCGCGCTGACCACGGGCAATGCGGCGATGTCGGCGGCGAAGGCTGAGCGCGGGTATGTGCATGTCGCCGACAAGTACGCGCACGCCGGGCTGACGGCGTACGGATCCGACACGGTGCTGCCGACTTCGGTGGCGGAGTGCCCGGTGCACATCGAGGGAACGGTGGCAGCGCTCCACGATCTCGGTGAGCCGAAGCTGCTGGCCGTGGAGGTCGCGGTGACCGCGGTGCGGGTCGCACCGGAGCTACGCCTCGACGGCCACGACCACCGGATCGATCCTGATCGCTGGCGGCCACTGGTGATGAGCTTCCAGCAGTTCTACGGGCTGGGGGAGCGGGTCCATCCGTCGCGGTTGGCGAGCATCGACGAGGAGCTCTACCGGTGACCGGCGCCGGATCGATACATCCGGGCACCGGATTGTGGTCCGCGTCGACATAGACCTGTGGCGGGCGTCACATCTACGGTCGGTCTGCCTGCCGGGAGGCGGCGGGCTGGTCTCGCTCAGGAGGATCGGTCATGGGTCTCGGGTTTCGGATCTCGTCCAGGTTCCGGCAGCAACGAATCGGCGCCGCGCTCGCGGGCCTCGGCCTGGTGCTGGCCGGGGGAGCGGCCGTGGCGATCGCCCCGACCGAGGCCTCCACGGCCGCGGCGGGCTCCTGGTCGGCGAGGACCGCGGGCGGGATGACCACCCAGCTGTACGTCCCCAGCACCGCTCCGACGCTCGGCACCGGGCGGGCGCTCATGGTCAACCTGCATGGCTGCGTCCAGACCTCGGCCGCCCTGCGTGACGGCGGCAACTGGACCGCGACCGCGGACGCGCGCGGGATGGTCGTGGCGATCCCGGCGGCGCCTAACGGCGGCGTACTCCTCGGCTGCTGGGACTACTACGACAGCAACCACTCCCGGACCTCGCCGGGGAGGCACGACGACAACCTCCTCCAGCTGGTCAGCGACCTGCTCGCCGATCCGGCCCTGGACATCGACCCCGACCAGGTCTACCTGTCCGGGCTGTCCTCGGGTGCTGGCGAGACGATGGTGATGGGCTGTCTCGCGCCCGACGTGTTCGCCGGGATCGGGATCAACGCCGGCCCTTCGGTCGGGACGACCTCGGGGCAGATCGGCTCGGTGGCAGTGACCCAGTCGCAGGTCACCAACACCTGCCGTACGTTCGCCGGCTCTGCCTCCTCGGGATTCGGCAGCCAGCTCACCTCGGTGATCTACGGCTCCAACGACACCACAGTCGCCCCCGGCTACAACACCTTGAATGCGCAGGTCATGGCCGGAATCTACGGTGCCGGGTCGCAGTCGTCCTTCTCCCTGTCCGGGCTGGCCGGCAACAACACCGCCGGCTCCGGCACGCTGTGGTCGGACGGCACCGGCGCGAGGGTATCCCTGATCCAGAACACCGGGATGGGACACAACTGGCCGGCGGGCGGCGGCCCCGGCGGCTCGTACGTCACGACGAACTCGATCGACTACCCGGCGTACGTCACGGACTTCTTCTTCGACAACAACCGCCGCGTCGAGCGGGGCACCGAGCCGACCGACCCGCCGACGGAGGAGCCCACCGACCCGCCGACCGAGCCGGGCCTCTACTGCGGCGCTGCGACCAACGCCCAGCACGAGGCCGCCGGGCGCGCGCACTCCTACGGCACCAACCCGTACAACCCGTTCTACGCGAACGTCTCGGAGGACTACCTCGGGCAGGGCGACGTCACCGTGACGACCTTGCAGGAGTCGGCGGGCGGCCGCTTCGACGTGGTCACCTCCTGCTGATCGGGTCACGACTCGCGGAGCCTGAGGCGGCCGAAGATGCGGTTGAGCCAGGGCGGCAGGTACCAGTTGGCGCTGCCGCCCAGCCGCATGGCCGCCGGGACGAGGACACCGCGGATGATGGTGGCGTCGACGAGGATGGCCACGGCCGTACCGATGCCGATCATCTTCAGATACATGACCTCGCCGGAGGCGTAGACGGCGAAGGAGACCGCGAGGGTGACGGCGGCCGCCGTGATCAGTGGGGCGGAGCGTTGCAGGCCGAGGAGCACGGCTTGCCGATTGTCGCCGGTTCGGTCGTACTCCTCGCGGATGCGGGAGACCATGAACACCTCGTAGTCCATCGACAGCCCGTAGACGACGCAGAACATGAGTATCGGGAAGGCGGGATCGAGAGTGCCGATGGGGGTGAAGCCGAGGAGGTCGGCGAACATCCCGTTCTGGAAGACGACGGTGAGCACCGCGAACATCACGGCGATGCTCACCATGTTCAGGAGCACTGCCTTCAGCGGGATCAGCAGGCTGCCGCTGAACAGGAACAGCAGCACGAACGTGACCATCAGGATCAGGATGCCGGCCAGCGGGAGCCGCTCCATCAGTGCGTCGCGGAAGTCGACCAGCTCCGCCGGGTCACCCCCGACCACCTGTTCGGTGAAGGGGCTGTCCAGAGAACGCACCTCGTGGACGAGCTCGGTCGGGACACCGGCATCGAGCGCAGCGCGTGACGGGACCGCCTCGAGGCGTTGCCCGTCGGCCTGGTCGAGGCGATCGGGGGCCGGGGCGATGCGGGTGCCGTCTGCGAAGACCCCGGCGGGGGAGTTGACCTGCACGATCCCGTCCACGGTGGAGAGTTCGATCGCGTACTCGACGATGTCCTGGGGAGCCACGGCGGGACCGGTGTTGACGACCTGAAGAGCGTCGTTGGGTTCGGCCGAGAAGCCTGCACGCAGCTCGTCGTAGGTGTCGCGCACGGAATGTCCTGGAGGTAGTACGCGGTCGTCGGGGACTCCGATCTGAACCCCCGCCGCGGGCGCGGCGAGAGCGATCAGACTGATCAGCGCGATCCCACCCCAGGCGAGCGGACGATCCATCACCCGTCGCCCCAGCCGGTACCAGCGCCCGGCCTCGACCGGCCTTGCGGCGGGGGGAGTGCTGCCGCGCCGGGCCATTCGCGCGCCGATGAGCGCGAGCGCAGCCGGGAGGACGACGATGGCGCCGATGCCCGTGGTGAGGACGGTGAGGACGCCGGCCCATGCGAAGGAGCGCAGGAAGTCGTACGGCAGGACGAACAGCATCGACATCGCCGCGGCGACCGTCAGACCGCTGAAGATCACCGTACGTCCGGCGGTGTCCAGGGTCTCGGCCAGAGCGTCCGGCACCGATCGACCTGCGCCGAGGGCCTCACGAAATCGGGAGATCACGAACAGGCTGTAGTCGACGCCCAGGCCGATGCCCATCACCAGGGTGATGTTCGCGGCGAAAGAGGCTATCTCGGTCACGCCGGTCAGGGCGCGCAGTCCGGCCAGCGTGCCGACCACGGCGAAGACACCGACGCCCAGGGTCAGCAGAGCGAAGCTGAGCCGGCGGTAGATGATCAGCAGGAGGACGAACATCAGCGGAAGGATGATCAGCTCGGCGCGCACGAAGTCGAGCGCCGCCTGCTCGCTGATCTGGGTCGAGGCGGCCTCTCCGCCGGCCACGCGTACGTCGATCGTCTCGCCGTGGATCGTGTAGGCGGGGATCAGGTCCGCGATCACCTCGCGCGCACTCGTGGCGTCGCCGGCGACGTGGGCGAGAACAACCGCGGAGCCAGTGTCGTCGCTGCGCATGGAAGGGTCCCGTCCGTTCGACCAGTAGGACCAGACCTCCGCCACCCGCGACTCATCGGCGAGGTCGGCGGAGACTGCCATGGCCTCCCGCTCGACCGAGGGGTCATCGACCGATCCGCCGGTCGCCTCGACGAGCAGGATGACGTTCGCGGTGCCGGTGCCGAAGCGCTCGGTGAGCTCGTCCTGTGCTGCCACCGACTCGGTGCCAGGCACCTCCCAGCGAGACAGTACGAACGATGACATCGCCCCGGAGGCGACGAACCCGAGAACGAGCAACGCGCTGATCGCGATGCCGAGGATCCATCCGGGACGACGGGCGACAACGCGGCCCAGCTTCGCCAGCCAGGTCGAGCGGAATGCCGGCGCGGTGGGGGTGGTGGGGGCGGAGGTGGGGATCAGTTCGCGGATCGGCTCGACCATTGTCGCGCTCTCCCTGCTAGTTTTACGAGTAGATGCTCGCGATAAATATACGAGTATCTACTCGTATATTTCAAGGAAGGGCGACGATGACCGATCCTGCGGTTCCGATCCGGACACGCCGCAAGCGGCAGGCGCGTGGGGAAGAGCGAATCCGCGAGATCGTGCGTGCCGCCGCGGTGGTCTTCGCCGAACGCGGACCGGAAGCGGCGACGACCAACGCGATCGCGGCCGAGGCCGGGATCTCGCCGGGCTCGCTCTATCAGTTCTTCAGCAGCAAGGCCGACATCGCCCGCGCGCTCAGCGAGCACTACGCCGCCGAGCTCTCCGGTGTGCGCCAGACGATCATGGACGTCGGCCAGGGGACGTCGATCGAGGCGTCGATCGACGCCGTGGTCGGTCCGCTGGTTGCGTTCAGCCTCGCTCACCCCGGGTTCAAGGCCCTCTTCGCGCGATCTGACCTTCCGGCCGACATGCGCGATGCCGTCGCCCCGGTTCAGCAGGCCATGCACCAGACGGTCGCGACGTTGATCGCACGGTTCATGACCGAGCGCGACCCGGCAGACGTCGATCGCATCGCCACCGTCGCGATCCAGATCGTTCGCGGCATGATGCCGCTGATCATCGAGGCTCCCGATCCGGCAACCCGGGATGCGCTCACGGCCGAGCTCCGCACTGCGTTGGCCGGCTATCTCACTCGCGCTTGAACCCCGCGTCATGCTGACTCCGAGGCGAACTGTCCGGCGTGGCTGACGTAGGCTTCGTCTCCCGATCAGAACGAGGTGCAGCATGACAGCGAGCAGGTCCGCTCGTGAGCGGAAGGCAGCCTCGCAGGCCGGGCCCCTGGCCACGGTGAGGATCGACCTCGACGCGCAGGAGCAGTTCGCCTACAAGATCACCTGCACGGAGTGCGTCGTCAGGGACAGGATCAAGTGGGCGACCTACCGTGCCGGTGAGGACAACGGCTTCATGGCGGCGATGGACCGATGGATCTTCCATCTGACGCAGAAGCATCCCGAGGCGGACGCGCCGTGCCTGAAGTTCCTGCCTGAGGCACAGCAGCGGCTCGAGGAGCGCCGGCAGGGGCGACCCGTCGACTGACAGCGTCAGCCTCGCATGGCGGCGGCCTTGATCTCCTCGAACTGCTCGCCCATCCGGGTGGCGAGGGCCTCGGCGGCACGCAGCGGGCGGACCATCACCTTGAAGTCGACGATCCGGCCTTCGTCGTCGTAGGTGAGGAAGTCGCAGCCGTTGAGCTCGAGGCCGTCGACCTTGGCGGTGAACTCGTAGGCGTGGTGGACGCCGTCGTGGATCTCGCGGACGTAGGTGAAGTCCTCGAACACCTTCACCACGGCGCGCAGGATCGCGGCGGTGATCGCCCGGCCGGGGTAGGGCTTGAACGCGACCGGGCTGGTGAACACGACGTCGTCGGCGAGCATCGCCTCCACGGCGTCCATGTCCTTGGCCTCGATCGCCTCACGGAAGGTGGTCATCTGGGCTCCTCCTGGGTCGGTTGCTGGGGAGAGCCTAGAGGGACGGGTGGTGCGGCGTGCTCCGCGCGAGCCTCCGACCGCTGTTGAGGGCGTAGCCGATACCGATCCCGACCGCCGCGGGAGCGAGGACGAGCCCGGCGAGGAACGGGGTCAGGTTCCACAGGTCGCTCCACAGCACGCCGAAGTCGCGACCCTCCTCGAACCAGATCCGAAACGGGCCGCTGAGGCCGACCACGCCGGCGATCAGCGCCCAGCGTACGAAGACGGGCGGGAGGGCCTTCGCGTGGTGGCCGTCCCACAGCCCCCAGATTCCCGAGACGGTGAGCAGCAGCGCGAAGTAGATCAGGCCGGCGCCGATGTTCGCGTCCTCCGTGGGGAAGAGGTTGGTCATCACGATCGAGAACAGGAGGCTGCCGCCGAGGATCACGGCGAGGCGTACGAGGAGCTTCATGTCTCCAGCCTCGCTGATCGGGCTGCGGGGCGCATGAGTGCGAATACTCAGACTTGCGGGAACGACTCGACCCTTGACACGAATCAGCTACGCCTCGATCGTGTTCGACAACGATTTCGAAGGAGTCCGTGCCATGACTGCCAGCCAGGACCCCGGGTTCGTGCCGGGAGGCGCGGTCCGTCCGACGTCGACGCCGCTCGCCGCCGCCAGGGGCACGGGCAACGTCGCCGCCCTCACCTTCGACGACGGCCCGAACCCCGGCGAAACGGATCGCTTGCTGGAGATCCTGGCGGTTCACCAGGTCACCGCGGTGTTCTGTGTCATCGGCCAGAACATCGCCGCCCCCGGCGGCGCCGAGATCCTGAGACGCATCGTCGCCGCAGGCCACACGTTGTGCAATCACTCCACGTCCTACGCCGACATGGGCAGCTGGTCGCACGCCCAGGTCGAGCGGGATCTCAAGGCCAACCTCGCGACGATCCGAGAGGTGCTGGGGAACCCGGCTCAGAAGGTGCCCTACTTCCGGGCTCCCAACGGCAGCTGGGGCAACACCGGAGAGGTCGCCGCATCCCTCGGCATGCAGCCGCTCGGGCTGGGCAACGTGATCTTCGACTGGGACGGCAACGACCTGTCCGAGGAGACGCTGGCGAGCAACCTCCGCGCGGCGATCCAGCCCGGCGCGGTGGCCCTGGCCCACGACGGTGGTGGCAACCGCGAGAACACCGTCGACGCGGTCGAGACAGTGCTCCCGGAGAAGCTTGCCGAGGGATACGTCTTCACCCTGCCGCAGGGCGGCATCTTGGGCGCAGACTGGACGCCCAGGGTGCGGTTGTGACGTACGAGCTCGTCGGCCCGGGCCGAGGTCGGCGACGTCGGCTAGATTCGCGTCGTGAATGGATCGACGAGCAGCCGGAGTGCCCTGGTGGTCGGTGCGGGGATCGGCGGGCTCACGACGGCGCTCGCGCTGTCCCGGGTGGGGTGGCAGGTGACCGTGCTGGAGCGCGCGCCGGAGCTGGGCGAGGTCGGCGCCGGCCTCTCGATCTGGCCGCGGGCGTGGAAGATCCTCGCCGATCTCGGGGTCGCGGATCGGCTCGTGGACGGGACCAGGCCGGCGATCCAGGCGGGGTTGCGGCGGCCAGACGGGCGCTGGCTGGCGAAGGTGGGTGCCGACGCTGCGGAGCGGACACCGGTGATGGTGCATCGGGCGCGGCTGCACGAGGCTCTGGTGGGCGAGCTGGAGACGCGCGAGGGGATCGAGGTACGCACCGGGGTGACCGTCACCTGTTTGGCTGACCTCGACGACATCGAAGACATTGGCGGCCGCGGCCCGGCCGACGTGGTGGTCGCCGCCGACGGGATCCGCAGCACGATCAGGAACGAGCTGCACCAGCGCGAGGACGTACGTTATGCCGGCTATACCGCCTACCGCGGCGTCACCGCGGAGCCGGTGCCGGGTGAGGCGTCGACCACGGGAGGCGAGACCTGGGGGACCGGGGTGCGCGTCGGCTATGTCCCGCTGGTGGATGGCCGGACGTACTGGTTCGTGACCGCCAACCGGCCCGCGGGGGAGACCGGCGGGGACCACCACGCCGACGTCACCGCGCTCGTCGGCGACTGGCACGAGCCGATCCCGCAGCTGCTGGCGGCGACGCCGCCGAGCGCCGTGCTCCGCGGCGACATCTGTGATCTGCGGCTGCCGCTGAAGCGGTTCGACCACGGGCGAGTCGTGCTCCTCGGTGACGCCGCGCACGCGACCACCCCCAACCTCGGCCAGGGCGCCTGCGCCGCCATCGAGGACGCCGCCGTCCTGGCCGCGCAGCTCGCCGGCCACGCCCGCATCGAGAGTGCGCTGGTGGCCTACGACCGCACCCGGCGGCCCGCGACCCAGCGGCTGGTGCGGGCGTCCCGGCTGGTCGGGGTGCTCGGCCAGGTCGACAACGGCCCGGTGGTGGCCGTCCGTGACGCCGGCCTCGCGGGGCTCGGCGCGATCGCGGGGCTGCTGAGCAGGTAGGTCAGCGTCACAGCCGCGGCGCCGCCGGTGTCTGGATGGCCATGACGGCTACCTTTCTCACTCTGACCCTCGTCGCCTCGATCGCCGCGCTCGGCGGGGCGGTGCTCAACCTGACCGGTCACCGGATACCGGTGACCGAGGCCCAACGGCTCTCGGTGCCGCTGGAATGGCTGCGGTTCCCGATCGGGGCGTCGTACGCGCTGGGCTTCCTGGGCCTGCTGGTCGGACTCGCGGTCCCGGCCGTCGGGATCGTCGCGGCCGCCGGGTTCGTGGTCTTCTTCGTGCTCGCGATCGGGGCGCACCTGCGGGTGGGGGACCGGAGCCTGGGCCGCGCGGCCGGTGGTCTTGCGCTCTCGCTGGCCACGCTCGTCGTCACCGGGGTGTACGCGGCGGGGCAGGACGATCTCGGCGGGGTCGTCGCGGCGTACGTCAACGACCTTCCGGACCCGTGGTGGCCGGTCGTGCTGCTCGCGGTGATCCAGATCGGCGACGCGGCGATGTGCTTCAGGCCGGCCAGCTTCATCGCCCAGTGCTTCACCGATGTCGGGCTGCCGCGGGCGCTGTGGCCGGTGATGCCGTGGGTCAAGGTCGCCGCCACCGCCGGCCTGGTCGCCGGGCTGTGGGTACCGTACGTCGGGGCGCTGACCAGCGCGGCACTGGTGGTCTACTTCGTGCTCGCCGTCTCGGCCCACATCCGGGCCCGCGACTTCGGCCGCAACTTCGTCCTCAACGCAACGGGGTCACTGGTCCTGTGCGTGGCCGTCTTCGTCTTCTGCTTCCTCGGCTGAGCCGGTCTACGCGGCGACGAACAGGGGCAGGCACGGTTCCAGGCCGCTGACCTCGATCTCGCTGCGGTCGTTCAGCTCCCACCGTTCCCGGCCGAGCCGGAGGCGGTGGGAGACGAGCACCTCGCCGTCGCGTACGTCGCGGGAGATGCCGTCGGGCTGGTAGCCGAGGTTGGTCGACACCCCGACCGAGGCGGCGTTGTCGGGGAAGGCTTCGGAGGTGGCGTAGGCGCCGCCGAGGTGGTCGAAGACCAGGGTGAGGGCACCGAGGCGGGCCTCGGTGCCGAAGCCGCGGCGGTGGTGTCGCAGGCCGAGCCAGGACGCGGTGCTGACCTCGCGCCGAGTGGCGAACTCGCTCGCCGAGACCCACACGACCCCGATCGGGTCGCCGTCGAGGAAGGCGGCCAGCCCCAGGCTCCAGTCGTCGGGCTTCCAGTCGCCTCGGCTGGACCAGGCGCCGCGCATCACGTGGCGGGCCCGCTCCAGCGGTGGCCGCTCTGCCCACGGAGTCAGGAACGGCCGCTGGGTCGGCTCGTGCACGCCGTCGGCCGCGACCTGCGCCAAGCGCGCGAGCTCGACGTCGGTCGGGAGCCGCAGCTCCAGGCGCGGGGTCCGGATCACCAGGCCGAACAGCGGCCACACCTCGGTCGGAGTCATCCGGCCATCATTCGAGAGCGCGTACGCCGCGGGCAACCGGATATCACTCCTCGGAGTGACTCCTCACGTGGTCGAGCAGGTCGGCTGCCGCCGAGGTGTAGCGGTCGACCTCCTCGCCGCTGTCGCAGGTGCACAGCACGATGGTCACCTCGCCGGCGCGCGGCCAGATCGCCTCCCAGGTCGCGCCGGCCTGCTCCCAGCGGAGCAGTCGCTCGAGGTCGTACGTCATCTCGTGGTCCGTGCGGTCAGCCGAGGACGGCGTCAACGGACTGGGCCCAGAGGCCGGCGGCCTCGTCGATGGCCGCGGAGTCGACCACGAGGGCGGGGATGAACCGCACGACCTGGCCCCAGGCGCCACAGGTGAGCAGCAGCAGGCCACGTCGGGCAGCCTCCTGCTGGGCCGCGGCGGCGGTGGCGCCGTCGGGCTCGCCGTCGGGGGTGCGGAACTCGTTGCCGAGCATGAGCCCCAGGCCGCGTACGTCGGTGATCGCCTCGTGCCTGCTCGCGACCTGCTCCAGCACGGAGCGGAGCTCGGCGCCGCGCTCGGCGGCGTTCTTCACCAGGCCCTCCTCCTCGATGACGTCGAGGGTCGCCAGGGCCGCGGCGCAGGCGACGGCGTTGGCGCCGTAGGTGCCGCCCTGCGAGCCGGGCCAGGCCTTCGACATCAGCGCCTCGCTCGCCGCGATCGCGGACAGCGGGAACCCGGAGGCGAGGCCCTTGGCAGTCATGATGATGTCGGGACGTACGCCGAAGTGGTCGTGTCCCCAGAACTCGCCGGTGCGGCCGAAGCCGGTCTGCACCTCGTCGATGATGAGCACGATGCCGTGTCGGTCGGCGCGCTCCCGCAGGCCGTTGAGGAAGGTCTCGTCGGCGGGCACGTAGCCGCCCTCGCCGAGGACCGGCTCGACGAGGAACGCAGCCGTGTCGGCCGGGGCGCTCTGGGTCTGCAGCGTGTAGTCGAGCTGGCGCAGCGCGAACTCGGTCGCCTGCTCCTGCGGCCAGCCGAAGTGGGGTGCGTCGGGGAAGGGAGAGACCACGACGCCGGCCATCAGCGGACTGAAGCCGGCACGGAACTTGGTGCCCGAGGTGGTCATCGAGGCGGCCGCGACGGTCCGGCCGTGGAAGCCGCCGTGGAAGACGACGATGTTGGGGCGGCCGGTGGCCTGGCGGGCCAGCCGGATCGCGGCCTCGGCGGCCTCCGAGCCGGAGTTGGCGAAGAAGAGACTGTCGAGTCCTTCGGGGAGGACGGGGCCGAGGCGGTCGACCAGGTCGAGGAGCGGGCGGTGCCTGACCGTCGTGTACTGCCCGTGGACCAGGTTGGCGATCTGGCGCTGGGTGGCCTCGACGACCTTCGGGTGGCTGTGGCCGGTGCTGGTCACGCCGATGCCGGCGGTGAAGTCGAGATAGCGGCGGTCGTCCTCGTCGAAGAGCTGGACGCCTTCGCCGCGAGCCGCCACGACCGGAGTTGCCTGCTTGAGGATGGGGGAGAGCTTGGCCACCGTGACCTCCTGTTGATTGTCGACAATCCGACTGGCTACTACAGTAGGCGAGCGTCCGGCGGCTGTCAGTAGGACAGTCGGACGCTGACCTTGGAGGCTGATGCGGGATGGGCGGAGAACCGAACGAGGCACGGGTCGTGGCAGAGGTGCCGAAGGGGCTTCTTGTCGCAGGTCAGTGGGTGGATGCCGGCGACGGAGCGACCTTCGACGTGCTCGACCCGTCGACGGCAGAAGTGCTCTGTGCCGTCGCCGACGCGACCCCCGAGGACGGCCGCCGTGCGCTCGACGCCGCGGCGGGCGCGCAGAAGGCGTTCGCCGCGACCGCGCCGCGGGCCCGGGCGGACATGCTCATGGCCGCGTTCGACCTCCTGCACGAGCGGATCGACGACCTCGCGCTGCTGATGACGCTCGAGATGGGCAAGCCGCTGGCCGAGGCGCGGGGCGAGATCGCGTACGCAGCGGAGTTCTTCCGTCACTTCGCCGAGGAGGCCGTGCGGATCGAGGGCGGCTACCAGACCGCGCCCGCCGGCGGCTCCCGGTTCCTGATCACGAAGCAGCCGGTCGGGCCGGCGCTGCTGATCACGCCGTGGAACTTCCCGATGGCGATGGGGACCCGCAAGATCGGGCCGGCGATCGCGGCCGGCTGCACCAGCATCATCAAGCCGGCCCAGCAGACGCCGCTCTCGATGCTGGCGCTGGGGGAGATCCTGCGTGAGGCCGGCGTGCCCGACGGCGTTGTCAACATTCTGCCGACGACCCGGCCAGGTGAGCTGACCGAGCCGCTGCTGCGCTCCGGCGTGATCCGCAAGCTCTCCTTCACCGGCTCCACGGAGGTCGGGCGGGTGCTGCTCGCCCAGAGCGCGGAGCAGGTGCTGCGTACGTCCATGGAGCTCGGCGGCAACGCCGGCTTCGTCGTCTTCGAGGACGCCGACATCGACGAGGCGGTCGCCGGCGCGATGGCCGCGAAGATGCGCAACACGGGGGAGGCTTGCACGGCCGCCAACCGGATCTTCGTACAGCGCTCGGTCCTCGAGGAGTTCGGCGACCGGCTCGCCAAGGCGATGTCCGAGCTGCCCGTCGGCCGTGGCGTCGAGGAAGGCGTACGCGTCGGGCCGCTCATCGACGAGGCGGCCAGGGAGAAGGTGCAGACCCTCGTCGACGACGCGGTGGCCGGCGGCGCCCGGGTGCTGACCGGCGGCACCGCTCCTGACGGGCCCGGCTACTTCTACCCGCCGACCGTGCTCACCGGCGTCCCCGCCTCCGCGAAGATGGGCAGCGAGGAGATCTTCGGGCCGGTCGCGCCGCTGACGCCGTTCGACACCGAGGACGAGGTGGTCGAGGCGGTCAACGACACCGAGTACGGCCTGGTCAACTACCTCTTCACCAACGACCTGCGCCGCGGCCTGCGGGTCGCCGAGGCGCTCGAGTCCGGCATGGTCGGGCTCAACCAAGGCGTGGTCTCCAACCCCGCCGCGCCCTTCGGTGGCGTCAAGGCCTCGGGACTGGGGCGGGAGGGCGGGCGTACCGGGATCGAGGAGTTCCTCGAGACCAAGTACGTCGGGATCGCGATGTGAGCCGAAGACCTGGCCCATGCCTGCGCCCCGGAACCGAGGCGCTGGCATGGCCACCTCAGAGCAGGATCGCCTTCAGCTCGGTGAACTCCTCGATCCCGGCCTTGCCCATCTCTCGGCCGGTCCCGGACTGCTTGCGTCCACCGAAAGGCGCCAGCGGCGTGAACGCCCCGCCGTTGACATGGACCTGGCCGACCTCGAGCCGCCGTGCGATCGAGAGAGCTCGGCTGGGACTCCCGAACACCGCCGCCGTGAGGCCGTACGGCGTGCCGTTGGCGATGCGCACCGCATCGTCCTCGTCGGTGTAGTCGATGACGACGAGCACCGGTCCGAAGATCTCCTCCTGGGCGATCGTCGAGTCCGGGTCGACGTTCGCGAAGATCGTCGGGCGGATGAACGCACCGCCTTCGAGGCCGGGAACCCGTCCAGGCCCGCCGACGACGAGCTCGGCTCCCTCCGCGATTCCCTTCTCGATGTAGCCGTTCACCCGTTGCCACTGGGCCTCGGACGCCACCGGTCCCAGTCTGGTCGTCTCATCGGCAGGGTCGCCTACCGTGTACTCGGCGGCGGCCTCGCGCAGCTTCGCCACGATCTCATCGCGTCGTGCGGCGGGGACGAGCAGCCGCGTCCAGGCGCCGCAGGCCTGACCACTGTTGCTCCAGGCGTACTGCAGGGTCTCCGCGACCACCTCGTCGAAGTCGGCGTCGTCGAGCGCGATGCTGGCGGTCTTGCCGCCGAGCTCGAGCCCCGCTCGTTTGACCGTGTCGGCCGCGACCGCTGCGACACGCCTGCCCGCGGCCGTCGAGCCCGTGAACGACACCATGTCGATGCCCGGGTGCGCCGCGATGGCCTCGCCGACGACGCTTCCGGTGCCGTAGACGATGTTCAACACGCCAGCCGGGATCCCGGCGGCCACTGCTGCCTCGGCCAGGATCGGTCCGGTCAGCGGAGCGGTCTCGGCCGGCTTGAGGACCACCGTGTTGCCGGCCAGCAGCGCCGGGACGACCTTCGTCACGACCTGCTGGAGCGGGAAGTTCCACGGGGTGATGGCGCCGACGACACCAACGGGCTCACGGACGAGCAATGCGTTGCCGGCCCGCTCCTCCCACGAGACCTCGGCGGCCAGGGCGGCGACTGCCTTGGTCACCAACGGTGGGAAAGCCGCCTGCGCGAGCCGGGAGAACCCGATCGGAACGCCGATCTCGGTCGAGATGGCGTGAGCGATTCGCTCGCTGCGAGCGGTCAGCTCGTCCGCGAGGACTCCCAACACATCGGCTCGGGCGGCGGGGCCGAGGCCGGCCCAACCCGGAAGTGCCGTACGAGCGGCCTCGACCGCCCGGTCGACGTCGGCGGCGGTGCCGAGCGGAGCGATGGCGACCACTCGCCCGTCTACGGGGCTGACGATCTCCATCGTGGTGGTCGCGGGGACGACGGTGCCGGCCACCCAGTGGCCGGGAACGTCATAGGTCAGGTCGATGCTTGTCATGCCACTACGGTGCTTCGCCCGACGGACCCCATCCATGCCCGGTCATGACAAGGCTGGCGGGGAGTAAGAGATCGCCTGCCGTTGTTGGGACGACGTGAATCGCGTACGACTCGCAGAGTTTCTGCGCACGCGCCGCGAGGCGCTTCAACCAGAGGACGTCGGAGTTCCCAGGGGAGGTCACCGCCGTACGCCAGGACTCCGGCGCGACGAGGTCGCAGAGCTCAGTGGGATCTCGACGCACTACTACACCCGCATCGAGCAACCGCGTGGCCCGGTGCCGTCAGCACAGGTGCTCGCGGCCATCGGCCGGGGGTTGCAGCTCAACTCCGACGAGCTCGATCATCTTCAGCGCCTGGCCGGCCATCCACCCGTACGTCCGGCGGACCCGCCGCACGGGATCAGCCCGGGCCTGCGGCGGATCTTCGACCGGCTCCAGGACGAGACGGCTCTCATCGTCGACGAGGTCGGCGAGACCCTCTTGCAGACTCCCGCGGCGGTCGCCCTGCTCGGGGACGAGACCCGCTACTCCGGGATGATGCGGAGCCGCATCTATCGATGGTTCACCGACCCTGCGACGCGCCGGCGCACGCCCACCGAGGATCATCCCGCTCACAGCCGCGCGCTGGTTGCCCAGCTCGCGCACACCGCCGCGTCCAACAGGTGTCCCCGCGCCGACGCGATGATCCCCGAGCTGCGGCGCTCGAGCCCCGAGTTCGAGGAGCTGTGGAGCCAACACCCGGTGGTCGGGCCCTACTGCGATGCGAAACGCCTGATCCACGACGAGGTCGGCGAGCTCGAGCTGCACGGCCAGACTCTGCACGACCCCGAGCGACCCCAGGCTCTGACAGTGTTCACGGCCGAGCCCGGGAGTGAGAGCGAGCGTCGACTCAGGATGTTGTCACGGGTCTAGACGTAGCCCTCGTCATTGTCCTCGGCGTGGATCAGGCGCCGCAGCGCCTCGTCCATGTGCAGCTCGACGCGCTTGAGGGTCAGCTTCACGTCGCCCGCCTCGATGGCGTCGACGATCTGGTTGTGCTCCTCGACCAGCTCGAGAGGCTGCTGGTAGGTGCCCTCCAGCGCGGTCAGGCACATCCGCGTCTCGACGATCAGGGTCTGGTGCATCCGGGCCAGGCGCCGGCTCCCGGAGCACTGCACGAGCACGTCGTGGAAGTGGAAGTCGGCGTCGCTGAGCGCCGCCGGGTCGCCCAGCTCGAGGGATTTGGTCATCGCGTCGCAGGCGGCGCGGAGCTCGCGCAGTGCCGCAGGCACCCGCGCCCTGGCGATCATCGTGGCGGCGGCACCTTCGACGGCTGCCCGGGCCAGGTAGATGTCTCGGATGTCGGCCTCGTCGAGCTCGATCACGAAGAGCCCGCGGTTGGGCTCGCTGCGGAGCAGGCCCTCCTGGACCAGACGCTGCATCGCCTCGCGCAGCGGGCCGCGGCTGACGCCGAACTGGGCCGAGAGCGCGGTCTCGCTCAGCTGTGCACCGGGCTGCAGGGTGCGCTCCATGATCGCCGTGCGCAGCTGGCGAGCGATGACCGAGGCCGTCGACTCCCTGTGCACGGGTTCGAAGCTCGATGTCACTGTCAACGTGGTCTCCGATGGGTCACCGAGAAAGAGTTTGATTGTTGACAATCATTGCATGTGGTCGGTCTGGCAGTGAGCGGATCGACCGAGCGTGCCGGGTACGCGGGACGGACCCGGCACGCTCGTTCGCAGACGCCGGTCAGACGGTCTTGTTGTCGAGACTGTCGAGCTCGGCGAGCTCCGCCTCGGACTCCGGCGTACCCGGGATCTCCGTGCCCCGGATCGACTTGCCCGCCGTCTCGACGACGAAGAACAGCGCGATCAGACCGACCACGGATCCGGCGATCATGTAATAGGCCGGCATCAGCACGTCGCCGGTGGCGCCGATCAGCGCGTTGTTGACGTACAGCGCCGTGCCACCGAAGGCGGCGGTGGAGATGTTGTAGCCGATCGCCATGCCGCCGTAGCGCACCTGCGAGGGGAACATCGCCGGGAAGGTCGCCGAGATCGTCGCGAGCTGGGCGACGTAGACGATGCCCAGCACGGTGAACCCGAGCACCGCCGGCCAGAAGCCCTGACCGATCAGGAGGAACATCGGGACCGACAGGATGATCAGCCCGATGAAGGAGCCGCCCCACATCGGCTTGCGGCCGACCTTGTCCGAGAGCGCTCCGGCGATCGGCAGGAAGACCAGCATCGCGACCTGTCCGAAGATGACCAGCAGGTCGGCGTCGGTGCTGCTGAAGCCGGCTTCCTCCTGCAGGTAGGTCGCCATGTAGGCGAGCAGCGTGTAGTTGGCGATGTTGAGCGCGGCGACCAGGCCGATCAGCGTGAGGATCGGCTTGTAGAACAGCGCGAAGAGGTCCTTCAGGGCGGCGCCGGCGCCACCCTCGATGGCGTCCTGCGACTCGAGCTCCTGGAAGACAGGTGTCTCCTCGAGCTTGGTCCGGATGTAGAGGCCGATGAGGCCGATCGGACCACCGATCAGGAACGGGATGCGCCAACCCCACTCGGTCATCGCCGCGTCACCGATGATCGACTCGGTGGTGAAGACGACGGCGATGGCGGCGGTGAAGCCGACGATGGTGCCGAACTCCAGGAAGCTGCCGTAGAACCCACGCTTCTTGTCGGGGGCGACCTCGGCCATGTACGTCGCCGCGCCGCCGTACTCGCCACCGGTCGAGAAGCCTTGGATCACCCGGAGCAGTACGAGCAGGACCACGGCCCAGATGCCGATCGAGTCGTACGTCGGGAGCAAGCCGACACAGAATGTGGCAGCCGCCATCAGGATGATCGTCATCGCGAGGACACGCTGTCGCCCGATGCGGTCGCCGAGCGGGCCCCAGAAGATGCCGCCGAGCGGGCGGAGGATGAAGGAGATCGCGAAGGTCAGAGCGGTGCCTGTGAAGCCCTGCTCGGGAAAGAAGTTCGCGGTGATCTCGGTCGCGACGTAGGCGAAGGCGCCGTAGTCGAACCACTCTGTCGCATTGCCGACCGCTGAGCCGGTGATCGCTCTTCGGAGCTTCGATTTGTCGGGCTGTGCCTCGTCGGAGGGGATGGTTGGGGTTCCTGACATTTCTTCTCACCTATTCGGTGTGATTGATGGCTGGGGACCGCGTTTGACCCGCAGTGTCGACTGTAGGTTTGTCAACAATTCGCGCCACGTTAGCGCTGTCTGTGCGACATGGCTAGGTGGCGCGGGGTGCGACGGGAGGTTTATGTAAAGCCGCGACTTTACCTGAAGAGCGCCCCGAGCCCGGGCAGGGGGCGGGGCGACCCGGCGAGGCGCAGGCCCTCCCAGACGGTCACCTGGTTGGCCGTCAGCACGGGTTTCCCGAGGGCTTTCTCCAACGTATCGATGCAGGTCAGCGTGTGCAGCGCGGTGTCGGGGACGAGGACGGCCTCGGCCTCGGGAACGTCGACGGCCAGGGTCATCTCCAGGACCGCGTCCGGGCCCAGACGGCCGGCGTCGACGGCGGTGAAGATCCCGCTGGCACCGAAGGAGACCACGTCGATCCCGCCTGCTGCCAGGAAGGAGGTGAAGTGTCCGGCCAGATCCTCGGGGTAGGAGGCGGCGACGGCGACCTCACCGAGCCCGAGGGCCCTGGCTGCCTCGACGAACGCGATCGAGGTCGACGAGGCGGGGACGCCGAGACGCTTGCTGATCGCGGCGGCCTGGGCTGCGGCGCCGTCCGGGCCGTAGACGAAGCTGCCCGAGGTGCACGCCCAGATCACTGCGTCGGGGGAGTGGACCGCGACCGCATCGGCGCCGGCGGCGAGCCGGTCCTCGGAGCCGGTGTCGAGGAGGGCCTCGACGGTGTGCTCGTCGCGACCCATGGAGGTGTGGACCAGCGGCAGCCAGATCGCACCGCCGAGCGCGTTCTCGAGCGCCGGGAAGTCGTCCTCGGCCGCGTAGCCGGGATAGAGCAGCCCAACGACCGGCGGTCGGGTCATGAGGCATGCCCCAACAGATCCTCGGCGGTCGGCGGGGTGCGTCCGACCATCCGGAGCGCGGCCTCCATGGTCGCCCGGTTCGCGGAGATCACCGGCTTTCCGAGCTCGGCCTCGAGCCGGCCGATGATGTCGTACGTCGCCAGGTTCGTGCACGAGACGACGACCGCATCGGCGGCGTCGGTGTCGGCGGCCCGCACCAGGGCGAGCGTGGTCTCGTAGGGAACCTCCCAGATGTGGTGGCCCAGCCCGAGGTCGCCGGTGCTCACCACGGTGACCCCGGCCTCGGCCAGGAAGCTGCCGAACCTGGCGGCGAGCGCGACGTCGTAGGGGGTCGCGACCGCGACCCGGGAGACGCCGAGAGCGGAGAGCGACTCCAGCACCGCGCCGGAGGTGGTGATCGCGGGTGCGCCGCCGGCGCGGCTCATCGCCGCGGCCAGCCTCCGCTCGCCGTGCCGGCCGTGGACGAAGCTGCCGGAGGTGCAGGCGTAGACGTAGAGGTGGGGATCGGCGGCCGCGAGGTCGCGTACGGCCTGCTCGACGGCCGCGGTCTCGCTGATCTCCTCGGCCATCTCGAGGGTGACCGCACGGTCGGTGAAGGGCGTCCGGTTGAAGAGCAGGCAGGTGTCGGCCGGGGCCCACCGCCACAGCTCGTGGTCGAGCACCATGTCATGTGGAACGACCACGGCGATGCGTACCGTCGGGGACATCGCACCTCGCTAAGATTGTTGACAATCTGCAATCGGCTCTCCTAGCGTAGTCTCGGATTATTGCGGAGGTGTGTCGATGCGACGGAGGATTTTTCTTGGAGACGTCCCGGCGCCCCGCGATCACGATCCTCTGTCCGCCTGGCGGCGGCAGACCCGCTGGGGTGGAGCGCCTCGAGGCGGATGCCGAGCTCACCTACACCGATGCCGCCGGCCTGGCCGAAGCACTTCGCGGAGCCGAGGCGCTACTGCTGTGGGACTACTTCTCCGAGGCCGTCCGTGACGCCTGGCCGAGCGCCGGCTCGCTGCGCTGGCTTCATGTCGCCGCCGCAGGGGTCGACAAGCTGCTGTTTCCGGAGCTGGTCGCCTCCGACGTGGTCGTCACCAACGCCCGCGGGATCTTCGACCGAGCGATGGCGGAGTTCGTGCTCGGTTCGATCCTGGCCGTGGCCAAGGACATCCACCTCAGCCACGACCTGCAGTCGGCCCGGAAGTGGCTGCGCCGCGAGACTCGGCTGATCAGCGCCGAGACCGCGCTCGTGGTCGGCACCGGCGCGATCGGTCGCGAGACGGCCCGGCTGCTGCGCGCGGCCGGGATGGACGTACGCGGTGCCGGCCGCACTGCCCGCAGCGGTGATCCCGACTTCGGCGAGGTCCTCGCCAGCGCCGACCTGGCCGCACACGTCGGCTGGGCCGACCACGTCGTCGTCACGGCGCCGCTGACCGACGAGACCCGTGGCCTGATCAGCGAGGACGTGCTCGCGGCGATGAAGCCGGGCAGCCACCTGGTCAATGTCGGGCGCGGGCAGATCGTCGACGAGGCCGCGCTCGTCTCCGCGCTCCGAGACGGCCCGGTCGGTGCGGCGTCCCTGGACGTCTTCGAGGTCGAGCCGCTACCGGCCGAGAGTCCGTTGTGGACCATGCCAGAGGTGGCGGTCTCGGCACACATGTCCGGCGACTACGAGGGCTGGCGGGAGGCGCTGGCGGACCAGTTCGTCGACAACGCCCGGCGCTGGTTGAGCGGCGAGCCGCTGATGAACGTCGTCGACAAGCAGCGCGGCTTCGTCGTCGCGGAGCAGGGGGAGAGGTCGTGACCGACCCGATGACCGACCCGAAGACCGCGTCCGGGTCCGAGCTCAGCGCCTTGACCGCCGTCGAGCTGGTGGCCGGCTATCGCTCGGGCGCCTTCTCCCCGCTCGACGCGACGCGATCGGTCCTCGACACGATCGAGGAGCGCGACCCCGCTGTGAACGCGTTCGTCCGGGTCGACGCCGATGGCGCGCTGGCGCAGGCGACCGCGTCCACCGAGAGATGGCGGGCAGGGCATCCGCTCGGCAGCGCCGACGGGGTACCGACCTCGGTCAAGGACATCTTGTGGACCGCAGGATTGCCGACAATCCGCGGCACCTGGCTCATCGACGAGGCCGGGCCATGGCCGGAGGACGCACCCACGGTCGCGCGGCTGCGCGAGGCCGGTGCGGTGATCACCGGGAAGACGACGACTCCCGAGTTCGCCTGGAAGGGCGTCACCGACTCGCTCCGCCACGGCTCCACCGGCAATCCCTGGAATCCGGGCCTGACCTCGGGCGGCTCCAGCGGCGGTGCCGCGGCGGCGGTCGGTCTCGGTATGGGCCCGTGGGCGCTCGGCACCGACGGCGGCGGCTCGGTCCGGATCCCGGCCTCCTTCACCGGCACGGTGACGATCAAGCCAACCTACGGATTGATCCCGCTCCATCCCGCCAGCCCCTTCGGCACCCTCTCCCATGCCGGCCCGATGACCAGGACCGTCACCGACGCGGCGGCGCTGCTCGACGTGATTGCCGGCTTCGACTCTCGCGACTGGTCGGCGATGCCCACACCGGGAGCCTCGTTCCTGGCCGGCCTGGACGACGGCGTCGAAGGGTTGAGGATCGGGTTCTCACCCACGCTCGGGTACGTCGAGAACGACCCGGAGGTCGAGCGGCTGGTCCGCGAGGCGGTCGCCGTGCTCGAGGCCGAGGGTGCCCGGGTCGAGGAGGTCGACCCCGGTTTCTCCGACCCGGTCGAGGCGTTCGAGGTGCTCTGGTTCTGCGGTGCGGCGAAGGTGATCGACGCCTATCCTCCTGGTTCGATCGACAAGATCGATCCGCTGCTGCGCGAAGGCATCGAGACCAAGGGCCGAGGCTCCGCGGCCGACTACCTGGACGCCACCGCGGTCCGGATGGACCTCGGCCGGTTGATGGGGCGGTTCCACGAGACGTACGACCTGCTGGTCACCCCGACCATGCCGATCACCGCCTTCGAGCGGGGGCTGCAGGCGCCCAAGGGCTGGCCCTCGCAGTGGTGGCCGAGCTGGACGCCCTACACCTACCCCTTCAACATGACCCAGCAGCCGGCGGCGAGCGTGCCCTGCGGCACCACCGAGGCGGGGCTGCCCGTCGGCCTCCAGATCGTCGGTGCCCGCCACGACGACGCCCGGGTGCTGCGCGCGGCGCGGGCCTATGAGCGGGCCAGCGGTGAGCTGTTCGTCCGACCTGTCGACAATCCTCGAGGAGCGCGATGAGCCGCTACATCACCGTCACCCTGGAGCGCCGCGGTGTCTCCTGTCTAGCCCGCCTGCTCGACGAGGAGGCGCCACGCACGGCCGGCGCCGTGTGGGACGCACTGCCGCTCGGCGGCCAGGTCTTCCACGGCAAGTACGCCCGCAACGAGATCTACAACCTCGTGCCTGCCTTCGCCGCGAAGGATCCGGGCAAGGAGAACACGACGGTCACCCCGATCCCTGGCGACCTGTGCTACTTCGCCTTCTCCTCCGACGACCTCGGCAATCCGTCCTACGGTTACCCGGAGGACCGCGGACCGGGAGCGATGACCGAGATCGTCGACCTCGCCCTCTTCTACGGCCGCAACAACCTGCTGATCAACGGCGACCAGGGATGGGTGCCGGGCAACGTCTTCGGCACGATCGTCGACGGTCTCGAGGAGATGGCGCAGGCCTGCCAGGACGTCTGGATGAACGGCGCCACCGACGAGATCCTCACCTTCGCGCGCTCGCACGACGACGCACAGTAGCGACGGCTGGGAACCGGACGGATCGGGTATCGGTCCGGTGTTCGAGGACACCGTCGATAGGGTTTGGGCATGTCGTGGTCGGAGAGCAACACCCATCATTGGGACGACTGGTCGCTGGCCGACCTCGTCGCGGCCAAGCAGGGGCAGCGGGTGAGCCTCGTGGTGCCGGCGCGCAACGAGGCCGCGACCGTCGGCGGCCTGGTCGACAAGCTGCGCACGAGCCTGATGGAGACCTCCGATCTGGTCGACGAGCTCGTCGTCATCGACTCCGACTCGTCCGACGACACCGCAAGGATCGCGGCCGACGCCGGGGCCGACGTCTACGCCTCGGCCGCGATCCGGCCCGAGCTCGGCTCCTACCCTGGCAAGGGTGAGGCGATGTGGAAGTCGCAGTTCGTGACCACCGGTGAGCTGATCGTCTTCATGGACGCCGACCTGACCGACTGGGACACCCATTTCGTACGCGGCCTGATCGGGCCCCTTGTCAACAATCCGACGATCGAGCTGGTCAAGGGCTTCTACCGGCGCCCGGGGGAGCACGGTCTCGACGGCGGTCGGGTCACCGAGCTCGTCGCTCGCCCGCTGCTGGCCCTCCATCGCAGGCCGCTGCGCGACCTGATCCAGCCGCTGGCGGGGGAATGGTCGATCCGGCGCTCGCTGTTCGAGCGGCTGCGGGTCCCGATCGGCTACGGCGTGGAGCTCGCCGCCCTCGTCGACACCCTGGACACGCGAGGGATGGAGGCGATCGCCCAGGTCGACCTGGGCCAGCGCGACCACAGCCACCAGGATCTCTTCGATCTCGGCCTGATGGCCACCCAGATCGTCGGCATGATGTCGCGCCGCCTAGGCACCGGTCCGGCAGGCGACGACGTCGAGCTGCGGCAGTACATCCCGATCGACGGCTCGACCAAGGTCGTCGACCGCTCCGTGAGCCTTCTGGAGCGGCCGCCGGTGCGCGACGGCGCGGGCGGTATGGTCGCCTGATGCTGCGCCTCGGACGACATTCCTTCGGCGACGACGACGCGCTGATGATGGCGATCGTCAACCGCACCCCGGACTCGTTCTTCGACAAGGGAGCGACCTGGGCCGAGGACGCGGCCTTCGAGCGCGTACGTCTGGTGGCCTCCCAGGGTGCGGAGATCGTCGACATCGGCGGGATCAAGGCGGCGCCTGGGGCCGAGATCGGCGCGGCGGAGGAGAAGGCCCGCGTGGTCGACTTCGTCGCTCGGGCACGCGAGGAGTTCCCGGCGCTGGTGATCTCGGTGGACACCTGGCGCGCCGAGGTCGGTGACGCGGTGTGCGCGGCCGGTGCCGACGTCATCAACGACGCCTGGGGCGGGGCCGATCCGGAGCTCGTCGACGTCGCCGCCGCCCACGGCGCCGCGATCGTGTGCACCCACACCGGAGGCGTGACTCCGCGGACACGGCCCTACCGGATCGAGTACGACGACGTGGTCCGCGACGCGATCGACTCCACCCTCGGCTACGCCCAGCGCGCCCTGGACGCCGGTGTCGCGAAGGACTCGATCGTCATCGACCCGGCCCACGACTTCGGGAAGAACACCTTCCACTCGCTCGAGATCACCCGCCGGCTCGGCGAGATGGTCGCGACCGGCTGGCCGGTGCTGGTCTCGCTCTCCAACAAGGACTTCGTGGGGGAGACGCTCGACCAGCCGGTCGGAGAGCGCCTCCTCGGCACCCTGGCCGCTACCTCGGTCTGCGCGCTGGCCGGTGCCCGCATCTACCGCGTCCACCAGGTCCCGGAGACCCGGCAGACCGTCGACATGGTCTGGACGATCGCCGGCCGGCGACGTCCGAAGCGAGCGATCAGGGGACTGCAGTGACTCGAGTGGCGCTGGTTCCGGGATGCCTGGCCCTGCTGCCGGAGTACGCCTCGCTCGACGACCCGGTCGACGAGCTCCGTGCTGCCTGCCTGGCCGCGGTGGCCTGGCTGGGCGAGGACGTACGCGTGATCGCCGGTGCGCAGGGTGCCCGGGTCGCCTCCTCGCTGCTGGCCGAGGTCGGCACGGCTCCGGTGGCCAGCGGCGAAGCGGCGTACCTCATCGTCGGCAACGGCTCGGCCTGCCGCAGCGAGAAGGCGCCGGGACACCTCGACCCGCGGGCCGCCGGGTTCGACGAGGCGCTCAGCAAGGCTCTGGTCACGCCCGACCCCGAGGCGCTCAGTGCGCTCGATCTCGGGTTCGCCGATGAGCTCTGGGCCGACGTCGGCCCGATCAGGGAGGCGGCCGACCTGCTGCGCAGCGTCGAGACGGTGGCGGTCGACTACGACGACGACCCCTATGGGGTGCGCTATTGGGTCGCCCGCTGGGCTCAGTCGGCGTAGTCGAGCAGGTCGGTGAGCCCAGCGGCGTAGATCTTCGGGGTGACGTCGCCCAGCATGAGCCGCTGCAGGATGAAGCCGGGCAGCAGGCCGGTGAGGACCATCGCGATCCGTTCGGGATCAGCGTCCTTGCGGAACCGGCCGGCCGCGATGGCGCCTTCGGCGTAGCTGCGCCAGGCGGCCCGGATGCGGCGCGCCTCGGGGGCCATCACCTCTCGGATCTCCGGGTCGCGGGCGGCCTCGGCCCAGGTCTGCAGGGCGATCCGGGGGAGGTCGACACCGAGCTCTTCGGAGACGTCGAGAAAGTGCTGGGTCGCGGCCTCGATCGCCCGTGAAGGCGGGAGAGCGTCCTCATCGGAACTCGGGTCCGGGGTGAAACGAGTGATCGCCTCCACGATGGTCGTCAGGCCCGACTCGGCGATCGCGCGGATGATGTCGTTCTTGCCGCGGAAGTAGGTGTAGACCGAGCCGGCGGAGAGCCCGGACTCCTTGACCACGGCGGCCATCGTCGTCTTGTGGAAGCCATCACGCTCCACGCAGCGCAGCGTCGCCGCGATGATCTGCTGGCGCTTCTCGGCGCGATGCTCCTCACTGATCTTCGGCATACCGGAAGCATACCTCAAAAGAAAACGAATATTCATTCTTGATAAATCCGGCGATGTGGAGGAGAGTTCCTTCAAAGAGAATGAACATTCGTTTTTTTGAAGGGAACCTGCCATGTCCCAGTCAGCCAAAGCCGTGATCGGGGTCAGCCTCGGTCTGGTCACCTTGCTCACGTTGCTCATCTCCGCGTTCGCTTGGCCCACCAGCGAGCTGGAGCCCAGGTCGCTACCGCTGGTCGTCGCCGGCCCCGAGGCCGCGGTCACCCAGATCGAGACCCAGCTCGCCGCCAACGCGGGGGAGGACGCCTTCGAGATCACCGCGGTCGAGGACCGCGACGAGGCGGTCGAGGCGATCGAGGACCGGGAGGCGTACGGCGCGATCGTCGTCGGCCCGCAAGGCCCGGAGTTCCTGGTCGCCTCCGCCGCCAGTGCCAACGTCGCTCAGCAGCTCACCCAGATGGCCACCGCGATGGGCGCCGAGACCGGCACGCAGCCCCAGGTGACCGACGTCGTGGCGAGTGCGGAGGACGACCCGCGCGGCATCGTCTTCGGTGCGTCCGCGCTGCCGTTGGTGATCGGCGGCATCATGGCCGGCGCGATCACCTCGCTGGTGCTGACCCGCACCCGTGACCGGGTCGCGGCCGCCTTCCTGATCGCGATCGGCGGCGGTCTCGCGATGACCGGCGTGGTCCAGGGCTGGCTCGGAGCCCTCGAGGGCAGCTACCTGGCCAACGCCGGAGTCGTCGCCCTCGGCATCCTCGCCGTCGCGCTCCCGATCATCGGCCTGCGCCACCTCATCGGCCCCGCAGGCGTCGGCATCGTCGCGCTGCTGATCCTGCTCGTCGGCAACCCGCTCTCCGGGATCACGTCCGCGCCGGAGATGGTGCCGTTCGGCTGGCTCGGCCAGCTGATGCCCCCGGGCGCGGCAGGGTCAGCGCTTCGCGGCTTCTCCTTCTTCGACGGCGCTGGGACCACGGTGCCGCTGATCGTCCTCGCCTGCTGGGCCGGGTTCGGCCTGCTGCTGACCGTGCTCCCGCACCGCGAGAAGGACAGCGCCGAGGACGCCGAAGCCGGACGAATCGAGCGTGACCTGGACGCCGCGGCACGGTAGAACAGTGGGGATGAGTCATCCACGCGAGCCGGTCGGCGAGTGGTGGCGCGACCAAGTGGTGGCGCTCCACCGCTGGAGCCGGCTCGTGCTGCGTGACGAGGACGACTCGATCCATCAGATGCGGGTGACCGTACGCAGGCTGCGCAGCGTCCTGGCGACGTACCGCCCGCTCCTCGAGACCGAGCAGACCGAGCCGCTGCGCGCGGAGCTGAAGTGGCTGGCTGCTCTCCTCGGAGACGTACGCGACGCAGAGGTGCTCCGCAAACGGCTGACGCGCTGGGCAGCGGAGCACGGCCCGGGACCGACCGGTGTCGACGCACTGCGGGCAGCGCTCGCCGATCGCCAGGCCCAGGGGCGCGCCCGGCTCTTGCCGGAGCTGGACAGCGACCGCTACCGCGCACTGATCGCGGCCCTCGCCGACGGTCCGCCCTGGTCAGAGGCGGACCCGGGCAAGAAGGCTCTGCGCAAGCGGCTCCGCCGGAGCTGGCGACGTCTGGTGGCCGCGGTCGATGCCGCCGATGAGGCCGCTGATGCCGACGAGCGTCGCCGGCGGCTCCACGAGGTGCGCAAGAAGGCCAAGCGGGTCCGCTATGCGGCCGAGTCACTGGGCGCGGTCTTCGGCAATGACGCCGAGCGTCTCGCCGAGGCGGCAAAGTCGGTCCAGTCGACCCTCGGCGACCTCAACGACGCCGCCGTCATGATCTCGACGATCGGGCAGGTCCCAGCGCCCGACGACGCCATCCGCGAGCTCCTCGAGGCCGAGGAGGCCGCCGCCGACGCCGCCGAGGAGCGGTTCGCCTCCGTCTGGAAGAAGGCGAACCGCTCGAAGGTCCACGGCTGGCTGAGTCCCTGAGCCCCTGAGTCAGCCGATGGGGCTCTATCCGACAGGAAAGGCGAAGTAGGTGTCCGGGTAGGGCTCGTCGATCAGCGAGTAGTGCCACCACTCGTTCTCGTAGCGGCTGAACCCGCACGACTCCATCACCGAGCACAGGTGCGACCGGTTGCGCGCCGCGACCTCGGAGACCCCGGCCGCGCCGTGGTGGGAGATCTCGTCCATCAGGTCATGGTCACCACCCATGTCCAGCAGCGCCCCCGTGGCCGAGGAGAAGAGGGTCAGGTCGACGGTGCTGCCGCGACTGTGACCGGACTTGGCGGCGACGTACCCCTTCTCGAACATCTCCGGGCGGGTGATCGAGGGGTAGTGCACTCGCTTGCGCTCGTCGTCGTCCGGCGAGGGCTCCCCGGCCCAGCGCAGGAACGCGTCGACGGCGCGCTGGGGGCGATAGCCGTCCCACAGCAGGATCCCGAACCCGAGGGCGGCGGCCTTGTCCCGCGCCTGGGCGAGCGCGGCGCACAGCTCGCGGGTCCCGACGATGCGGTTGACCAGGTAGCCGTCGACCGGCTTGCCGGTGAAGTTGTCCCAGGTGGCGTACTTGCTGTCCCAGCGGATGCCCGGCGCCAGCTCGTCGACGAAGCCGAACCCGTCCTTCATCGCCGGGTCTCTTCAAGAGCCAGAGTGACCGCGCGGTCGAGGAACTCGGTCATCGAGATCCCGGCCGCGGCCATCATCCGCGGGTAGCGGCTGTACGAGGTGAGCCCGGGCAGGGTGTTGACCTCGTTGAGCACCACCGTGCCGTCCGCCTTGAGGAACATGTCGACCCGCGCCAGGCCACGGCAGCCCAGCGCACGGTAGACCCGCTGAGCCTCGGTCTTGACCAGCTCCTGCGCCTCGGCCGGGATGTCGGCGGGCACGATGAAGGTCGCGTTCTCCGAGCCGGTCTCGGGGGCGTCCTCCTGGTGGATCTTGAAGAAGCCGTGCGAGAGCGCGACGTGGTCGACCTCTCCGGTGACCAGCTCGGCACCGTTGCCGAGGATCGCACAGCCGATCTCCTCGGCGACGACCCCCTCCTCGACGAGCACCTTCTCGTCGTACTGCCGCGCCGTCGCCACCGCGTCGGCCAGTTCCTCGGCCGAGGTCACCTTGCTGACCCCGAAGGAGGACCCGGAGCGGGCCGGCTTCACGAAGACCGGATAGGGGAGTACACCGGGGTCGACCGACTCGCCGGGGCCGAGGATCCAGAAGTTCGGCGTCGGGACGCCCGCCTCGCCGACGACCGTGTAGGCCAGCGACTTGTCCATGCACAGCGCCGAGCTCTGCACGTCGCAGCCGACGTACGGGATCCCGGAGAGCTCGAAGAGCCCCTGGATCGCGCCATCCTCACCGAGCTTGCCGTGCAGGACCGGGAGCACGACGTCGAGCCGGATCGTCTCGTAGCTGCCCCCATCGAGGACGAGCAAGCCATGGACGCTGCGGTCGGGGGAGAGTACGACCGGGCGGTGCGCGCCGTCCTCCCAGCTCGCCTCGGGGCCGTCGCACAGACGCCAGTCACCGCTCTTGGTGATGCCGATCCAGTAGGCCTCGTACCTGTCGGCGTCGAGGTTCTTGGCAACCTCCTGCGCCGACTTCACCGAGACGGGGTGCTCCTCGAAGACGCCACCGAAGATGATGCCGACCTTGACCTTAGACATGCGGAAACCTGCTTTCGAATTCACGACAGTTCACGATGGAGTTCTCGACCGTGTCCATGAGGGCATGGTCGGTGAAGTAGGCGATATGGGGGCTGACCAGCACATTCGGCATCTCCTGGAGCCGTGCCAGCCAGCCGTTGGGGACATCCCGCCCCCGGAGATCGGCGTAGAAGATGCCCTCCTCGCCCTCGATGACATCGAGGGCCGCACCGCCCAGCCGGCCCTCCTCGAGAGCTTCGATGAGCGCCGGGGTCTCGATCAGCGCTCCGCGACCGGTGTTGATGACGTACGCACCGGGGCGCATCCGGTCGATGCGTCGCCGGTCGAGGAGATGGTGCGACTCCGCACTGAGCGGCGCGTGCAGCGTGACGATGTCGCTGCGCTCGACCAGCGTGTCCAGATCGACGTGCTCCACCCCCTCGGCCGCGGGCCGGGGCCGGATGTCATAGGCGAGTACGTCGCAGCCGAAGCCCCGCAGCCGGTCGATGACCGCCGCGCCGATCCGCCCGGTCCCGACCACGCCGACGGTCAGGTCGCGCAGCTCGCGGCCGCGCGTGGCCGCCGGGCGGTAGTCGTGGGCGTCGGTGCGCCGGATCGTCGACTTCGCCTGACGCACCGACATGAGCATCAGCATCAACGTGTAGTCGGCCACGGAGTCCGGTGAATAGGAGACGTTTCCGACCGTTATCCCGATGCTTTTCGCGAAGTCGACGTCGATGTGGTTGAAACCGACGCTTCGCGTCGAGATATACCTGACACCAGACTTCTGCAGAGCGAGAAGCGTGTCGTTCGATATCGGCGACTTATGGCTGACGCTGATGCACCGGTCTCCGACCGCGAACTCGACATTGTCCTGGGAGACGGGCTCGGTCGTGGTCCTCAACGAGACCCCGAGACCAGGCGCCAACACGTCGAAAATGCGGCTCTCATCAGGAGCGCAGCCGTAGACCGTGATCCCGACGGTCGGCGAGATCACGGTCTGCTCCATCGGCTCGGTCGGTGCCGTCAGGGTCGGCTCGTGGTAGATCATCGACGCCAGCAAACCCCAGGAGCAGTTGCGGGCCCGTATGGAATTTCTGATATGCCGACGATAGGTAGATCGCGGACCTGGGCAGAGTTATCGTCCGTGTATCGATTAGCGGATACACGCCGGCAACGTGCGATTTCGAAGACTGATGGGATGATTCCCCTCAGCTTGGACGAAATCGCCTCGTTGGTCGGCGGGAAGGTCGTCGGCGACGGCTCGGTGACCGTGAGCGCGCCAGCCGTGATCGACGGCCGCGAGGCAGACCCGGGCGGCCTCTTCGTCGCGTTCGCGGGCGAGCACACCGACGGCCACGAGTACGCACCTCAGGCCGCCGCGGCCGGTGCCGTCGCCGTGCTCGGCTCCCGCCCGATGACGCTCCCGACGGTCGTCGTCGACGACGCGCAGGCCGCGCTGCAACGCCTGGCCGCCCACGTCATCGCGCTGCTGCGCGACGAGATGACCGTCGTCGCGGTCACCGGCTCCCAGGGCAAGACCAGCACCAAGGACATGATCGAGGCGGTGCTGGCGAGCGCGGCACCGACCGTCGCGACCTCCGGCTCGTTCAACAACGAGCTCGGCGTACCGCTCACCATGCTGCGCGCCGACGCGACCACCCGGTTCCTCGTCCTGGAGATGGGGGCCCGGCACATCGGCGACATCGCCGAGCTGACCGGACTGGTCGCGCCGGACATCGCCGTCGTGACCAACGTCGGCCAGGCCCACCTGGGCGAGTTCGGGTCCCGCGAGGCCATCGCGACCGCCAAGAGCGAGCTGGTGCGAGGCCTGGCTATCGGCGGCACAGCGGTGCTCCATGCCGACGACCCGCGTGTGCTCGCGATGGGCGAGCTCACCGACGGTCCGGTGCTGGCCTTCGGTGCCGGCGAGAGGGCAGGCGTACGAGTGCGTGACCTCGCCCTGGACCGGCTCGGTCGGCCCACCTTCACCCTTCAGCACGTGGACGACACGGCCGTCGTCGCGCTCCCGTTCGTGGGCGCCCACTGGACGCTCAACGCCGCGGCCGCCGCGGCGGCGGGGCTGGCCGCCGGGGTCCCCCTGGAGCAGGCCGCGACCGCGCTGAACACCGCCTCGATCTCGAAATGGCGCATGGAGCTGCGCGCCCTCGCCAGCGGCGCGACCCTCCTCAACGACTCCTACAACGCCAACCCCGAGTCCACCCGCGCCGGTCTGGACGCGCTCGCCTCGATCGACGCCAAGCGTCGCATCGCCGTGCTCGGCGAGATGCTCGAGCTCGGCGAGGCGAGCCGCGACGCGCACCACGAGATCGGGACGTACGCCGCCACCCGGGCCGACCTGGTCCTCACCGTCGGCGAGGCCGCCGCCGTCATCGCGGACGGCGCGGGTCAGCGGGCGGTCGCCCTGCCCGACAACGCCGCCGCGATCGACTGGTTGCGGGGCCACCTCGCTCCCGGCGACGTGGTGCTGGTCAAGGCCTCACGCGGAGCCCGCCTCGACCAGGTCGCCGCGGCGCTGGTCTGAGGTCGGCGGAACGGATCGCCGGCGGCGCCACCACGGCCACGACAAGATCGCGGCCAGCGTGGCGCCGCCGGCGTTGAGGAGTACGTCGTCGATGGAGGAGACCCGGTCCAGCCGCAGGGTGTACTGCAGGGTCTCGATCGTCACCGAGCCGGCCACGCCGAGCGCCAGGACCCGCCCCACCGAGCGCAGCGCCCGGAAGCGGATCGGGCCGAAGAAGCCGGCCGCGGCGAAGAGCAGCAGGTTGCCGACGACACCGATGGTCGTCATGGTCGGCAGGTCCTCGAGCGGCACCAGGCTCACGCTGCCGTCGACCAGGCCGGCCATCGGGCCGGGCACCATCGTCAGCAGTACGAACGGCACGGTGCCGTAGACGATCGCGACCTCGGCCAGCGACGTACGCCATTCCCGGCCCGGCGCGAGACCCAGTGCCCGGCGCAACAGCGCCAGGACCGGCACCGCCAGCACCGCCACGGGCAGAGCCAAGATGGTGAGCAGGGCGATGCCCGTGAAGGTGAGTGAGCCCGATTCGTTCACCATCACCGGCCCCGCCTCATGTAGAGGTCGAAGGCTCGGTAGACGATCGGGCGCAGCGGCAGGTCCCACTCGCCGACGTACCTCACCGCCTGCCCGCCGGTGCCGACCTTGAACTGGATCAGGCCGACGTGGGAGTCGTCGGTGGACAGCGTGGGGGTGATCCCGCGCAGGTCGTAGACGTCGCAGCCGGCGGCCAGCGAGTCACGGATCATCGCCCACTGGCAGGCGTTGGAGCCGCGTACGTCCCGCTTCTCCGTGGAGGAGGCGCCGTAGACGTACCAGGCGTGGGCGCCGACGCGGACGTAGATCGTCGCGGCCACCAGGTCGCCGTCGTGACGGGCCAGATAGAGCTTGACGCGCTCGTTGTCCTCGGCGGACAACGCCGTGAACATCTTCTCGAAGTAGGCCAGCGGCCGTGGCGTGAAGTGGTCGCGCTCGGCGGTGTGGACGTAGAGGTCGTGGAACGCCTTCAGGTCCTCGCCGCCGACCGAGGTGGTCACCTCCACGCCGGCCTTGGCGGCCTTCTTGATGTTGCGCCGCCAGAGCTGGTTCATCCCGGCGAGCACCTCGTCCTCGAACCGGGCGGTCCCGTCGCGGTGGCGCAGCGGGATCTCGTACGTGAACTGCGGCTGCCCCGCTCCGAACCCGTCCACGGGGTTCTGCGGGATCCAGCCGGAGTCGCGGAGATAGCGGGTCACCTCGTCGCCGACCGGATCGGTCCGCCCCGGGATGTCGGTGAGGCGTACGACCTCAGGGTCTGCGATGCCCTCCTTGACCTGTGCGGCGTTCCAGGTGTCGGTGGGCACCGGGGGAGCGACCCGGATCGCGAACGCGCCCTGCGAGCGCAGGTAGGAGACCAGCGGCGGGAACCAGACGGTGAGGCCGCCGGCCCAGTCGATGTCGGGGCCCCACGGCAGGTAGGCCAGCGTGTAGCCGAGCCGCGGCACCGGCCGGTGCAGCACCAGGCCGGTCCCGGCGAGCCGGTCGCCGGCGTACCAACCCAGCGACTCGCTGCGCCACTCGGTCTTCACGTCGGCCCAGGCGGGGGTCTGCAGGAAGCTGACCGACCGCCGCGACCGGACGTGGTCGAGGTGCTCGGCAGGACTGATCGGTCGGACAGTGAAGGTCACCGTGCCAGTAAACCCGTGGCGATGTCGTCGGGGCGTATGGCCTTTCGGATACGTCGGCGATATGTCATCAACCTAGGATCAGAGCATGCGGGTGCTGGTGGTCGAGGACGAGCCTTTGATGGCTGGAGCGATCCGGGACGGGTTGCGGCTGGAGGCGATCGCCGCCGACATCGCCGGTGACGGCGACACGGCTCTGGAGCTGTTGAGCGTCAACGCCTACGACATCGCCGTGCTCGACCGCGACATCCCCGGGCCCTCGGGCGACGAGGTCGCCAAGCGCATCGTCGCCTCCGGCACGGGGATGCCGATCCTGATGCTCACCGCCGCCGACCGCCTCGACGACAAGGCGTCCGGGTTCGAGCTCGGCGCCGACGACTACCTGACCAAGCCGTTCGAGCTGCGTGAGCTGGTGCTGCGGCTGCGGGCGCTCGACCGGCGGCGTGCCTACAACCGCCCGCCGGTGCGCGAGATCGCCGGCCTGCGGGTCGATCCGTTCCGGCGTGAGGTCTACCGCGACGGCCGCTACGTGGCGCTGACCCGCAAGCAGTTCGCGGTGCTCGAGGTGCTCGCCGCCGCCGAGGGCGGCGTGGTCAGCGCCGAGGAGCTGTTGGAGCGGGCCTGGGACGAGAACGCCGACCCGTTCACCAATGCCGTACGCATCACCGTCTCCGCGCTGCGCAAACGGCTCGGCGAGCCGGCGATCATCGCCACCGTGCCGGGCGTCGGATACCGGATCGATGTCGATTCCTAGACGTCCCGGAATGAGTGTTCGGCTCAAGCTGACGCTCAGCTATGCCGGGGTCATCGTGGTCACGGGCGTGCTGCTGCTCGCGGTCGTGTGGGTCTTCCTGCTGCGCTACGTCCCCGACGGGGTGTGGCTGGAGTGGCCGCAGCAGCCGGGGAGTCCGAGCGCTCCCTTCGTCCCGAACCGGTCGGATCTTGAGCGCGCCTTCGTCCCGCGGGCGGCCACGATGATGGGCTTCCTCGTCGTGTTCGGGCTGGTAGGAGGCTGGATTCTCGCCGGCCGGATGCTGGCGCCGTTGCGGAAGATCACCGAGGCCACGCGTACGGCAGCGGGCGGTTCTCTCTCGCACCGGATCGAGCTCGAGGGCCCCGGCGACGAGTTTCGGGAGCTTGCCGACGGCTTCGACGACATGCTCGCGAAGCTCGAGGCGCAGGTGGCGGAGCAGCAGCGGTTCGCGGCCAACGCGTCCCACGAGCTGCGTACCCCGCTCGCCATCACGCAGACGCTGCTCGACGTCGCGGGCAAGGATCCGAACCGTGATGTCGACGAGCTCATCGACCGGCTGCGCCTGATCAACTCCCGCGCGATCGACCTCACCGAGGCCCTCCTCGTGCTCAGCCGCGCCGACCAGCGCTCGTTCGCCCGCGAGCCGGTCGACCTGTCGCTGGTCGCCGAGGAGGCGGTCGAGACGCTGCTGCCACTGGCGGAGCAGCGTGGCGTACGGATCGAGACCTCCGGAGACCAGGCATCGGTCAGCGGCTCGCCCGCGCTGTTGCTGCAGGTCGCGACCAACCTGATCCACAACGCGATCGTCCACAACCTGCCCGAGAACGGGTCGGTGTCGGTCACCATCGCCGCCAACGAGAGGAGCGTGGTCCTCACCGTCGCGAACACCGGCGGGGAGCTCTCCCGCGACCTCGTCGCCACGCTCACCGAGCCGTTCCAGCGAGGCACCCAGCGCATCCACGGTGACCACGCCGGCGTGGGTCTGGGCCTGGCGATCGTCAAGAGCATCACCCGCGCCCACGACGGCAACCTCGCCGTCCTCGCGCGTTCGGGGGGCGGGCTCCGGGTCTCGGTGGAGCTGCCCAGGACGCGCGACTAGGTGGCCTCTGGGTTGTGAAGCTGAGAGTGACCCCTGGGCCACTCTCAGCTTCACAACCCGGGCGGTTCGTTGACCGTGGGAGTGCCGTGGGTGTGGAACGACGAGATCGTCTTCAGGCCCCACGCCTGGCCCTTGGCCCGCTCGGCCTCGGTCCAGGTGATCAGCGGCCAGTCGGGGGCGAGGACCAGGCGGGTCAGCGGGTTGCACAGCTCGATCCGGTTGCCGCCGGGCTCGTAGACGTACAGGAAGAACGTCTGCTGGATCGCGTGCTTGTGCGGTCCGGTCTCGATGAACACGCCGGTGTCCAGGGCGAGGTCGGCGGCCCGGAGGATGTCCTCGCGGGAGTCGGTGGCGAAGGCCAGGTGGTGCAGCCGGCCGGTCGACCCGGTCCAGTCCTCGGTGTAGACGACGTCGTACGACTTCTGGGTGAAGGTCGACCAGCGCGCGCCGATGTGGCCGTCGTCGAGCCTGATCTGCTCGGTGGGCCGGGCGCCGAGGGCATCGATCACGAAGCCGGTCGTCGTCTCGACGTCGCGGGCCAGGTAGTTGATGTGGTCCAGACGCCGCACGGCGACCCCGTGGCCGGGCTTGGCCTGGGGCTGGTTCTTCAGTCCGGGCCGGAGCTCGTCGCTCGGTGCCTCCCAGTACTCGGTCTCGTGGTAGAGCGCGAACTCGTGTCCGTCGGGATCCTGGGTCACCCACAGCGGCCCGATGCCGGGCTCGTCGTGCTTCCACTCGCCGGTCACCCCCGTGCGCTCGACCGCCTCGATCCGGTGCTCCAGCGCCTCCGGGGACGAGCAGCGCAGTGCCGTACGTCCGATGCCGGGTGTGGCGCGCTCGGTGACGACGACGCTGTGGTGCTCGTAGTCGTCCCAGGTGCGTAAGTAGGTGCTCTCGCCGTCCTGCCCCGAGACGGTCAGGCCGAGGAAGTCGGTGAAGAACGACACCGTCGCCGCAGGGGTGGGGGTGAAGAGCTGGGCGTGACCGATGTGCGCCACATCGCCCAGCGGTGGGCGGGTAGGGGTGTCGGCGACCATCCGCTTGAGCGTGGTCAGGTTCTCCGGAACTGGGTTGGTCATGTTCAGTCCTTCAGCGTGACGTTGCCGGGACGGCCGCGGCCTCGGCGGCCAGACGGGCCTTGCGGGTGGCCGGGCCGAAGATCGCCAGGACGAGTGCCCCGACCACCCAGGTGCCGGCGATGAAGAAGAAGACGGCCTGGTAGCCCAGCCCGCTGTAGAGACCGGCGATGATCAGCGGTCCGGCGGCGTTGGAGAGCCGGCCGAGACCGTAGGAGAGCGAGGTGCCGAGGGAGCGGCCCCTGGTGTCGTAGAGCTCGGGGGAGTAGGCGTAGGCCAGCGCGGTGTAGCCGCGCTCGAACAGGTTCACCAGGAACCCGAAGGCGACGATCAGCAGCGGCGTGAAGGTCAATCCGTAGAGCAGGCCGGAGCCGGCGATGATCAGGCCGAAGACGACCAGGCACCACTTGCGCTCGTAGCGGTCGGTGACCAGTGAGGCCAGGAAGGAGCCGAGCGGGGCGCCGATGGTGGTCAGTGCGACGTAGAAGATCGAGTCCTCGACGCTGACGCCCTCGGCCGCGAGCAGGGTGGGCGCCCAGGAGGAGAAGCCGAAGAAGCCGATCGTCTGGGAGATCCACAGCACCGAGAGCAGGATCGTCGGGTAGAGGAACCGCTTGTCCTTCAGCATCGCCAGCCCGGGCCGGGTGGCAGGGCCGGCGTCGAGCGGCGGCAGCGCCTCGGGGAGGGTGCCGTGCTCGGCGGTCGCGTCGCGCTCCAGGCCGACCAGGATCTCTTCGGCCTCCGCATGGCGCCCTCGCGACTCCAGCCACTGCGGCGACTCCACCAGGCGGCGCACGAAGAAGAGGAAGAGGACGCCGAAGGCGCCCCACAGGAAGACCAGGCGCCAGGTCCAGTCGGCGATCGGCACCACCGCGGAGGCGATCAGGTTGGTCGCGGGGGTGCCGCAGATGCCGATCATGATGACGTACGCCTGGAACTTGCCGCGCTTGGCGCGGGGGAAGAGCTCGTTCATGTAGACCACGGCGACCACGGTCATCGCGGAGAGCCCGGCGCTGGTCATCACCCGGAAGAAGCCCATCGAGACGATGTCCCAGGCGAAGACGCTGGCGAAGGACCAGATCGAGAACCAGATCGTGGTCGCCACGAGCGTACGTTTCCGGCCGAGCCGGTCGGCCAGGCCGCCGGCCACCACGGACCCGATGAACATGCCGACGAACGAGAGGGAGGTGACGTACGCGATGTGGTTGATCGTCACGCCCCACTGCTCGCGCATCACCGGAGCCGTCGTGGCGAAGGTGTTGATGTCGGCGAACTCGAAGAAGTAGGCGAACGCGAGGGCGACGGTGGCGAGCTTGTGGAACCTGGAGATGGGCAGCCGGTCGAGCCGGTTGGCTGCGTTGGTGGGGGTGCTGGTGGGGGTGAGGTCAGGCACTGCGCTCTCCTTCGGGCCAGTACAGGCGCATGGGGTTGTCCACGAGCAGCGCCTGCTGCAGCTCGGGGGTGGGGGCGATGTGCGGGATGTGGTCGACCAGCAGCCCGTCGTCGGGCATGTGGTCCTTCAGGTTGGGATGGGGCCAGTCGGTGCCCCACAGCACGCGGTCGGGGAAGCGCTCGACGACCTTGCGGGCGAACGGGACGACGTCTCGGTAGGCCTGCCGCTGACCGTCCAGGGCCGGCGGGCCGGTCACGGTGAGGCGCTCGGGACACGAGACCTTGACCCAGACGTCGTTGGCCGCGACGAAGTCGAGGAACTCCGCGAACTCGGGACCGTCGGGGTCCTTGGTCACGTCGGGGCGGCCCATGTGGTCGACGACCAGCGGCACCGGCAGGCTCGCGAAGAAGCCCTTCAGGTCGCTCAGGTCCGCGGCTTCGAAGTAGATCACCACGTGCCAGCCGAGCGGCGCGATCCGGGCCGCGATCGTCTCCAGCTCCTTGGTGGGAGTGGCATCGACGAGGCGTTTGACGAAGTTGAAACGTACGCCGCGCACCCCCGCCTCATGGAGGCCGGCGAGCTCCTCGTCGCTGACGTCGGCACGGACGGTCGCGACCCCGCGGGCTCTGCCGTCCGAGTGATCGAGCGCGTCGAGAAGCGCGCTGTTGTCGGCGCCGTGGCAGGTCGCCTGGACGAGGACGTTGCGGGCCAGGCCGAGGTGGTCGCGGAGCTCGAAGAGCTGGTGCTTGGAGGCGTCGACCGGTGTGTACTTGCGCTCGGGCGCGAACGGGAACTCGTCGGCAGGACCGAAGACATGACAGTGCGCGTCGACCGCTCCCTCGGGGAGTCTGAAGGTGGGCTTCGAGGGTCCTTCGAACCAGTGCAGCCAGCCGGGGGTGACCATCGGATCAGTCCTTGTAGGTGAGGCCGAGCTCGGCGAGCTTCGGGCGCATGTCGTAGATGTCGAGGCCGAGCTCGCCGGCTTCGAAGCGGGTCCGCTTGCCGGCCTCGGCCTCCTCGCGCCTGCGGGAGGCCTCGGCGACCTCTGCCGCGCGTGCGGCCGGGACGACGACGACGCCGTCGGCATCGGCGACGACCACGTCACCGGGGTTGACCAGCGCGTTCGCGACATTGACCGGGACGTTGACCGAGCCGAGGGTCGCCTTGACGGTGCCCTTGGCGTTGATCGCCCGGGAGAAGACCGGGAAGTCCATCTCGCGCAGCTCGTCGACGTCGCGGCAACCGCCGTCGATGACCAGGCCGCGGGCGCCGCGGCTGCGCAGCGAGGTGGCCAGCAGCTCGCCGAAGAAGCCGTCCTCGGACTCGGTCACGCAGCCGGCCACGACGACGTCACCGTCCTGGACCTGTTCGGCGGCGACGTGCAGCATCCAGTTGTCACCGGGCTGGAGCAGCACGGTCACGGCCGTGCCGCAGAGCCTCGCGCCCTCGTAGACCGGGCGGATGTATGGCCGCATCAGCCCCAGCCGCCCCATCGCCTCGTGGATCGTGGCGACGCCGAACTGCGCCAGGGCGTCGACGGCCGCGCGGTCGGCGCGGTCGATCTTGATGTGAACTACTCCGAGCTCGTGCACGTGGTGGATCTCCTTGCTGGGGGTTTCGCGCGGGGCGGCGGGGTGTAACACGCTGTTCGTCGGACTATCCGGTCGTTCACTTAGGGCGAGTAGTCCTACAAACGACGTGTTACATGGGCTTCAGCGGCCCTGAGCGGTGAGCCGCTGGTCGAGGTGGGGGTAGACCCGGCGGGCGTTGGTCTCGGTCAGGGCGGCGACCTCGGCCTCGGTGAGGGCGTTGCGGGCGGCGTACGTCTCGACGTAGCGGCGGGTGTCGTCGAAGTGGTGACCGGTGTCCGGGTCGATGCCGCGTACGGCGCCGATCATCTCCGAGGCGAACAGCACGCTGCTGTGCGGAACGACGTCGAGGAGGAGGTCGATCCCGGGCTGGTGGTAGACGCAGGTGTCGAAGAAGACGTTCCTCATCAGCGTCTCCGTAGGGTCGGGGCGGTCGAGGGCCTGGGCCAGACCGCGGAAGCGGCCCCAGTGGTAGGGGACCGCGCCGCCGCCGTGCGGGATCACCAGGCGCAGATCGGGGAAGTCGCCGAAGAGGTCGCCGGTCAGCAGCTGCATGAACGCGGTCGTGTCGGCGTTGAGGTAGTGGGCGCCGGTGGTGTGGAAGGCCGGGTTGCAGCTGGTGGAGACGTGGATCATGGCCGGTACGTCGAGCTCGGAGAGCTTCTCCCAGACCGGATACCAGGACCTGTCGGTCAGCGGAGGGGAGTCCCAGCGGCCGCCGGAGGGATCGGGGTTGACGTTGACCGCGACCGCGCCGAGCTCGGTGACCGCCCGCTCGAGCTCAGCGACGCAGGTCGCGGGGGAGACGCCGGGCGACTGCGGCAGCATCGCGCCGGCGGCGAACCGGGTCGGGTAGAGCTCGGCCACCCGGGCGCACAGGTCGTTGCAGATCCGCGCCCACTCCGTGGAGGTCGAGAGGTCGCCTATGTGGTGGGCCATGAACGAGGCCCGCGGGGAGAAGACGGTCAGGTCGATGCCGCGCTCGTCCATCTGCCTCAGCTGGTTGGCCTCGATGGTCTCCCGGATCTGGTCGTCGGAGATCCGCGGCCCGCCCGGGTCCGGCGCGACGCTCGGGTCGGTCAGCGCCGCGACCAGCGCGTCGCGCCACTCGCCCAGCGGCGCCGGCGCGGTCGTGTAGTGGCCGTGGATGTCGATGATCATGCGGAATCTCCTCGGAGGACGGCGCTCGGGACCATGGCCTGACCGGCCATGATCAGGCGAGCCGTACGCAGCAGGGCGGATCGGGTCACACGCGTCGGGTCGTCGGGGTCGAGGCCCAGCGTCACGCTGAACTCGCCGGTGGGGTGCTCGACGCTGAGCGTGGTCTCGCCCCCGTCCGGCGTGGTGGTGACCGAAGGCAGCACCGCGAGGTCGTGGGCCACGGAGCCGGGCAGCACGGCCGCGGTGGCGGCGGTGACGGCGGCCAGGACACCGATCGATCGGTGGGTGCGGTGAGGGATGAGGCTGCGGGTGCTGATCGCGCCGCCGTTCCTCCGGGCGGAGACGAGCGTCATCTTGGGGAAGGGCCTGCTGGTCACATCACCCAGCCCCATCGCGTGGCCGGCGACGATCCGCAGCGCCTCGATCCGCGCCCGGAGCGCGTCGTCGGCGTCGATCTCCTCGGGGCTCTCGGCGCCGGTCGTGCCGAGGTCTCGGGCGTCGACGATCACCAGCGGCTGGCCGTTGTCGATCAGGGTGACGTCGATCGAGCCGACACCGGGGACGTCCACGGTGTCGCGTACGTTGCCCGTCGGCAGCAGGCTCCCGGCCACCGAGCCGGCGGTGTCGAGGAACCCGATCCGCACCGGCGCCGCCGTGCCGGGGACGCCGTCGATGCGGGCGTCGCCGTCGTAGCGTACGAAGCGCTGCCCGTCCGGTCCGGCGGGCGTCTGCACAGTGATCTCGGCGACCGCACCGGTGTTGCGGGTGAGGACGCGTGCTGTGGTGGTGTCCCCGTCGGGGATCACCATGCCGGTCTCGATCGCGAACGGCAGCACCGCGGCGAGCATGTTTCCGCAGTTGGGTGTCGTGTCGACCCGGTCCGAGTCGGGCTGGAGCTGGGCGAAGGTCCACTCGACGTCGATGCCCCGCTCGTCCCCGGCAGGCCGGGGCGCGACGATGCCGGCCTTGCTGGTCAGCGGGTGACCGCCGCCCATCCCGTCGATCTGGAGCGGGTCGGGTGAGCCCATCACCGCCAGCAGCACCGCGTCGCGCTGCGCGGTGTCCGCGGGCAGGTCGCGGGCGTCGAAGAACGGCCCGCGAGAGGTCCCGCCGCGCATGAGGAGACACCGCACGGGTGTCTGGGGTCGGAGGTCTGAGGCATGACGCACGTCACAGACCATAGATCATTCACAAGATTGTTAGCAATCTCGTCAACGAAAATCTTGCCAGGCGGAGGTCAGCGCGGTGTGGCTCCCGTGCGCAGCAGGTCGAGAGTGCGCGGCTCGATCAGGGTGGAGAGGGTGACCACGCTGGTCGAGCGGACGACGGCGTGGGACTGGTCGATGCGTACGAGCACCTCCTGGAGCTTCGCGTGCGACCCGGTCGCCACCTTGCAGAAGACGTCGAAGGAGCCGGTGGTGACGTACGCCTCCAGCACCTCAGGTATCTCGGCGAGGTCGCGACGCACGTCCTCGAGGGCTCCCTGGGAGATCTCCAGGGTCACGAACGCCTGCACCGTGTGGCCGGCGGCGGCCGGGTCGACCGTCGGTGCCCAGTCGCGGATCACGCCCGCCTCGGTCAGCTTGCGCAGTCGGCTCTGCACGGTCGCGCGGGCGACGCCGGCGACCCGGGAGAGCTCGAGGTCGCCGACTCGCGGGTGGGCGTGCAGGGTCTCCAGCAGGGTGACGTCGAGGTCATCGAGGTTCATGGCTCAATCGTAGTCAGATTGCCTAGCAAAGCGTGGGCAGGGCTGGTCCGATCTGACAGATTGACCAGTGTCCGGTGGTCAACTTGTTTGGTGTGACTCGGCCCACTTGACTTGCCCGCATGACGCTTGCAGACACCCTGACCAACCAAGAGAAGCTCGCCGGACTCGGGCTGGCCGAGCTGGAGCAGCTCGTCGGCCTGGTGGCCTACGACGACACCTCCGACCCCTTCCCGGTCACCGGCTGGGACGCGGTCGTGTGGGCTGTCGGCAACGCCACCCAGACCGCCCACTTCTTCCAGAGCGCCTTCGGCATGGAGCTGGTCGCCTACTCCGGTCCCGAGACCGGCAACCGCGACCACCACTCCTACGTGCTGCGCAGCGGGGGAGTGCGGTTCGTGATCAAGGGCGGCGTCGCGCCCGAGAGCGAGATCATCACCCACCACGCCCGCCACGGTGACGGCGTCATCGACATCGCCCTCGAGGTGCCCGACGTCGACCGCTGCATCGAGCACGCCCGCAAGCAGGGCGCCCGGGTCCTGGAGGAGCCCCACGATGTGAGCGACGAGCACGGCACCGTACGCATCGCCGCCATCGCCACCTACGGCGAGACCCGCCACACGCTGGTCGACCGGTCCCGCTACGACGGCCCCTACCTGCCCGGCTATGTCACCCGCGCCTCGACGCTGAAGAAGCCCGAAGGCGCCCCCAAGCGGCTCTTCCAGGCGCTCGACCACGTCGTCGGCAACGTCGAGCTCGGCAAGATGGACGAGTGGGTCGACTTCTACGGCCGCGTCATGGGCTTCACCAACATGGCCGAGTTCATCGGCGACGACATCGCCACCGACTACTCCGCGCTGATGTCGAAGGTCGTCGCCAACGGCAACCACCGGGTGAAGTTCCCGCTCAACGAGCCGGCGATCGCCAAGAAGAAGTCGCAGATCGACGAGTACCTGGAGTTCTACCAAGGCCCCGGCGCCCAGCACCTCGCGCTGGCCACCGGCGACATCCTGGCCACCGTCGACGCGCTGCGCGACGCCGGGATCGAGTTCCTCAACACCCCCGACTCCTACTACGAGGACCCCGAGCTGCGCGCCCGGATCGGTGAGGTGCGCGTGCCGATCGAGGAGCTGCAGAAGCGCGGCATCCTGGTCGACCGCGACGAGGACGGCTACCTGCTGCAGATCTTCACCAAGCCGATCGGCGACCGCCCCACGGTCTTCTTCGAGATGATCGAGCGCCACGGCTCCCTCGGCTTCGGCAAGGGCAACTTCAAGGCCCTCTTCGAGGCCATCGAGCGTGAGCAGGAGCGCCGCGGCAACTTCTGATCCGGCTCGAGACCAACACAGTCGTGTACCAACTGTGTTGGTTTCGACACCGGCTCGCTGGCGCTCGCCGGGCTCAACCAGCGGTCGCCTGGCTGACCAGGCGGACCGGGGCGTTGCCGGCGCCGTAGCCGTCGTAGCGCTCGCGGCGCTCGACGAGCTCGAAGAAGACCTCGCCGACGGTCTCGGTGTAGCAGTGCAGGTATTCACCGTCGGCGTCGCGGTCGTAGAGCAGGTCGAGCTCGCGCAGGGTGGCGACGAGGTCGTCGGCTAGACCGAAACGGGCGACCAGGTCGTCGTAGTAGTTGCCCGGGACCTCGAGCGGGCGCAGGCCGCGCTCCCGGGCGGCCGCGACGACGCCAATGATGTCGTGGCACGCGAGCGCGATGTGCTGAGCATGGCCCTGCTGATCGTTGGGGAGCTGCCCGCTCGGGAGCAGGTTGAGCGGAAGACGTACGCCACCGGCCGGTGAGCTCATCACCTGGCTGCGTACGAGACCAGCCGGGCCGGCGACCTCCTGGGTCGCCTGCGGCGTCAGCGACAGCACACTGGTGTAGAAGAGGACCGCCTCGTCGAAGCTGTGCCAGGGCTGGACCAGGTTGACGTGGTCGATCTGGGCGCCGCGCCCGGTGCTCGACACTCCGCCGTCGAACTCGCCGATCCAGTCCTCCGCGTGCGAGAGGAAGACCTCGGTGCTGTCGGGGGAGGTGAAGGCGCGCAGAGCCTGTTCACCGGCGTACGTCCGGCGGTGGACCGGCGGCGCCATCAGCCGGGCGGCGCGCTCGGCGGCCGGGTCCGAGTCGGTGAGATCGAAGCCGACGGCCGCGATGCGCGGCTCAGGGGAGGCGCTGGGTACGTCGTTGCACACGACGCGGGCCGCGCCCCAGGTCCACAGGCGCACCTGCTTGCTGCGGTGGCGGCCGCCGAAGTCGAAGCCGAGCTGCTCGAGCAGCACCTCGACACCGGAGGTGTCCGGTGCCTTGATCTCGACGAAGTCGAAGGCCTCGGGCGCGGCCACCTGGGGCAGCCGGGGGAGCGGACCCGCCTCGCGGTCGGCCTCCTCGCCGAGCAGATCGGCGGTGCGGTCGGCGAGCCAGCGCAACGAGCGCTGGGCCTGACGGGCGGTACGTACGGGATCGGTCTGGCGGAAGGTGTCGTTGAAGACCTCCAGCGACAGCGGGCCGTCGTAGCCGGCGCGCAGGACGTGGCCGAGGAAGGCCGGCAGGTCGAAGCTGCCCTCACCGGGGAAGAGCCGGTGGTGGCGGCTCCAGGAGAGCACGTCCATGCTGAGCGCCGGAGCGTCGGCGAGCTGCAGGAAGAAGATCTTCTCGGCCGGGATCTCCTCGATCTGCTTGGGGTCGTGACCGCGCGAGAGGATGTGGAAGCTGTCCAGGCAGATCCCGACGTTGGGGTGGTCGGCGAGCTCGACGATGCGCCACGAGCGCCGGTAGTCGTCGACGAACCGTCCCCAGGCGAGCGCCTCGTACGCGAGCCGGATGTCGTACGTCGCAGCCAGATCACCCAGGCGCCGCAGCTGGCCCGCGGAGACCTCGTCGTCGTCGACGGTCGCGGTGCCGACGTTGCTGCAGACCAGCATCAGGTCGATGCCGAGCCGGTTCATCAGCTGGAACTTCGCCTCGGCGCGGTGCAGCACGTCCTGGAAGGCGGTCTCGTCGACGCCCTCGGCGTCGCGGAAGGGCTGGTAGAGGTCGAGGGTGAGCCCGAGCCGGTCGGCGAGCGCCCGGATCTCCTCGGGGGACTGAGGTGCGGCGATGAGATCGGGCTCGAAGATCTCGATCGCGTCGAAGCCGGCTTCGGCCGCGGCGTACATCTTCTGGACCAGGCCGCCGCTGAGGCAGACCGTGGCGATCGAGGTGCGCATGGTTCTCCGTTCGTCGCTAATGTACGAAACGGTACATACAATGCTGTGGGTTGGGAAGCCGGCCGTGCTCTAGGCTCGGGGACATGAAGTCGGCAGAGCGGCTGCGAGACGCCGAACGCACCCGGGCTGATCTGCTCGAGATCGCGACCGAGATCTTCTCCGAGCAGGGCTACTCCGGTGCGCGGGTCGACGAGATCGCCGAGCGCACCCGCACCACGAAGCGGATGATCTACTACTACTTCGGCGGCAAGGAGGGGCTCTACCTCGCCGTGCTCGAGGCCGCCTACCGGCGCATCCGTGAGACGGAGCAGAGCATCCACGCAGACGACCTGGCGCCGGTCGAGGCGGTGAGGAGGATCGCCGAGCTGACCTTCGACCACCACCATGGCCACCCCGCCTTCATCCGTCTCGTCTCGGTCGAGAACATCCATCACGGCCAGCATCTGGGGAAGGTCGAGTCGCTCCGTGACCTCGGGACCCCGGCGGCCTCCCTCCTCGACGTGGTCCTCGCTCGCGGCCGTGCCTCCGGTGAGCTCCGCGCCGACGTCGACGCCATCGACGTGCACATGCTCATCAGTTCCTACTGCGTCTTCCAGGTCGCCAACAGCGCCACCTTCGGCTACCTCTTCGGTCGCGACATGCTCGCCCCCGACGTACGCGAGCGCCACCGCCGCATCCTCGGCGACATCGTCGTCGGCTGGCTCACTGCTCACTGAACACATGCCCGCGAAAGAGCCCGTCCCCGCGCCGCGGGGACGGGCTCTTTCCGGTGTCGGGTTGACGATCCGGGGCGGGATGTGATCCCCTTCACTTTCGTAACGTACTAGTTCGTACATTAAGGATCGCCTGGATGAAGTCTTCGTTTCTTGTCGGCCTGATCGGCGCGGGCGTCGGACCCTCGCTGAGTCCGGCGCTGCACATGCGCGAAGGGTTCGAGCACGGGTTGTCGTACGTCTACAAGACGCTCGACATCACCGATCTGGGGATCCCGGCCGAGGGCGTGGGCGACCTGTTGAGGGACGCCCGGCGACTCGGCTTCGACGCGCTCAACATCACCCACCCGTGCAAGGAGCTCGTGATCGAGCACCTCGACCGGCTCGACGAGACCGCGGCCCGGCTCGGTGCGGTCAACACCGTGGTCTTCACCGACGAGGGTGCGGTCGGCTACAACACCGACACGACCGGCTTCGGTCATGCGCTGCGTACCGGGATGCCGGGTGCCCCGCTCGGCATGGTCGTGCAGCTCGGCGCGGGCGGGGCGGGCTCGGCCGTCGCTCACGCGCTCGTGGGCCAGGGCGTCGATCGCCTGGTCATCGCCGACATGGACCTCGACCGCGCCCAGGCGCGGGTCGAGGAGATCCGGCGTCAGCACCCGGAGAGCACCGTCGAGGCGAGCCACGTGGACAAGCTGCCGGCGCTCCTGCCTGACGCCGACGGACTGGTCAACTGCACCCCGGTCGGCATGGCCGACCACCCCGGTACGCCGCTCCAGACGAGCCTCCTCCGCCCCGACCTGTGGGTGGCGGACATCGTCTACCGGCCTCTGGACACCGCGCTGCTGCAGGCGGCGCGTGAGGTCGGTTGCCGGACGCTCCACGGAGGCCACATGGCGGTCTACCAGGCCGTCGACGCCTTCCGGCTGATCACCGGCATCGACCCCGATGCCGAACGGATGCTCGCCCACCTGCGCGAGCTGGCCGCGGCCGGCTGACCCAAACTTCAGACACCCCCCACCCGTCCGCGGTCAGGAACCGCGGGCCTACCCGAGGAGGACCCGATGGCGGGACCTGACACCGAGAACCAAGAAGGCAAGACCCCGGTCCGGGCCGCGCTGGCCAGCTTCATGGGCAGTGCCGTCGAGTACTACGACTTCTTCGTCTTCGGCTCTGCCGCGGCGCTGATCTTTCCGCACGTCTTCTTCCCCAGCGCCGGCGACGCCGCGCTGGTGATGTCGTTCGCGACGTTCGCCTTCGCGTACGTCGCCCGCCCGGTCGGTGCGGTCTTCGTCGGTCACTTCGGTGACCGGATCGGCCGCCGGAAGGTGTTGCTGTTCACCCTCCTGCTGATGGGCGGCAGCACGTTCCTGATCGGCTGTCTGCCGTCGTTCGACCAGGCCGGCTGGATCGCGCCCGCACTGCTGGTCTTCTGCCGGCTGCTCCAGGGGCTCTCAGCCGCTGGTGAGCAGGCCGGTGCCAGCTCGCTCACGCTCGAGCATGCCCCCGACGATCAGCGCTCCTTCTACACGTCCTGGACGCTCACCGGCACCCAGGGCGGCCAGATCCTGGCCGCGCTCGTCTTCATCCCGGTCGTCGCGCTGCCGGACGACATCAAGTACAGCATCGGCTGGAGGATCCCGTTCTGGCTCTCCGCGATCGTGGTCCTGGTGGCGTTCTTCATCCGCAGCCGCCTCAACGAGACTCCGGAGTTCGAGGAGGCCAAGGCCAACAACGAGGTCGCCAAGCTGCCCCTCGCGGTGCTGCTGCGTGACCACTGGGTCGACGTTGTGCGAGTCATCTGCTGCGCCTTCATCGCGGCCGTCTCCACGGTCTTCGGTAACCTGGCCATCGCCTACGGAGTCGCGGTCGGCATGGTCGACTCGATCACGCTGTGGCTGGTCGTCGCGGCCAACGTCGTCGCGCTGTTCACCCAGCCGATGTTCGGCCGGCTCGCGGACAAGATCGGGCGCAAGCCGGTCTTCATCTACGGCGCCGTGGCCAGCGCGGTGATGATGCCGTTCTACCTGCTCTCGATGAGCCAGGGCAGCGAGCTGCTCGTCTTCGCGCTCGCGGTCCTGACCTTCTCGTTCGGCTACGCGGCCGCGAATGCGACCTGGCCGTCCTTCTACGGCGAGATGTTCCCGACCCCGGTGCGCTTCTCCGGTGTCGCGATCGGCACCCAGATCGGCTTCCTGCTGGCCGGGTTCACGCCGTCGATCGTCACCGCTCTGGGTGGCGTGCAGGAGGGCGGCTGGGTCGTCACCGCCGGCTACACCGCGGTCGTCTGCCTCGTCGCGTCGATCGCCGCTCTGACCGCCCGCGAGACCAAGGACGTACGCACCGCCGACCTCGGTGTGCGGCCGGCTCGGTCCCCTCAGGGCGCGACGGTCTGACCCGCTGAACCCCCGCGTCGCGGGCTGTGGCCACCGGTCACAGCCCGCGACGGTGGCGGTTGCGGCGGCGTACGACGTCTTTCAGGTCGGCGACCGGGCCCAGGTGGCCCAGCTTCTCGGGGTTGGTGACCGAGCGGATCCGCTGGATCTGGCCGTCGAGGATGTCGAGGGTCCAGGTGCCGAGGACGGCACCGTCGGGGTCGCGCAGGATGGCGCCCGGCTCGCCGTTGAGCTCGCGCTGCTCCAGGCGAGCACCGATGGCGAGCAGCGGCGGTACCGCCGCGATCAGGATGCGCGCGGCCTTCTCCGCACCGAACCGGCCGCCGGCGCCACCGGCGACACCACCACCGTCGTTCACGGTCTCCACATCGGCCGCCAGCAGAGCCTGGAGCTGGTCCAGGTCGCCGTCGCGCAGCGCCTCGAAGAACCGGCTGGAGAGCTCGACGCGCTTGCGCCGGTCGGCCTCGAACCGCGGCTTGCCCTCGTCCATGTGCCGCCGCGCCCGGGAGGCGAGCTGACGGCAGGCGGCCTCGGAACGGTCGACCGCCGCGGCGATGTCGGCGAAGCCGAAGTGGAAGACCTCGCGCAGCACGAAGACCGCCCGCTCCAGCGGGCTGAGCCGCTCGAGCAGCAGCAGCGCCGCCATCGATACCGAGTCGGCCAGCTCCGTCGCGCGCTCCGGGCTGGCGTAGAGGCCCGCATGGTCATCGACGTGGGTGTCGGTCGGCAGCGGCTCGGGGAACCACGGCCCGACGTACGTCTCCCGCCGCACGCGCGCGGAGCGCAGCACGTCGAGGGAGATTCGGGTGACCACGGTCGACAGGTAGGCCTTGAGCGAGTCGGGCTGCGTCGAGGTCCCCTCCAGTCGGAGCCAGGTCTCCTGCACGGCGTCCTCCGCCTCGGTCACGCTGCCGAGGATCCGGTAGGCGATCGAGAACAGCAGCGGTCGCAGCTCCTCGAACTCGATCTCGGTCTCAGGTGTCACGGTCGTCCTCCCTCAGGTCCACATCTTCCACCCTTGGGACGAGACGGCGCCCGGGACTGTGACATGGTGCCGGGGCGCGGCGCCCCGTTGAGCCGTACGTCTGCCGAAAAATGTTCGACGCAGGGCAGGGTGCCTATCGCAAGTGCGGCTACGTCGACACCGGCATGCGGGTCGAGATGATCGACGGAATCAATCACGAGATGGTCCGCGCCTTCGCCAACGAGGCGACGGCGTGACCCATCACCACGCTGCTCTCGCGGCCGGCAGCAACGTGCACGGTCAGTGTGACGTCGCTGGATGGCCGCCGATCCGGCGGTGAGCTCCGGCTATCGGTTCGCGGTCAGGCTCTGTCGGTCAGGAAGGCGTCGAGGGCGGCGAGGTCGTCGGTGTTGATGTGGTCGACGCCGGCTGCGAGCAGCTCGGTCCAGACCGCCTCGCGTGCGGGGCCGTCGGTGTCCGGCGTCGCCCAGAAGCGCACTCGGTAGCCCTGGGCGTGAGCGTGGTCGACGATCTCGTGGAGCTTGCGGCGCTCGGTCTCCGGCATCGGGCCGATGCCCTGCCAGACGAACACCTTGGTCCAGTTGTCGCTGACCAACGGCATGAGCGAGGCCGGGATGCGGGAGTGGAGGTCGCTCATCCGGCCGTCGTAGAAGCCGAACCGCTCGGTCGCGCTCCGCATCGTCTCCAGCGGCCGGTCGCCACTGATGACCGCCTCGACCGGACCGTCCTTGACGGTGCCGTTCTCGTAGCGGGTGAAGAGCTCCTCGTAGTCTCCGAGCTCCTTCTCGATCGCCGCGTAGGTCGCCTCGCCGGTGTTCTTGATGTCGATCAGGAGCTGAAACGTCCCGTCGTAGCCCGGATAGACGTCGCGCCCCTTGCCCTTGACGAGCTTCTTGAGCGGGGCGAGGTAGAGACCCTCCAGTGTCCGCCCGGGGTCGAGGTCCTCCGCGTCGTGCGCCACCAGAAGCTCGCCGTCGACCAGCCACACGTCGGCCTCGACGCTCGTGAAGCCGTTCTCCAGGGCGTCGAGCAGCGGACGCTCGTGCTCGTAGTCGTTGTGGGCATGCGCCTGCGCGTGCGGCGTACCGAGCTCGGCGGAGGGCCGCGCGGAGTCGGTCGTGCTCGCCGTGGCGGCGGTGGGGGAGAGGAATGCCGCCGCGGCGAGCACCGCGGTCAGCGACCGGACGAAGGGACGCATCGGGATCTCTTTCGGTGAGGGAGGCCCTCAACCTGGCCGGACCGCGTGATCCCGTGGCAACCGCCGTACGTCGCCTGCCTGAACTCCTCCCGAAGGCTCAGCCGAGGCAGACGAAGAGGGCCAGCCCGGCGTACGCGAGGTTGACGATGCCCCTGGTCACGACGCCGCCGGTGGTGTCGCTGAGGCGAGAGGCACGGCGGCCGCCTGCACCTTTCCGGCACGCGAACGGTCCTTGAGCCCGAACGTGGACCCGGGGCGACGTGCCTCCATCGACATGACCCAGACCGTGCTGCGGCAGACCAGCTCCTTGATCTTCGCCGCCGGCACGCCGCGGACGCGGCCGGCGACGGCGGAGTCGTCGCGGCGGGAGAGGTTCGTCAACCCGAGCTCACGGCCGATACTGATGCACTGACCCACGAACCCGATGCTCACCGGCTTCGGGTTCGCGCCGGCGAGCCGGGCGAGCACCGTCTCGCCGGCTAGGGGCCCGAGCTGGTTGGCGGCTTGGCAGCTCATCCGGTACGCCACGCCCGACGGCGCCGCGGCGTCGCCGGTGGCGACGATCCTGTCGTCGTCGACGCTGGTGAGCGTCTCGTCGGTGACCAGGCGGCCGAGCTCGTCGGTGGAGAGCCCGCTCGCGCGTGCCAGGTCGGGCGCGGCGAAACCGGCGGTCCAGATCGTCACCGAGCTGGGCAGCTCTCGGCCGTTGTCGAGGCGTACGCGGCCGTCCAGCACCTCCGCCACCCGGGCGCCCTCGACGATGCCGACCCCGAGCCGCCGGAGGTCGCGCTCGGCCACCGCACGGCCCTTCTCGTGCAGCCACGGGCCGAGCCTGTCTCCGCAGATCAGCGCCACGTTCCGGCCGGCCTCGGCGAGCTCGGAGGAGACCTCGATGCCGGTGGGGCCGCCGCCGACGACGACCACCGGGGCGTCGGCCGGCGTCGTCGCCAGCGCGGCCCGCAGCCGGGTCGCCTCCTCGTAGGTCGAAATGCCGAAGGCATGCTCGTGCGCCCCCGCCACCTGCATCTCGCCGGTGCTGCCGACGGCGTAGACCAGGTAGTCGTACGTCATCTCCTGCCCGCTCCCAAGCGCGACGGTCCGCGCGCTCGCGTCGATGGACGCCACGGTGTCGACCACCAGTCCCACGCGCGGGCTGAGCACGTCGGTGTAGGCCACCACGGCCTCCGAGGTCCCGCCTACCAGCTGGTGCAGCCGGATCCGCTCGACGAAGTGGTCGCGCGAGTTGACCAGGGTGATGGCGATGTCGTCGCGCTTGGTGAGCCGATTGGCGGCCATCACACCGGCGTATCCGCCGCCGATGACCACGACCCGGCTCCTGCTGAAGGTTTCTTGGTTGCTCATACCCCAAGGACACCGGTCCCGCGAGGTCTGTGACATCGGGAGGTTGTGAAGCCGAGAGTGAGCCATAGGTCACTCTCAGCTTCACAACCTCCACTCGATCAGGAGACCGTGATGGTGAACCTTGCCGTCGAGCCGTCGGAGGCCGTGATCTTGCCGCGATACGTCCCCGGGGAGTCGTACGCATGAGCGGCCGTCACCGCATAGACCCCGGCAGCGTGGAGCGAATCCCGGGGTTCAGACACGGTGAACCGTGCGGGGACCGGAGCCGACCCGTCCCCGAAGTCGACCGTCGCCGTGAGCGGTGCGGTCAGCGACGAGCCACCGGTGCTGTCCGCGTCGTCGACCTCGTCGACGGTGACCGCGGTCCCGTTCGTCTTGGTCCCGGGGGCGGCGAGCAGTCCGACCGACACCGATCCGGCCGATCCGACCGACAGCGCAGCATCGGTTCCGGCCAACTCGGTCGACCAGGCGATCTGCGGCCCGTCGTAGAAGTTGGTGCCAGCGGCGGCCAGTCGCGGACCGACCGAGGCGAGCCGCGCGGCGAAGTCCGACGGCGAGCGCAGCGACTCGGCGGTCCAGCCGGTCTCCCCGTGCGCGAGGACGCGTGGGAAGATCATGAACTCGGCCTGGTCCACGCCCCGGATCGTCTCGGACCACAGCGGCGCCTCGGTGCCGAGGATGTGCTCGTCCCCGACGCCCGCGATGACCTCCTGCGGGCTCCAGTCGTAGTAGTGCGCGACGTCGCAGTCGCCAGAGCACGCCCAAGAGAGCCCGATCGGCGTCTTCGGGTGATATTTCATGTCGAGGTAGGACATGTTGCCCGGCGAGACGAGCAGCTTGGCGCCGTCCTCGATGACGGCGCGTTTCGCGTGCTCGGTCGTGCCGGCCCAGTACTGAACACCATCACCCGCGGTGAGCCCGGATTCGGCGTACTCGTTCCAGCCGATCGTCTTCTTACCGAGTCCGTGGACGATCGCGAGCGCCCGCTCGACGAACGCCACGTAGCCGGCGTGGCCATAGCGCTGCGTCATCGCATGCGACTCGTCGCCGCCGACGTGCAGGAACTCGGACGGCGTGAGCGCAGCGAGCTGCGAGAAGACGTGCTCGATGAAGGTGTAGGTCACCTCGGAGGTCGGATCGAGGTAGGAGTAGCCGACGTCGATGGTCCCGTTGTGTGGCGCAACCGGCTCGTCCTCGGTCGCCGGGTGGCTCGACCCGGCGGTGTTGAGCTGAGGGATCGAGGCCAGGGCGGCATTCGTGTGGCCAGGGATGTCGATCTCGGGGATGATCTCGATCTCGCGCTCGGCGGCATACCGCACCAGCGAGCGGTAGTCGTCCTGGGTGTAGAACCCGGTGTGACCGTCGGCGCTCTGATACGGGTTGCCGAGCACCGCGGTCGCTCCCGAGACCCGGGTCAGCGCCGTGTAGTCGATGTCGTCACCGGCCGCCCGACCGGAGTTGGTGATGTCGATCCGCCATCCCTGGTCGTCGGCCAGGTGCATGTGCAGCACCGAGATCTTGGCCGCCGCCGCGGCGTCGATGACCTGCTTGACCTCGTCGACCTCGAGGAACGAGCGGGCGACATCGAGCATGAGTCCGCGATAGCTGAATCGCGGCGCGTCCAGGATCGAGACCGCTGGCACCGTCCACGTCGTGTTGACGCGCGAGGAAGACGCGGCGAACGCCGGCAGAAGCTGCCGAAGCGTCTGGGTGCCGTTGAACAGCCCGTGGCGACTCGCCCCGGTGACCCTGACCCCGTTGGCCGTCGAGGAGATCTTGTACGCCTCCGGGTTGCCCTCGACCTCGCCGAACCCGGCCTTGGGGTCGATGGTCAGGACGACATCGCGACGGGTCGGCCTGCCGGCGACGACCGGGAGGTCGAAGCCGGTCCCCGGGCGCAGTTCGGCGGCCATGAGGACACCGACCTCGTCGGCGTCAGTGCCACGCGCGACGATCCGGGCCTGTTCGGTCAGGACGAAACCGGACCCGCCTCTCGCGCTCACCTGGAGCGGCTTCGGCACCAGGCCTGGCAGTGGTGTCTCCGCCTTGCTCGGGCGCTCGGCCCGGGGTTGAGCTGTGGCGGATGACGTCGTCGAAGTGGCGAGGAGCATCGTGGCGACGCCGACTGCCAACGCCGTTGTCAGAATTTGGATAGAGCCCGAACGAATCATGCGCATGCCTCCATCAGCGGCCAACTCGGTCAACCATCGAGGCTAACGGCGTCGGCGCCGCAGCGTCGCGAAATCAAGCGATCGGGGTTCGATCTCTGTCCAGGACCCGGCGGTGTGACATCGACTGGAGCGATCCGCGTCGCGGTCGCGTCGATCAGGCCAGGGCGGCGACGGCGTCCGCTAGATCATCGACGGACCGGGCACGCTCTGGGAGGCTGCCGTCGGGACCCTGGCTGAGCTGGAACCCCATGAAGGCGGCGTCGATGACGTGGGCTGCCCGTTCGGAGACGGCGGGTTCCACTCCGGACTTGTTCAGATGCGCGATGAGACCGGCGATCCACAGTGTGTTGGCTTCCTGGACGGCGGAGACGTACGGCTCCCTGCCGAAGAGGCCGAGCGCGGCCGCCTCCACATAGATCCAGCTGCACCGGTCGCCCTCCATCACTGACCAGAGGTCGTGGACGGCGGACCGCAGGTCCTTGGAGGGCTCGAGCGCGGCGACCTCGGCGACCGACCGCTCGTTGGACGTGCGGAGCACGTCGGCGACCAGCTGGTCCTTGGTGCCGAAGTGGTAGAGCAGGACCCGGTTGCTGGTGCCCAGCTCGGCCGCCAGGGGGCGCAGGCTCAGGCCGATCAGGCCGTGCTCGTGGACGTAGTCGGTCGCCAGCTCGGCCCAGGCAGCGCGGCGCTGTGGATCCTTCGCGGGCGCGGTCCCAGCGGTCGTCATGCGGCGACTGTAACAACTGGCTGAGCCATTTGTATCGGCTGCAACAAATTTGTACCACCTGCAACAACTTTGTTCTCCCAGCCCTTGACCTGGCCCTTCAGTCGGCGCAGGATCATTTGTAATTCACCCGCGGTTGCCTGTTGCGCAACCCGACGTCGGAGGTTTGCATGAGCCAGATCTACATCGACGGGCGCTGGTTGCCTGCGCAGTCGGGCGAGCAGCGGGAGATCCGCTGTCCCGCCGACGGCGCGGTCGTTGGAACCGTTGCGGAGGCTGGAGCGGAGGACACCCGGGCCGCGATCGCCGCGGCGCGGAACGCCTTCGACAGTGGCGAGTGGCCGGCGACGCCCGCGCGGGAGCGGGGCGACCTCCTGCTGCGGGTTGCCGACCTGCTCGAGCGGGACACCGCGATCATCGCCCGCGCGGAGTCGCTCGACACCGGGAAGCGGCTGGTCGAGGGGGAGTACGACGTCGCCGACGTGGTCTCCGTCTTCCGCCACTTCGGTCACATCGCCACCGAGGACGCCGGCCGGGTCGTCGACACCGGATCCAGCACGGTGAAGAGCCGGATCGTGCACGAGCCGATCGGGGTCTGTGGGCTGATCACCCCGTGGAACTACCCGCTGCTTCAGGTCGCCTGGAAGGTCGCGCCGTGCCTGGCCGCGGGCAACACGTTCGTGCTCAAGCCCAGCGAGATCACGCCGCACAGTGCCATCCATCTGATGAAGGTGCTCGAGGAGGCCGGCCTGCCGGCTGGTGTCGCCAACCTGGTTCTCGGTGAGGGTCCGACCGCCGGCGCCCCATTGTCCGAGGACCCCCGCGTCGACCTGGTCTCCTTCACCGGTGGCCTGGCCACCGGCAAGCGGCTGATGGCCAACGCCGCGGCGACGGTGAAGAAGGTGGCCCTCGAGCTCGGCGGCAAGAACCCCAACATCGTCTTCGCCGACTCCGACCGCGAGACCGCGCTCGACTTCGCGCTGACCGCCGTCTTCCTGCACTCCGGGCAGGTCTGCTCCGCCGGCGCGCGGCTGATCATCGAGGAGTCGATCAAGGACAGCTTCGTCGACGAGCTCGTCGCCCGGGCCGAGCAGATCCGTCTCGGCGGCCCCTTCGACGAGGAGGCCGAGACCGGCCCGCTGACCAGCAGCGCCCACCGCGACAAGGTGGAGGCGTACGTCGCGAAGGGTCTCGCCGAGGGCGCCACCCTCCGCACCGGTGGCAAGCGCCCCGACGACCCCGCGCTCGCCGACGGCTTCTACTACCTGCCGACGATCCTCGACGACTGCACCACCGAGATGAGCGTGACCCAGGACGAGTCCTTCGGGCCGGTCCTGACCGTGGAGACCTTCACCGACGAGGACGACGCCGTCCGCATCGCCAACGACTCCATCTACGGCCTCGCCGGCGCGGTGTGGACCTCCGACGCCGGCCGCGCGGAGCGGGTCGCCGCCAGGCTCCGGATGGGCACGGTCTGGATCAACGACTACCACCCCTACGTGGCCCAGGCCGAGTGGGGCGGCTACAAGCAGTCCGGGATCGGGCGCGAGCTCGGCCAGGCCGGGCTGGAGGAGTACCGCGAGACGAAGCACATCTGGCACAACATCGACCCGAGCCCGCAGCACTGGTTCGCCCCGACCTCCCCCAAAACAAGCACCGCCGAGGAGAAGTGAAGACGATGACCCAGACCTACGACTACGTGATCGTCGGCGGTGGCTCGGCCGGCTCCGCGCTCGCCAACCGGCTCAGCGCCGACCCGTCCACGAGGGTTCTGGTCCTCGAGGCCGGTCACAGCGACTTCAAGATCGACCCGTTCATCCACATGCCGGCAGCGCTGCCGTTCCCGATCGGCTCGAAGTTCTACGACTGGGCCTACGAGACCGACCCCGAGCCGCACCTGGGTGGCCGCAAGGTCTACCACGCCCGCGGCAAGGTGCTCGGCGGCTCGAGCTCGATCAACGGCATGATCTTCCAGCGCGGCAACCCGATGGACTACGAGCGCTGGGCCGCCGACCCCGGCATGGAGTCCTGGGACTACCGCCACTGCCTGCCCTACTTCAAGCGCATGGAGAGCCGCTTCCTCGAGGACGGCACCTCCGGCGCCGACCAGTGGCGCGGTGGCTCCGGCCCGCTCCACCTCGAGCGCGGTCCCGCCTCCAACCCGCTCTTCTCGGCGTTCTTCGAGGCCGCCCAGGAGGCCGGCTACCCGCTCACCGACGACGTCAACGGCTACCGCCAGGAGGGGTTCGCCCCCTTCGACCGCAACGTGAAGGACGGCCGCCGCTGGTCGGCCGCGCGCGCCTACCTGCACCCGGTGATGAACCGCCCCAACCTCGACGTCGAGACCTTCGCGTACGCCACCAAGATCCGTTTCGACACCTCCGGTGACGTCCCGCGGGCAACCGGCGTGGACTACGTACGCGGTGTCGGCCGGGCGAGCCGGGAGCACACCGTCAGTGCCGGCGAGGTGATCTGCTGCGGCGGCGCGATCAACACGCCCCAGCTCCTCCAGCTCTCCGGCGTGGGGGAGGAGTCGCTGCTGCGGCAGCACGGGATCGACGTCGTGCACAACCTCCCCGGCGTTGGGGAGAACCTCCAGGACCACCTCGAGGTCTACATCCAGTACGCCTCCAAGCAGCCGGTCTCGATCGCACCCGGTCTGGTGTGGCACCAGCGGCCCAAGATCGCCTGGCAGTGGCTCTTCCAGAAGAAGGGTCTGGGCGCGACCAACCACTTCGAGGGCGGCGGGTTCGCCCGGTCCAACGAGGACGTGGACTGGCCCAACCTGATGTTCCACTTCCTGCCGATCGCGATCCGCTACGACGGGTCGATGGCGCCCGGCCAGGAGAAGGGCCAGCACGGCTACCAGGTGCACATCGGCCCGATGTACGCCGACACTCGCGGCTACGTGCGGATCAAGAGCGCCGACCCGATGCAGAAGCCCTCGATGCTCTTCAACTACCTCTCCACAGCGACGGACCGCAAGGAGTGGGTGGAGGCGGTACGGGTGGCGCGCAACATCCTCAACCAGCCGGCCTTCGCGCCGTTCAACGCCGGCGAGATGTCGCCGGGGCCGAGCGTGGAGACCGACGAGGAGATCCTCGAGTGGGTCCGCAAGGACGCCGAGACCGCGCTGCACCCCTCCTGCACCGCCGCGATGGGGACCGGCGAGATGGCCGTCACCGACCCCACCTCGATGAAGGTGCACGGCACGGAAGGACTACGGGTCGTGGACGCGAGCGTCTTCCCGTACGTCACCAACGGCAACATCTACGCGCCCGTGATGATGGTCGCGGAGAAGGCGGCCGACCTGATCGCCGGGAACACTCCGCTGGCGCCCTCTGACGTTCCCTACTACCGCCACCGCGACGACTCGCCGCTGTGGCCCGCGGGGGACCCGCGCAACCAGTCCTGAAATCCAATCGTGACCCGAACCGGCACCGGGTGGACTAGCCTGCCGGGCACCCGAACCGGAGGAGACAGCTCATGCCGGAGACAATCGACCCGTCGCGTACGCCCCTGGGCGAACCCGCCGCGGACCCAGACCAGATGCCGACGACGAAGCCGGAGCTGAACAAGACCGTCTTCTTCGGCTCCGCCGGGGTGGTGGTCGCGTTCACGCTTTTCACGCTGCTCGCGCCGGACACCGCAGGAGATGCGATCGGCCACGTGGTCGGGTGGATCTCGACGTACTTCGGCTGGTGGTATTTCGCCCTCGCCGCCGGGCTGATCGCCTTCGTGCTGTTCATCTGCCTCTCCCGCTACGGACGGATCCGGCTCGGCCCGGAGGAGTCCCGGCCGGAATACTCGATGTTCACCTGGACCGCGATGCTCTTCGCGGCCGGCATCGGCGCCGACCTGATGTTCTACTCCGTCGCCGAGCCGGTCTCGCAGTACCTCACCCCGCCGACCGGCGAGGGCAGCACCATCGCGGCTGCCGAGCAGGCGGTGGGCTGGACGCTGTTCCACTACGGCCTGTCCGGCTGGGCGATGTACGCCGTCATGGGCATGGCGCTGGGCTACTTCTCCTTCCGTCACGGGCTGCCTCTCTCGATCCGCTCGGCGCTCTACCCGATCTTCGGCAAGCGGGTCCACGGGCGCCTCGGTGACGGCATCGACATGGCCGCGGTGCTCGGCACCATCTTCGGCATCGCGACCTCGCTCGGCATCTCGATCGCCTTGCTCAACGCGGGGCTCAACGTCCTCTTCGACATCCCCGAGGGCCGCGGGGCGCAGGTCGGCCTGGTCGTGGTGGCCGTGCTGCTCGGCACCATCTCGGCGGTCTCCGGGGTCGACAAGGGCATCCGCCGGCTCTCCGAGCTCAACGTGCTGCTATCGCTGGCGCTGATGCTCTACGTGCTCTTCTCCGACGACACCGCGTTCCTGCTCAACTCGCTGGTGATGAACCTCGGTGACTACCTGGTGCACCTGCCCGGGATGAGCTTCGACACGATGCCGTACGACACCGTCGAGAACCCCGACGTCGGGGTCTGGAAGAACCTGTGGACGCTCTTCTTCTGGGCGTGGTGGGTGGCCTGGTCGCCGTTCGTCGGGCTGTTCCTGGCGCGGATCTCGCGTGGGCGCACGATCCGGCAGTTCCTGATCGGCGTGATGATGATCCCGTTCGGCTTCATCCTGCTGTGGGTCTCGATCTTCGGCAACAGCGCTCTGGGCCGGATCCGCGGTGGGGACGCCGAGTTCGGCGAGCTGACCAACAGCAACTACGCCCAGGGCTTCTACGCCTTCCTCGAGGCCTACCCGGCGGGGACCCTGGTGATCGCGGTCGCGACGCTGACCGGCTTCCTCTACTACGTCACCTCGGCCGACTCCGGCGCGCTGGTGATGGGAAACTTCACCTCGCGGCTGCCGCACCCGATGGCCGACTGCTCGATCCCGGTACGGATCTTCTGGTCGTTCGCGATCGGCGCGCTCACCCTCGCCCTGATGTTCGCCGGCGGGGACGCGTGGCTGACAACACTGACCAACGCGACGATCATCATGGGGTTGCCGTTCTCGATAGTGCTGGCGCTGGTCGCGGTCGGCCTCTACCGATCGCTACGGCTGGAGTCGTTCAAGACGGACAGCGTGCGCTACGCCCTCCCGGCCGCGATCTCCTCGGCCCGCCTGGTCGGGGCAGCCGAGGGAGGCGTACGTCCGTCGCTGTCGCAGCGGCTGCGCCGCTCGGTCACCTATCCCACGGCCAGGGACACCGAGCGGTTCATCGGCATGGTCGCGAAGCCGGTCCTCGAGGAGGTCGCCGCCGAGCTCTCGTCGCACGGGCTGTCCTCGGTCGTGACCGAGACCAAGGCCGTACGCGGCATCGCCGGTGTCCAGCTCCACACCGATCTCGAGGACGCGCCGGCGTTCGTCTACAAGCTCACCCCGCTGCCGTGCCCGGCGCCGACCTTCGCGGTCGGCCGGGTCACCGGCGAGGTCTACTTCCGCACCGAGGTCCACCTCGCCGAGGGCACCCAGGGCTACGACGTCAACGGCTACTCACGCGAGCAGCTGATGGGTGACGTCCTCGACCAGTACGAGCGCCACCTCTCCTACCTCCACCTCGTCCAGCAGGAACAGCTGCACGCCGAGGTGCCCGAGGTGCCGACGGAGGACGTCAGCGGAGCAGATCGGTGAGGTCGATCTTGACCGGGAACGGCACCGGGACGTCGAGTCGGTCGCGGAAGATCCCGATCGGGACGTAGGCGTTGGTGAGGTCGTCGCGCTCGTAGACATGGATCGCGGGCGCGCCGTCCTCGTTCTCGATCCGCCAGTAGTGGGAGATGCCCGACTCGGCGTACTTCTGCGGCTTCACCGACCGGTCGCGGTGCTCGGACTCCGGCGAGACCACCTCGATCACCAGGACCACGGAATCAGCATCGTAGAACGACGCCTGGTCGGAGATCCGTGCCGTGCTCACCAGCACGTCCGGCTCCGGCCGGTTGCGCCGGTCCAGCACCACCGTCAGCTCCCGATCCACCTCGAACCCGTCCGGCGCCTGCGCCGTCAGCGAGTTGGTCAGGGCCGTGACGAGCCGACTGTGCCAGCGGCGCTGCGGTGACATATTGAAGACCAGGGCTCCGTCGATGAGTTCGGTATGACGCGGCGCCTCGACGAGCATGTCGAGGTCTTCGGAGTACCAACCCTCCTCACGGGGAGGGTGCATCCACTCGGGCAACGCGGTCATGTTTCGAGGATACCGCCTGTTGGCGGGGTCGGTGGTGGGGCTTTGTCGAGTCTTGGTTTGGTCCCGGTCCGCCGCGCGGAAGGGGCCGTGGCTTCGTTTCAGGGTTCGCCGCCGACCCTTGGTTCGATTGTTTCTCGATCGCGCACCGCGTCAAGGACGGGCTGCGCCCGCCGGCTTCGCCGGTCGCCTCCGGCGATCCTTGACCCGGCACCCGATCGAGAAAGATTTCGCCTGTATCGGGTCGGCGGCGAGGGTGTGGCGCAGCGGATTCAGTTGGGTGCGGGCTTGGGGCTGTGGCTGGTCGTGCGCGGGCGGCTCGGTGCTGGCAGGGTGAGGAGTTCCCCACTGATTCGAAGAGATCCCCACGGGCGCGCAGGTTCCCCACCCTCCGGAGCGTGGGGAACCTTCACCGGGGTGGGGAAGTGTCCCCGCCAGGAGGGAACCGCGAGTGTGGAGACGAGGGCGTCGCAGCGCAGCAGGTTAGGGGCGGCGGGTGAACCGGATCGTGCCGTCGGGTAGCCGCTCATGGACGTAGGCCGGATTGTGCGCCAAGCGGTGATGATGTGGACACAACAATGCCCCGTCCTTGAGATCTGTCTTCCCGCCGGCGGCCCAGGGTTCGAGGTGGTGGGCGTCGCACCATTCCGGTGGCATGTCGCAGCCTTCGGCTTGGCAGCAATTCTGCTGGAGTCGCATGGCCTTGCGTTGGATGGGCTGGAAGAACCTGCTGTCCCGGCCAGCGTCGAGGACCTGACCGTCACTACCCAGCACCCACGGGATGATGGTGGCGTTGCACGCCATCCGCCGCGCCTCCGCCGCACTGATGGTGGTGCCGTTGGTCTCGTCATAGCCCAGGGTGGCAACGCCGAGGTCCTTGCGGAGCTCCTCGAGGCTGATGACCACGTTGATGGTGGTGGCGTCGCCACCGTGGCGAGGCAACGTGGCGGGGTCGACGGTCTCCAGGAGCCGGGCGAAGCCTTGCCCCATCAGCCGTTCCCAGGGCGGAAGCGGGGCACCCTTGCCGACGAGCTGCTGTTTGCGGGGTTGGGCGTAGGCCTCGACGAGGCGCTTGAACCTCATCCCCATCGAGACCGGGAGAACGCCGTCGAATCCGATGGTGCCGTCGTGGTTGTCCCACACCCGCAGGGCGGTCTTCTGCTGGGCGCGTTCTTCCTCAGCCAACAATGCTTTGGCTTCGGCGTCTTCGAACCGGACCGGGTCGACCTCGCGCAGGATCCGTTTCGCGACGATGCGGAGTTCGTTGGCGGTCAGGTGGGTGGCGTAGTCGACAAGCAGCTTCTCAGCCAACGCCAGATCCTCAACACTCGCGACCGGGTTGGTCTCGATCTTGTCGAGCGCCTTGGTGATCACCCGGGCCTTGTCCTGGGACACGACGCCCTCGGCGAGACCGGCGGCAACGAGGTCGTACTTGGCGACACTGGCGGCGAGTTTGATCTGCGAGCGGGCCACGGCCTTGTCGACCAGCAACTCGGCGCGCATCCACGCCGACGCGTCCTTGGCGCCGGTCTCCTCGGCGATGTCGCCCGCCGTGGCGAGCACCCGCAGCTTCAACGCGGCCATCCGCGCCTGGGCTTTCTCCAGTCGCTCCAGCGAGTCCTTCTTCTGCCCGGTGCGCCAATAGGCGGGGTCCCGGGTGAACAGTCTGTCGAGGGAGGATTCGATGGCAGTCATCTCTGCGTCGATCGCATCGTCAGGGTCGGTTCCCCACGGGTTCGTGTCGCGTTCGAGACTCATCGCCATCCCTCCCTTCAAAGAGGTGTTGTGATGGGTCTGATTCTACGCCTCCAGCCTTTCTCTGACCATCTATTTTCCCAGGTCAACCACTGTTTTCGCGGTGAGCGAACGACCTAGCATCTGTGGACGGTAAGTGGCCCGAAGGGCCACCCCTCCGCCCCATCAACCTCACCTCTCCCAGGCAAGAGTCCGCTGCGCCACACCCGGGCCGCCGCCCCGATAGCCAGCCAAATTTTTCTCGACGGGCCCCGGTGTCAAGGATCGCCGCAGGCGACCGGCGAAGCCGGCGGCCGAAGGCCGTCCTTTACTCCGGGGTCTGGCGAGAAGACCCTCCAAGAACGGGTCGGCGGCCCAGACCAACCCCGAAAACACAGCCCGCGAGAACGGGTGAAGACCAACCACCCTCAACCGAAGTCGATAAGCCGCCCATCCTCATGCATCACACAACCCCGGCCGATCCAAGCAACCGCATGTTCCTTGTCCCCGACAGCAATATGCGAATAGCTAGGCGGAACCCAGACGAGCTCATACTCGACGTCCCCGAGCGCCGCCTCGGTAGCCCGGACAGCATCGTCGGAGGGGTCGAGGGTGCGTACGGCCTGTTCGACGGAGTCGAAGTATTTTCGGCCGGCCTCGGAGAGCTCCTTGGTGCACCAAGCGCACGTGCCCAGCGTCTCGATCTGTGCGGCGGTGGCCCTGATCGGGGCGTCGAGGCCGAGGAGCTGGGGGCAGGCCCGGACATGCAGGAGACGACCCGTCGCGTGTGCGACGAAGAGGGTCTCGGGGGTGTCGGAGGGCATCTCCGGAGCCTAGGGGAGTGAGGCATGCCCCGGGAGGTACCTGGGGCGAATTCAGGACGTTCGGCCCCCGTGATCGCTGTGGTCCAGGTCACGTACGATCCGGGGTATGGCGCATTACCAACAGCGCGGGCACATCCCGCCCAAGCGGCACACCCAACACCGCGACGGAGAAGGGAATCTCTACTACGAAGAGCTCATGGGCGAGGAGGGGTTCTCCTCGGACTCCTCCCTGCTCTACCACCGCCACATCCCCTCGGCGGTGAAGGACGTACGCATCTGGGAGCTGCCCGACCACAGCACCACCCCCAACCATCCGCTGCGCCCGATGCACCTCGGGCTTCACGACCTCTTCCCTGGTGACGAGTGGAAGCGTCACGACGCGGTGACCGGGCGCCGGCTGGTGCTTGGCAACGGCGACGTACGTCTTCACTATGCGGTGGCGGGGGAGACCTCGCCGCTCTACCGCAACGCGATCGGCGACGAGTGTGTCTACGTCGAGTCCGGGACCGGCGTCGTCGAGACGGTCTTCGGCGACCTGATGGTGGGGGAGGGCGACTACGTGGTGATCCCGCGTGCCACCACCCACCGGTGGGTGCCGGTCGGCGACGCTCCGCTGCGGGTCTACGCGATCGAGGCGAACTCCCACATCGCCCCGCCGAAGCGCTACCTCTCCCGGTTCGGCCAGTTCCTCGAGCACGCCCCGTACTGCGAGCGGGACCTCCGGCTCCCGACCGAACCGCAGACCGTGGACGCGACCGAGGCGGAGGCCCAAGGAATTGAGGTCCTTATCAAGCACCGCGGCCCGGGCGCCGGCGGCATCGCCGGCTCGGTCCACGTCCTCCCGCACCACCCGTTCGACGTGGTGGGCTGGGACGGCTGCCTCTATCCGTACGTCTTCAACATCGCCGACTACATGCCGATCACCGGCAAGGTCCACCAGCCGCCGCCCGCGCACCAGGTCTTCGAGGGCAACAACTTCGTGATCTGCAACTTCGTGCCCCGCAAGGTCGACTACCACGAGCTCGCAGTGCCGGTGCCCTATTACCACTCCAACGTCGACTCCGACGAGGTCATGTTCTACGTCGGTGGCGACTACGAGGCCCGCAAGGGCTCCGGCATAGGCATCGGCTCGATCACCCTCCACCCCGGCGGCCACGCCCACGGGCCGCAGCCGGGCGCGATGGAGCGCAGCCTCGGCGCGGAGTTCTTCGACGAGCTCGCGGTCATGGTCGACACCTTCCGGCCCCTGGAGGTCGGCGAGGCCGGCGCCACGGTCGACGACGGCAAGTACGCCTGGACCTGGGCGGGAGGCCGCCAGTGACATCGTGGCTGGACATCAACAACAGTCAGTTCGGCCTCGAGGCGCTTCCGTACGCCACCTTCCGCACCTCCGCGGACTCCACCCCGCGACTCGGAGTGCGGATCGGTGACCTGGTGCTCGACGTCGTCGCGGCGGCCGAGGGCCTGGCCGGGCACTGCGAGGGTGGCCTCGACGGGCTGCTCGCCTCGGGCCCGGAGGTGTGGGCGCAGGTGCGCGCGGAGGTGACCCGGCTGCTCAGCGACCCCGCCTGCGAGGCCGAGGTCAGGCCGCACCTGGTGCCGATCGAGGACACCGACCTGCTGCTGCCGTTCACGGTGGCCGACTACGTCGACTTCTACGCCTCCGAGCACCACGCGTCCAACGTCGGGAAGATGTTCCGTCCCGACTCCGAGCCGCTGACGCCCAACTGGAAGCACCTGCCGATCGGCTACCACGGCCGCTCCGGCACGGTGGTCGTCTCCGGCACCGACGTCGTCCGGCCGACCGGGCTGCGGAAGACGCCCGACGGGATCGTCGACGGCCCCTCGATCCGGCTCGACATCGAGGCCGAGCTCGGGTTCGTGGTCGGCGTCGGCTCCGAGATGGCCCACCCGGTCCCGCTCGCCGAGGCCGCCGACCACATCTTCGGGATCACGCTCCTCAACGACTGGTCGGCGCGCGACATCCAGGCCTGGGAGTACGTCCCGCTGGGCCCGTTCCTCGGCAAGTCGTTCGCCACCTCGATCTCGCCGTGGGTCCTCCCGCTCGCCGCACTCGAGGCGGCCCGGGTCCGGCCGCCGGAACGCGACGTTCCGCTGACCGGCTACCTGGACGACTCGGCGCTGGAGCCCTGGGCCCTCGACCTCGCCCTCGAGGTCCGGCTCAACGGTTCGCTGGTCGCAGAGCCTCCGTTCGCCACCATGTACTGGACCGCGCCGCAGATGCTCGCGCACATGACCGCCAACGGCGCCTCGCTGCGTGTCGGCGACCTGTTCGCCAGCGGCACGATCAGTGGCCCCGAGCCGGGCCAGCGCGGCTCGCTGCTCGAGCTCAGCTGGTCGGGGGCCGAGCCGTTCAAGCTGGACGACGGGTCGGTGCGTACGTTCCTGGAGGACGGCGACGAGGTGACCATCACCGCCACCGCGCCCGCGCCGGGCGGCGGCCGGATCGCGCTCGGCGAGGTCAGCGGGCGGATCCTGCCCGCGAAGGAGCGGCCGTGACGACGGTCTACGAGTTCACGCCCCGCTACCTCGAGGTCGACATGCAGGGGGTGATGTTCAACGGCTGGTACCTCACCTACGTCGATGAGGCGATGACCCACTTCATCGACACCCGCGGGGTGCCGTACGGCCGCTGGCAGGAGCTGGGCGTCGACGTTCAGCTCGCCCACGCCGACCTGGACTGGAAGGCCGGCATCGGCTTCGGCGACCGCGTCCAGGTGCCGGTGCGCACCACTCGGATCGGCACCAAGAGCTTCACGCTCGAGTTCGAGTTCCGCCGGGGCGAGGACGTCACCTGCGCCGTGTCGGTCGTCTACGTGGTCGTCGCCGCCGACGGCTCGGGGTCGACCGCCATCCCGCCGGAGATCGTCGCCGCGATCGAATAGTCGCGCAAGAACGGTCAAGCGAATCCGGAGCCGTCGGTGTGAGACTCGTCGTGTGCTCGAGACAGACGAAGAGATCGCCGACCTGCAACACCTCCTGGACGCCTCGATCGGCCGCGCGAGCGGCCATCTGACCGGCATCGTCAACGACCAACAGCGCCTGAACGCCCGTCAGCTCGTCACCGAGCTGACGGGCATGAAGGTGCTGGTGCTGGCCACCGTGACCGCCCGCGGTGAGCCGCGGACGAGCTGCGTCGACGGCCACTTCGTACACGGTCGCTGGCTGTTCGGGACCTCTCCCACCGCCATCAAGGCCAAGCACATGCTCGCCCGCCCCGCCGTCAGCGCGACCCACGTCGACGGGGAGCGCATCGGCGTCTTCACCCACGGCAGCGCGCACGTGGTCTCCGAGGGTCCGGAGTTCGAGGACCACAACGCCTACTTCACCAAGTTCTACGGCTCGGACCCGCAGACCTGGGAGGGACCGGGTGTCGTCTACGCCACCATCGAGCCGAGCTGGATGGTGGCGTACGCCGCGGAACCCGCCTCGTTCCCGGGCTGAGTGCCTTACTCGGCACCACGAACAAGGCTCTTCTTGATCTCGGTCTTGAGCACCTTGCCGACCTTGGATCGCGGCAGGTCCGGCCAGACCTCGATCTGTTTCGGGGTCTTGACCGCGCCGATCCGCTCCTTGACGTAGGCCTTGAGCTCGGCGACGTCGACCTCGGCGCCGGGCCGGGGCAGGACGACGGCGGTGACACGCTCGCCCCACTTCTCGTCGGGAAGGCCGATCACGGCGCAGTCGGCGACGGCGGGGTGAGTCATCAGCGCCTGCTCGACCTCGGTGGAGTAGACGTTGAACCCGCCGGTGATCACCATGTCCTTGGCGCGGTCCACGATGTGCAGGAACCCGTCCTCGTCGAGGAACCCGATGTCGCCGGTGTGGTGCCAGCCGTGCGCGCTCGCTTCGGCGGTCGCCTCGGGGTTGTCGAGGTAGCCGCGCATGACCAGGGAGCTGCGTACGACGATCTCGCCACGCTCACCGGAGCCGAGCAGCGCGCCGCGCTCGCCCATGATCGACACGGTCACCAGCGGTGCCGGACGACCGGCCGAGGAGAGGCGCTCGGTGGCGACGGTGCCGTCCTCGTGGAAGTGGTCGGCAGGCGCCATGGTCGCGATCATCATCGGCGCCTCGGTCTGCCCGAACAGCTGCGCCATCACCGGACCGATCCGGCTCAACGCCTCCTCCAGACGGGTCGCCGACATCGGCGCCGCGCCGTACCAGAAGCAGCGCAGCGAGTCGAGGTCGGTCGACTTCAGCGCCGGGTGGTCCAGCACCAGGTAGATCAGTGTCGGCGGCAGGAACGTATGGGTGACGTGGTGGTGCTCGATGTGCTCGAGGAACGCCCCCACGTCCGGCGTACGCATCACCACGATCTTGCCGCCCAGGCACAGCACCGGGAAGCAGAGCACCCCGGCGGCATGGGTGAGCGGCGCGAGCGCGAGATAGGTCGGACGCTCAGGCGCCCCCGGCCACGGGTAGGCCATCAGGGTGATGGCCGACATCGTCTCCAGGTTGGCGCCGGTGAGCATGACGCCCTTGGGCCGCCCGGTGGTCCCGCCGGTGCCGACGACCATCGCCAGGTCGTCGATGTCATCGGCCGGCTCGAACACCTCGTCGGCGGAGCCGAGGAAGTCGTCCCAGCCGATCGCCCAGTCATAGGTCGCGTCGAGACAGACCAGGGTGGTCAGCTCCGGCAGATCTCCGCGGATCTGGTCGACCAGGCCGGCGAAGGCCGACTGGAAGATCAGCGCCGAGCAGCCGAAGAGGTCGAGGAGCTCCCGGTTCTCCGCCGCCTCGCTGCGCGGGTTGATGGGGCACCAGACACCCCCCGCACGACTGATCCCGAAGACGGCGGCGAAGGCGACGGGGTCGTTGGCCGAGAGGATGGCGACCTTCGCGCCCGGGGCGACGCCGCGGGCCCGCAGGCCCGCGGCGACACGCACCGAGAGATCGACGACCTCGGCGTACGACCAGGTCTCCTCGCCGCAGACGAGACAGGGCGCGTCGCCTCCGAGCGAGGCACCCTTGTCCAGATAGTCGACGAGCCGCATCGGGCCGCCCTCAGCCGCGCTGCCGGGTCACGACCGGCTCCGAGACCAGCCCGAAGGCCTGCAGCTGGCCGAGGAGCTCGCGGTGGCCGAACGCCTGGCAGCCCGAGGCGAAGCCCACCCGGCGAGGCGGCTGCTGCAGCAGCGAGTAGGCGACGTACGCCTGCAGCAGCCCGGTCTGCTTGTAGTTCTGGTTGCCGTGGATGACGCAGTGCGCGCGCCCCAGCGGGCCGGAGGCGTGCACCGAGTCGAGCGACTTGTTCAGCCGCGGGTTCTCGCGCGGCGGCATCTGGTTCATCACCTGGGCGGCCGTGGCGGTCAGCGCCTCGTCGCGCTGCTCGGCGTCCATGTCCTTGGTCGCCTCCAGCGCAGCCGCCACGATCTGCGGCACCCCGTTCATCAGCGCGGCGTTGAAGACGCCACCCTGGGCCTTGCAGCTGGCCACCTTCGGGTCGCGGCGGTACCAGACCGGGTGCGAGGTGCCGCCCCACGGCAGCGAGAGCGCCAGCTCGTGCTGGCCCGGCACCACCAGCGGGACCAGCCCGGCGGTGGGGTCGAACTCGACGTACGCGTTCTGCTCGAGGTAGTGAGCCTTCGAGGTCGCCGCGTTCACGAGGATCGTGCGGGTCGAGGCGATCGTGGGGGAGCCACCCCAGAAGACCGCGATGTCGAGGGTGTCGAGGCCGGGCTGCTCGAGGCAGATCTCGGCCGCGATCTCGCCGGTGGTGTACATCTGCGCGATGCCCGGCGCGAGCAGCAGGCCCTTCTCGGCGAACCCTTCGCTGTACGTCTCGTCGCAGGTGATCAGCCAGTCCTGCTCGCCGGTGGTGTCGGTGTAGTGGACCCCGGCGGCCAGCGCGGCCTGGACGACCTCCGGACCGTACTGCGAGAACGGGCCGACGGTGTTGAGGACGACGCGTGCGCCGGTGAGCAGCTCGGTGAGCGCCTCGACGGAGTGCTCGACCTCGGCGATCTCGTAGTCGGCGGTCTCGATGCCGGGCACGTTGGCCGCCATCGAGGCGACCAGCTTGTCCTTGGAGCGGCCGGCGGCCACGAACGGCACACCGAGCTCGCGCAGGTATTCGCACACCAGCCGGCCGGTGTAGCCGGAGGCGCCGTAGACGACGACAGGCTTGTTCTGGCTCATGTTCACATCCCCATTCCGCCGTCGACCGCGAGGCCGACTCCGTTGACGAAGGCCGCCTGGTCGGAGGCCAGGAAGACGACCGCGTTGGCCATGTCCTCGACGGTGCCGAGGCGTCCCGACGGGGTCAGCTCGACGACGCCGCCGACGGCCGCCTCCGGAGACTCGAAGAGACCGAGCTGGGCGACGTCGTTGGCGAGCCCGGCACCCATCTCGGTCGGGACCAGTCCGGGGTAGATGCAGTTGACGCGTACGCCGTAGCCGAGCTTGCCGCTCTCCATCGCCGCCACGCGGGTCAGCCGGTCGACGGCGCTCTTGGTGGCCGAGTAGACCGAGATGCCGGGGAAGGCGATGGTGGCCGCGACCGAGGCGACGTTGACGATCACGCCGCCGTTGCCGGCGGCGCCGTCGGGCCGCATCGTACGAAGCCCGTGCTTGAGGCCGAGGGCGGTGCCGAGCACGTTGACCTCGAGCATCTTCTTCACGTCGTTCGGGTCGAGCTCGGTGACCAGGCTGGTGATCTCGACACCGGCGTTGTTGACCAGGATGTCGAGCCCGCCGAGTGCGTCGACCGCAGCGGCCGCGCCCGCCTCCCAGGAGGCGTCGTCGGTGACGTCGAGGTGCACGAAGGTGCCGCCGATGGACTCGGCCACCTTGGCGCCCTGATCGTCCTTCAGGTCAGCGACGGCCACCTTGGCGCCGGCCGCCGCGAGCGCTCGGGCCATTCCCTCGCCCAAGCCTTGGGCACCGCCGGTGACGAGTGCTGTACGTCCACTCAGATCGGTCATCTGTGACTCCTTCGTCGCTGTGATCGGGCTCACAGACAATCGCGATTCTTGACGAGTGTCAAGATTTCTCTTGACGATTGACCAGAAAATGGTCCGGATGGCATCGAACGACGCACGGGAGGGGGTATCGTTTCCGCCCATGACCCAGGTCGCCGCACCCAAGTCGCCCCGCCGCACGCCTGCCGACAAGCACGACGAACGCCGCAAGGCGCTCGCCGAGTCGGCGCTGCGCACGCTGGGGGAGCTGGGCTACGCCCGCGCCAGCCTGCGGGAGATCGCCAACAACTCCGAGTTCAGCCACGGCGTCGTGCACTACTACTTCAACGACAAGCTCGAGCTGATCGTCTACTGCGTGCGCTACTACAAGCAGACCTGCGTCCACCGCTACGACGGTGTCGTCGCCGAGGCGACCTCTCCCGATGACCTCGTCCTCCGGTTCGGCGACAAGCTCGTCGAGACGATCGTCGAGGAAGCGCCGATGCACCGGCTCTGGTACGACCTGCGCTCGCAGTCCATGTTCGAGGAGAGCCTCCGCGAGGCGGTCACCCAGATCGACCAGAGCCTGGAGGACATGATCGCCCGGGTCGTGAACCGCTACGCCGCGCTCGCCAGCACCGAGCCCGCGATCGCGGCGCCGGTCGCCTACGGGATGTTCGACGGCGTCTTCCAGCAGGCGCTCCTGGGCTACCTCAACGGTCGCGACGGCGCCCTGGACGACCTGCGCAACCAGGTCGTCGGGCTGATGCCGATGCTGCTGGCGCAGCGTTCCGACATCACCACCAGCCACATGGCGGGCGAGCTGCCATGACACCGATGATCGGTCTGCCCACCGGAGCCGAGTGGGCTTCCCTGATCGGTGGCATCGTGCTGCTGCTGGTCTGGCTCGCACTCACCGTGTGGTGGCTGGTGATGCTGGTGCAGGCTCTCCGGACACCGGACAGCGTGTGGGCCGCGGCCGACCAGAGCAAGATCCTCTACGTCCTGCTCATGATCTTCCTCGGCTGGCTCGGGGCGCTCCTCTATGTCGTCATCGCCCGGCCCGGCCTTCGTACCTGAGCGCCTCTACGGCGTCGCTGCACCCATCGTGACCGGACTCCTCCTAGGCTGGGCCACTCCAACCCCACAACACCGAGGACTTCTGTGATGGACCCCGTCGACCTGGCTCTGATGCTTCTCCGGCTCGCGGTGGGTGGCACGATGATCGCCCACGGCGTCAACCACTGGCGCGGAGGCGGCAAGATCGCCGGCACCGCGGGCTGGTTCGAGAGCCTCGGCCTGCGCCACGGCACCCTGCAGGCGTGGGCCAGCGTGGTGACCGAGATCGGCGCCGGCGTGCTGTTGATCCTGGGCCTGATCACGCCGCTGGCAGCGGCCGGCGTCGTCGCGGTGATGCTCGTCGCGGCGCTGCTCGCGCACCGCCCCAACGGGTTCTTCATCTTCAAGGACGGCTGGGAGTACGTCATGATCCTGGCCGTCGTCGCGGTCGTGCTCGGGGTCACCGGACCCGGGACGATCTCGCTCGACGCGGCCCTCGACATCGTCTACGACGGCTGGATCGGCGGCGCGGTCGCGCTCGGCGCCGGTGTCCTCGGCACCGCCCTGCTCCTCGCCGCGTTCTGGCGCCCGCAGCGGGACGGAGCTCCCGCGGAGGCCGAGGAGGAGTCGACCACGGAGGTCTGAGCCCGGCGCGACCAAAGTCGCGGGCCGCACCGACAGAAGGTCGATGTGGCCCGGCCGGCAGGTTCCTAGCCTGGATCCATGCGCTTCCCACGGTTGGCCCCCGCCGGACTTCTGGTCGCGATGCTCGGCCTGCTCGGGCTCGGTGTCGTCGGCCCGGCGGCCGCGGACGGTGGGCTCCGGATCCCGCCGGGAGTGCCGATCCTGTTGGTCGGTGCGGCCGTGACCTGGTGGTGGCGCGGCGCTTTCGGTGCCGTCCTCGGGTTGGTCGCAGTCAGCGTGGTGACGGTCGCCTCGATCGGCTCCGGCCTCGGACCGGACCTGATCGGCGACCGCGGGCTGCCGGTTGCCGTGGCGCGATGGGTCCAGATGGCGGGGCTGGCTGCTGCGGCGTACGCCTTGGTCCGGCGGCTGGCGGCGCGACGGTCGCCGGAGGGGGCAGCCGGTGAACGTTCTCGCCGCGACCGGAGCAAGGTGCTCCAGATCGCGGGCCTGCTGGTGCTGTGCGGGATCGGGGCCGAGCTGTTGGCGGCGTACTCGGACAGCACCGGCGACCCGGGAGGGATCGCCTTCTCACTGGTCTTCTTCGGCGCGCTCTACGGCGCGCCGGCGCTGCTGGGCCGGGAGCTGGCGCGTCGCTTCGGCTGGGGCTGGCCGAGCCTGCTGCTGGTCTTCGCGGCGCTGGGTACGGCACAGGCCGGCCTGATCGACCAGTCGCTGTTCAGCGCCGACTACGGCGGCTACGAGGGCTGGGAGGAGAACCGGGAGCCGACTCTCATCCCAGCCATCGGGCTCAGCGGCTACAACGCCTACTCGTTCATCGTCGGCCACGTGATCTTCAGCTTCGCCGCGCCTGTCGCGCTGGCCGAGGCGTGGGTGCCCGCCCGGGCCCGGAAGCCGTGGCTCGGGCCGATCGGCATCACCTTCGCCGCGATCGCGTACGCCGTCGCCGCCGCGCTGATCGTGAGCGACCCGGAGTCACGGTCGGGGAGCCAGGGCCAGCTGCTCGGCACGGCCGCGGTGGTCGGCGCTCTGGTGGTCCTCGCTGTCATCGTCGGACGGCGCCGCCAAGGGGACCACGCCGGGGCACGTGGGGTCTCGGTCTGGTTGGTCCTCGGCGTCGCGTTCGTCCTCGCGTTCGTACCTGATCTGATGCCTGCGACGTGGCTGGGCGTGGCCGCCGCGATGACCGCGACGGCGACCATCGGGGTCCTGATCCTGCTTGCCGCCAGGACGCGAGCATGGACCGTCCGGCACTCGGCGGCGGTCGGTGCGGCCTTCCTGCTCGAGCGGGGGTTGCTGGCCTTCACCTACTTCCCCCTCATCGGCGACGTCGCGCCGGGGCCGAAGTACGCGCACAACGTCGTCATGCTCGTCATCGTGCTGCTCGCGACGTGGCTGGCGCTGCGCGGCCGGGCCTCGGCTAACGGCGCGATCGGATCCCGAGCCGAGCGGTCTCCCCGGTGGCAGAGCGCTCGAGCGCGGCGATGAGGGTGCGGGCGTCGTAGCGGCCCTCGTGGCGGTGTGACCCGACGAAGAACGTCGGGGTGCCGCGGGCGCCGCTGGCGTTGGCCGAGGCCATGTCCTCGCGGACGTGCTCGGCCAGCGCCGGATCCTCGAGGTCGCGGAGGAACTGCTCGACGTCGAGCCCGAGCACCCCGGCGTAGCCCGCCAGGTCCTGGTGCTCGAGCTCGTTCTGATGCTCGAAGAGGTGCTTGTGCATCTCCCAGAACTTGCCCTGCCGGGCGGCCGCCTCGGCGGCGACGGCGGCCAGCTCGGCATGCGGGTGCTGGGTGAGAGGCAGGTGGCGTACGACGTAGCGGATCCGGGGCCCGAAGTAGTCCCGGACCTCGTTCGCGGTGCCGGTGGCACGGGCGCAGAAGGGGCACTCGTAGTCGAGGTACTCGACCAGGGTGACCTCGGCGTCCTCGGCGCCATAGACGTGGTCGCGCTCCGGGTCGACCGGGGGTGAGAGCAGCTTCGGCAGGGCCGCGTCCCGCTGCCCGAGGAAGCGTGCGGCGACCTGGAAGATCACCCAGCCGAGCGCGGAGGCGAGCACCACGGAGATGAGTACGCCGACGATCGCGTCGCGTTGCAGCGTCTCGGAGTCGAATGCGAGAGTGGTGATCAGCAGCGCGACGGTGAAGCCGATCCCCGACAGCGCCGCGCCGCCGAGAACATGGCCGCCACCGACGCCCTGGGGCAGCCTTCCGAGCCGCAGCCGCGTGGCGACGAGCGCGCCGCCGCCGATCCCGAGGGTCTTGCCCAGGACCAGGCCGGCCACGACCCCCCAGGTCACCGGCGAGCGCAGCGCCTCGCCGAGCACCCCGTTGCGCAGGTCGACGCCCGCGTTGGCGAGCGCGAAGACCGGCACGATGAGATAGCTCGTCGGCACGTGCAGCGTCTCCTGGAGGCGCTCGTTGACCGAGATCGTGCGGGTCAGCTCGTCGCGGGTCTCGCGCTGCAGCGTCGGCAGCGGGGACTGCCGGAAAGCCCGGAACCGCGAGGTCGCGACCTCCATCTGGGCCCGGGTCGGCTCCGCGGCCGGCACCAAGAGGCCGGCCAGCATCCCCGCGATCGAGGCATGCAGCCCGGCGCCGAGCGTGGCCACCCAGGCGATCAGGACGAGGAGTACGTAGGGCCCGGCCCGCCACACCTTCACCCGGTCGAGCACGAAGATCCCGATCAGGGCCAGCCCGGCCACGACCAGCGGACCGACCTCGAGATTCTCGGTGTAGGCGACCCCGATCACGCTGACCGCGACGATGTCGTCGATGACGGTCAACGTGAGCAGGAAGATGCGCAGCTGGGTCGAGACCGCAGGCCCGACCAGCGCCAGCATCCCGAGCAGGAACGCGGTGTCGGTGCCGATCACGATGCCCCACCCGCGCGCCGCCTCACCGGAGGGGTTCAGCAGTAGGTAGATCATCGCCGGCAGCAGCAGGCCGCCCGCACCGGCGATCAGCGGGACCACCATGCGGCGGCGGTCGGTGAGCTCGCCGACGGCGAGCTCGCGGCGTACCTCCAGACCGACGACGAAGAAGAAGACCACCATCAGGCCGTCGTTGACCCAGTGGTGCAGGTCCATCGAGAGGCCGACGTCCCCGAACCGGACCGAGAACACCGTCTCCCACAGGTGCTCGTAGCCGTGGGACCACGGCGAGTTGGCCCAGGCCAGCGCCAGCAGCGAGGCGATCACCAGCAGCGTGGCGCTCGTCGACTCCAGATGCATGAAGTGCCGCAGCCTGGTGCCGAGCTGCCCGGTCAGGTCCTCGTCACGGCGGCACTGTGTCTGCTGTTTCCCCACGGAATGATCCTAGGCCGGGTCCGAGCCGCGATCTGTCGCTGTCCGCGTGAGAGTCGCCTCAGCGCCGCACGGCGACCAGGCCGGCGAGCGTGCCTTGGAGCAGGGTGCCGTCGGGGAGGATCGTGCCGACCATCTGCAGCGTGTTGGCCAGCGGCCCGAGACCGAGGAAGGTCTCGGAGAGGATCTGGCCGTCGGCCGGGTCGATCCTGGCCAGGCGCCAGGTCAGCCCGCTGCCTCGGCGGGTGACGGTGTAGAGGACGTTCTCGCCGCGGGAGAGCCGGGGGACCGCGGCCGAGGGCACCTCGTTGCGCCAGACCGACGCACAGGCGCCGGAGCGCTCGTCGACGTCGATGCGCTCCATGCCGCCGGCGAAGTCGGCCTTCGCCGGTACGGACTCGCCCGCGTCCTCGGTCGCTTGCGCGGGGTAGGGATAGCCGTAGGTGCTGGCGATGTAGACCGAGTTCCCCCAGGCCACGGGGGAGTTCTCGGTGCCGCTGCTCTCGTCGGTGAGGATCGGGAGCCGGCAGATCTCCCGTCCGTCGCGCGCCCGGTAGACGAGGAGGTTCTCGCGCGGGGCGGCGTTGTCGGTGATGACCACGAACTCTGCCCCCGTGCGTTTGCCGAAGAACGTCGGCGTCGACCCGCTGCCGTGGCTGAGCTGTCCAGGCTTGCGGGCCTCTCCGCGGTCATAGGGCTGCCGCCAGACGGTCCGCACGGCGTCGCCGTCGCCGTCGGCACGCAGGAGGTACGTCGCGTGGTCGGTCGTCACTGCGACCCCGCTCGGGGCGCTGGAGATGGAGTTGGCGACCTTCTCGTCGCCGGCGCCGAGGGTCGCGATGACGATGTCGCCGTCGGGGGTGACGTACCCGGCGCGGCCCTGGGCGGTCGCGAACCAGACGTTGGCGTCATAGCCCGGTCCGACGGTGGTGACCGCGTCGCCCTCCGGCAGGTTCACTGGCACCTCGCGCTCCACGTCGATCGACCAGCGAAGGCCGGGCCGGGAGTGCGCCAGCCAGAGCAGGGAGCCGGATCCGTCCACGGTGACGAGTCGCGACTCGTTGTCGACGTAGGCGTAGACGCCGCCGAGTAGCGAGCCGGCCGAGAGGTGGCGGCGGGCGACCGGGAGCAGCGTGGTGGGGTCGAGGAGGTAGAGGCTGGGCGCCCGGTCGATGTACTCGGTGCACAGCGCCTGCACCATGCCGTCGGCACCGCTGAGGATCGTCGGGCACACCGCGGGCAGCGGCACCGCCTGTGCGGGGAAGGGGGCGGCTCCCGGTCCCTCGAACGGAGTCGTGTCGGACGCCCCGGCGTCGCCGTGCATGTTCCAGGTGCCGTCCGGGCCGGCGTACGGGTTCGGTGGCATGGCTGCGCCGGCCGCTGGGCCGACTGCCGGGCCGGCGATGAGGAAGACGAGGGCCAGAAGGACGGTGGCGGGCGCGCTCCGGCAAATCATGGGGAGGATCTAAGCACGAGTAAGTCGAGCGGATCGGTCGAAGATCATGTGGCGGTCGCCACAGGCGTTACACGAATGTCCAACAGATGCGTGACCTGTCACCCACATCGTCGTTAGCCCCTCTGACGGCGGGTAACAACCGGATGGCAGTGCCGAACCAAGTGGCGCGACCCGGTGCTCAGCCGTACATGGGGGCTTACGGCGTATGCGTCCGGGTGATGACAGACGCAAACACGCACATCGTGGACATAGCCCGATCGAGCTATGTCCAATAGGTCCTACGACTCATATTTTGTAGAGGATAAAGTCCTTTCAAGTCTTCCTTGAAAGTCTGGATGGGAGTTAGATGGGCAACATGACAACTAGGCGTTCTCGGCCCGGCCGCCCTAGGCATGTTCCCGATTCAGGTACGACCTCACCGCGCGACCAGATCCTGGATGCCGCTTCGCGGCTGTTCGTCTCCCAGGGTTTCGCGGCGACGTCTACCCGCGAGATCGCCGACATGGTCGGGATCCGCCAGGCATCCCTCTACTACCACTTCGCGGGGAAGGACGAGATCCTCGGCGAGCTGCTCCGCCGGTCGGTTCGACCGACCACGGACAAGGTCGAGAAGATCCTCGACCGGGTGCCGCCGCTCGACTACGAGACCGCGCTCTACCTGCTGGTCCTCGTCGACGTACGCACCCTCGCCGACGTGCCGCACAACGTCGGCATGCTCTACCAGCTCCCCGACGTGGCCAAGTGCGAGGTCTACGACGAGTTCCGCAACGAGCACGCGGAGCTGGCCGGCCACTATGCACACCTGGCCGGCGAGATCGCCTCCAAGACGGTGCGCTCGACGGTCAGCCGCAAGCAGCTGGGTGACCTGCTCATCCAGCAGGTCGAGGGCGTGATCAACATGCGCACCGAGGACCCGAACCGTCGGATCCCGTGCCGCGAGGCTTGGGCGATCGCCGCCACCTGCCTGCGGATCTGCGACGTGCCGCAGGAGAAGATCGACGCCGCGGCGCCCATCGCCATCGAGCTGCTCCCGCAGTTCATCGACGAGAAGGTCGCCGAGCCCGCCTGAGGCGCATAACCCGGTGGACTCGGGTCCGCGCGTACGTTTCGATGTGGGCATGACCCTCTTCGTCTCGCACACCACCATCGACTGCCACGACGCGTACGCGCTCTCGGAGTGGTGGAAGGCTCTGCTCGGCTACGTCGACGTGGAAGGCGACCCGAACCTGCCCGGTCACGAGGAGTGCATGATCCTCGACCCGGAGACCGGCCACCAGCTGCTGTTCATCGAAGTGCCCGACCAGGAGCTTCCCGCCAAGCGGATCCACCTCGACCTGCGCCCGCGCACCGGCACCCGCGACGAGGAGGTCGAGCGGCTCCTCGAGCTCGGCGCGACCCAGATCGCCGACCATCGTGGCAAGTACGGCCCCGGGACCGGCTGGGTGCACTTCGCCGATCCCGAGGGCAACCAGTTCTGCGTGCTGCGTTCCGAGGCGGAGGTCGCCACGCAGGAGGCGCAGGTCTCAGGGACGTAGTAGCTCATACATGCTGGAGAACCCCTGGTCGCCGTGGCCCTGGGCGATCCGGCGGTCCATCAGCGACTTCACCTCCCGCATCCGTACGGCCTCGACGCCGGTCGACTCCCGGTGCCCGATCAGGTCGTCCATGAGTGCTGCCTGGACGTCGAGCGAGCCGAGGTCGGGGCCGTACGTCCCGCTCTTGATCGCGCCCGTCATCATCTGCAGCAGGCCGGCGTAACCGTTCAGCGACCCGGCGAGCCGCCCGGTGAAAGCCTCCAGGTCCATGCCCTCCCTGTCGACCAGGTTGAGGGTGTGCAGGAAGCCGATCAGGAACTCGTAGCCCATCGCGACCTGCGCGTTGAACTCCACGGCCGCGAACCCGGCGTCGGGTCCGTGGTAGAGGACTGTGCCGAGCTCCCGCAGCGCCGGCTCGGCGGTCTCGAAGGCGTCGCGGTCCCCGCTGAAGGCCAGGGACACCTTGGGTGTGCCGACATCGGGCGGGTCTCCCATGATCTTCCCGTCGACGTACGCCGCGCCGCGCTCGATCGCCCAGGTCTGGTTGGCGCGTGCCTGGGCCGGGGAACCGCTGGTCAGGCTGACCAGGGTGTGGCCGGCTGCTGCCTGCCCGACCGACTCCAGGACGTCCTCGACCGCGGTGTTGTCCAGCAGGCTGAGGATCGTCAGCGGGCTGGCCGCCACCGCCTTCGCCGCGGTGGACGCGACGACGGCTCCCGCGTCGGCGAGCGCCTCGGCCTTGTCTGCCGTCCTGTTCCAGACCGTGGTCCGGTAGCCGCGTTCGAGGTATGCCCGGGCGACCGCAGATCCCATGTTGCCCATCCCGATCACGGTCACGGAGGGTCGGTCGTTGCGTTCCGTCATGGTCCAGCTCCATCTCTTATCGGTGTGCCTCCATGCTCGAAGATGAAGCCGACTTGAGGTCAAGGGAGTACGACTTCATCGAACCTGCGCCTCGGCGCAGCGCGCTTCACCTACGATTGGCTCGGGTTTCGACAAGCCGTTCGAAATTGACACAAACCGTGTGAAATCGAGCCGACAGGATCTCTGAATGGCGCCTGCATCCGCTGAAGCGACGAGCCCTCCGGCGGCGCCACCTGGATGGGTTCCGGCAGATCGTCGCTGGTGGGGGTTCGATCGGCTGAGCCTGCGCCCGGCTCTTGCCGTCCTGGCGTTCGTGCTGGTCGCGCACTTCGGCCTCCCCGCGATCAATGCCGCGTTGTCGTACGACGACGTGACGGCGGCGGGCGACCGGATGCTGCTGTCGTCGGGGGTGTCGTTCGCCGCCGCGCCGGGGTGGAGCATCGAGTCCGGCATCGTGGAGGGTGACGAGCCGATGAGCGGCTCGCTGCCTCGGACGACGGTCCTGACTTCGGAGGAGGTCTCCTTCACGGTCACCGTCGGGGCCTTCGACGGCGACCTACCCGGGCTGATGAGGCAGCTGAAGAAGACGACCGACGCCACCGGCGGCGGGTTTCACATCACCGGCGCGCCGCACGGCATCCGCAGCGGCGACGGCGAGGACGGCCTGCTCGCGCGCTACGGCGGCGTCGGCACGGACGGTGTGCTGGCGGCGTACCTCCACGACGGCACGGGAGTCGAGGTCACCTCGACCGGTCCGGCCGACACCGACCAGGATGTCGCCGTGCAGGTCTCGGCGATGATCCTCAGCGTCGAGTTCGAGGAGGAGAGCGCGTGAGCACCTCATCGTCCGTCGATCTCGTCGCCCTCGACCAGGAGCGCAGTGCCGCCATCGCTGCGTACGGTTGGGGTGCTCGTGTCCGCTTCTTCCAACCACGCAACCTCGCCTTCTGGGTCTGGGGTGTCTTCGTGGTGTGGGGTGGTTGGTACAACCTGCAGTCGACGATCGCCGCCCGTTACTACGCGCCCGCGATCGGGCTCGCGCTCGTCGTCTTCGCGATCTACGGGGCGGTGTTCTGGTGGTTCACCCAGCACATCGACCGCTACGCATCCCATCCCGCGCTCCTGCGGGTGATGGCCTTCCTGTGGGGCGGGTTCGCCGCGACCTTCGCGATCGCGCTGCCGGCCAACGACGCGCTGCTCGGCATCTACGCGAAGCTCTTCGGGCAGCCCTTCGCCATGGACTGGGGGCCAGCTCTGGCCGCGCCGTTCACCGAGGAGTGGGGGAAGGGGGTGGGCATCGTCCTGCTCGTCGCGCTGGCTCCCGGCGTGATGCGCACGGCCTACGACGGCTTCGTGGCCGGCGCCTTCCTCGGCCTGGGATTCCAGATCCTCGAGGACGTCCTCTACGTGTCCCAGTCCGCACCGACCCAGTTCGGCGCCAACCAGATCGAGGCATCGCTGTCGACCTTCGCCGTACGGATGGCGTCCGGGATCGGCTCGCACATCTTGTTCAGCGCGATCTTCTGTACGGGGCTGATCTACGCGCTCGGTCTGCCTGAGCAACCGCGCCGTCTGGGTCGCGGGATCGGGCTGATCCTGCTGGCGATGGTGCTGCACGGCACCTGGGACGGACAGGCGGCGATCGTCGCCAGCCTGTTCAGCGGCACTGCTGCGGCCGTCGCGCAGGTGGTGCTGATGGCCGGCCTGCCGTTGATCGGGATCGCCATCGTGATCCAGGTCTTCCGCCTGGCCGTCTCCGGGGAGAGGGCCAGCCTCCATCCGATCCTGACTCCGGAGGTGGCCCGCGGCGTGCTGACCCAGGCTGAGGCCGACGCCGCGGCCGGTGATGGCAAGGCACGCCGGCGCTACCGCACGAGTGGCCATGGGCTGGGTCGGCGCCGCCGCAACGGCCAGGTGCTCGAGGCGGTCTTCGACCTGGCCCATGAGCTCGGACGGTCGGGAGGCGACAGCGACGATCGGGTCGAGTTCGCCCGCGCCGAGGTCCTCAGGCTGCGTTCCAGAGAATCCTGAGCGCGAGCCATGACCTGCATCCGGAGTCGCTGCGATCAGCCGGTCGCGACCGGGAGGTCGTGGTTGCTCCACTGGCTCCACGAGCCGGGGTAGAGCGCGGCGTCGTAGCCGGCGATCGCCAGGGCAGCGACCTGGTGGGCGGCGGTGACACCGGAGCCGCAGTAGGTGGTCACGGGGGCGCCGGCCTCGACACCGAGCGCGGCGAACCGCGCCTGCAGCTCCTCGGCGGGCCGGAACCGGCCATCAGGTCCGAGGTTGTCGGCGGTCGGCGCGGAGACCGCGCCGGGGATGTGGCCGGCCTTCGGGTCGACGGGCTCGACCTCGCCGCGGTAGCGCTCGGCAGCGCGGGCGTCGAGCAGAAGGCCCTGGTACGCCTCGACCTGCTCGAAAGACAGCAGGGGCAGGTGGCCCGGGGTGAGCGTCACCGTGCCGGGCGCGGGCACGACGTCGTCGGTGGCCAGCGGGTGCCCGGTGGAGGTCCAGGCGCCGAGGGCGCCGTCGAGGAGGCGTACGTCGGCGATCCCCGCCCAGCGCAGCAGCCACCAGGCGCGAGCGGCGGAGGTGTTCCCGACGGCGTCGTACGCGACCACGGTGTCACCTGCGGAGATGCCCCACCGGTGAGCGGCTGCCTGCAGGTCCGCGAGCTCGGGCAGCGGGTGGCGGCCGTCGGCGGGCTCGCCGTGGCGGGCCAGCTCGGTGTCGAGGTCGACGTAGACGGCTCCGGGGATGTGGCCCTCGAGGTAGGACTCGTGGCCGGGCGGGCCGCCGAGCTGCCAGCGTACGTCGAGGAGGACCGGGGGCTGGTCGGACGCGAGCGCGGTCGCGAGCTCGTCGGCGTCGATGAGTACGTTCACGGGTGAAGTCTTTCAGGAAAGCGGTCAGGTGCTGGCCCATCCGGCGGCTTCGGCGCTCAGGTGTCGGCAGACGTGGCCGACGGCCGGCGGCGCGCTGGCGCCGGTGACGAGCCAGAGGGTGTTGAGCGGCCCGAGTCTGGGCTCGTGGAGGCGTACGACGGTACCGTCGGCGAGGGCTCCGTCGACGAGGTAGCGGGGGAGCACCGAGGCGCCGATGCCTGCCACGACTGCGCGCAGGATGCCGCGCAGGTCAGGCAGGACGAGCGCGGTGCGGTTGGTGGGGCGCTCGTCGAACTCGGTGAGCCAGTAGCGCCGGATGATCGGCAGGTCGGGGGAGTAGGCCGCCAGCGGCACGGCCGCGAGCGCCCGCACCGGGTCCTGTGCCAGCTCGGCGGGATCGACCTGTCCCGCGACCGCCGGCGCCGCGACCAGGAGGAACTCCTCGTCGACCAGAGCGGCCGACTGCAGCCGCTCGTCGTCGGGGCGTACGGAGGAGACGACGAGGTCGAGGCCCTCGTCGGCCAGGTCGTCGAGGAGGTCCTGCGCGAGGCCGGTGGTCACCGAGACGTCGAGGCCGTCGCGTACGAGCGGGGCGAGGGCGGGCACGATCCGGGTGGTCATCACGTCGGCGGCACCGCCGATCCGGATGCTCGCGGGGCCGATCGAGGGCTCGGTGCCGACGGCGCCGCGAAGCTGGTCGACCAGCGGCGTGATCCGCGCGGCGAGCGCGTCGGCCCGCCCGGTCGGCACCAGACCGGTGCGGGAGCGTTCGAACAGGGTCGCGCCGAGGTCGGCCTCGAGCTTGCGGATCCGCGCGGTCACCGCGGGCTGGGTGAGGTCGAGGCGACGGGCCGCGCCGCTGATCGACCGCTCCCGGTAGGCGTGCGTGAACGCTTCCCAGAGATCGAGCGAGGTCATAGAAATCATTATGACCGCCCGCATGGGTTCGGGAGTGAAGCGGGAGCTGGTCGTCGTTACGTCATCACCAAACCGAACAAGAAGGAAGAACCTCATGACACGCGTACTGATGGTCGTCTCGGCGGCCGACACCCTCGTCCTCGCCGACGGCACCGAGCACCCGACCGGCTACTGGGCCGAGGAGGTCGCCGCCTCCCACGAGACGCTCGCCGGAGCCGGCGTCGATATCGACATCGCCACCCCGGGCGGCACGACGCCGACGGTCGACGCGCTCTCGCTCAGCGAGCAGGGCGGCGTCCAGCCCGAGGACGCCGAGCGGTTCCGTGCCTACCTCGAGACCCTCGAGAAGGAGCTCGCCCACCCGCTCGATCTCGCCGACATCGACCCGGCCGCGTACGACGCCGTCTACATCCCCGGCGGCCATGCCCCGATGACGGACCTGGTCGAGGACCCCTCGCTCGCCGCGCTCCTGACCGCCACCGACTCCGCCGGCCGACCGGTCGTGGCGCTCTGCCACGGTGTCGCCGGCCTCCTCGCCGCCACCGGCGAGGGCGGCTGGCTCTTCAGCGGCCGTCGGATGACCGGTTTCACCGACACCGAGGAGCAGCAGGGCGGCTACGGCGACAGCATCCCGTTCTCCGTCGAGCAGCGGATGCGTACGGCCGGCGGCATCGTCGAGACCGGCGAGCCCTGGAGTGACACCGTGATCGTCGACGGCACCCTGATCACCGGACAGAACCCGCAGTCCAGCGTCTCGACCGCGAAGGCGCTCCTGGAGCGGCTCGCCTGAACCAGTTGGCCAGGGCTAGGAGGCGACTTCGCCGTCGGTGTCGAAGTCGGCCTCCACGATGGAGCGCTCGAGCTTGCTGAGCAGACGGGCGAGCTCGGCGCGCTCCTCCTTGGTTAGGTGGTGGAGCAGCGCGTTCTCGGCGTGCAGGTGGTCCTCGATCGCGCGGTTGATCACCTCGAGGCCCCGGTCGGTGAGCTGGGAGTAGACGACGCGGCGATCCTCGGCGTCGCGCTGGCGGGTGATGAGCCCCGCTGCCTCGAGGCGGTCGAGCCGGAAGGTCACACCTGCCGAGGAGAGCAGTGAGCCGCTCGCGAGATCGCGGCCGGCCTTGCGGTAGGGCGCGCCTGCTCGGCGCAGTGCGGCAAGGACGTCGAACGAGGCCGAGTTGAGGTCGTGGCGGCCGAAGACCTGGGTCAGGACCGACTGGTAACGCAGGTAGATCCGGTGCACCCGCCCGAACAGCGCGATGGGTGAGGGGTCGAGGTCGGGACGCTCGTGCGCCCACTGGGAGACGATCGCGTCGACCGCGTCATCGCTCCCCGAGGGCTGGTCGGCGCCGGATCCGGTGTCGGTCATGGTCGCAGTGTACGAGTCGGACCGGGCGTGATGTGACAGGAAGTTAACGCATGAGGGGTTGACGCCCGATCGTGACGCACCGCACACTCTAAGCACTTAACGATTAAGCACTTAGGGATTATTCGTCTGTAGAGTGCTGCGAACCGAAAGTACCCCTCATGGTCAACATCACCCCGGTGCCGCCGGCCGTCACGGCCGAGCAGATCAGTGCCCGGCTCGAGCGGCTGCCCGTCTCGCGCTGGCACGTCAAGACCCGCGTGCTCGTCGGCGTGGCCACCTTCTTCGACGGCTTCGACCAGCTGATGATCGCCTACGCGCTGCCGGTGCTCATCCCGTTCTTCGGTCTCGATCCCGGAATGATCGCCTGGACGATCGCCATCGGCGGCATCGGGATGCTGCTCGGTGCGCTGGCCGGCGGCTGGTTGGCCGACCGGGTCGGCCGAGTGCCGGTCCTCATCGGGTCGTTGGTGCTGTACGCCGTCATGAGCCTGCTCATGGCGGGCACATCCACGCTGTGGATCTTCCTGGTGCTCCGGTTCGTCCAGGGCTTCGGGCTCGGTGCGGAGGTGCCGGTCGCGGCGACGTACATCGGTGAGATCACCCGCGCCCACCGCCGGGGTCGCTTCGTCCTGATCTACGAGCTGATCTTCCCCGCCGGGCTGGTGGCCTCGGCGCTGGTGGCGGCCTGGGTCGTTCCTGCCTTCGGGTGGCGCTGGCTGTTCGCGCTCGGCGCCATCCCGCTGATCCTGGTGCCGTTCATGCGTCGCGTCCCGGAGTCGCCCCGCTGGCTCGCCGCCCGTGGCCGCCTGGAGGAAGCCGACCAGGCGACGCGCCGGATCGAGGCGGAGGTCGCCGCGCAGAAGGGTGAGCTGCCCGCGCCTGCGACCAGCGCGGCGTCGGCGGTACGGCAGGGCCGGGCCCGCCTCTCGGAGCTGTTCCAGGGTGTCTACCTGCGGCGCACGCTGATGTTGGCGACAGCCTGGCTCACGGCGTACTTCGTCAACTACGGGATCGCCGCCTGGCTGCCCACCATCTACGGCCAGGTCTTCCATCTCGACGTCGACACCGCACTGCGCTACAGCGTGGCCACCAGTGTCGCCGGCATCCTCGGCTGCGTCGTCATCGCGCTGACCATCGACATCGTCGGGCGCCGGGTGGCGATCACGGTCGCGATGCTGGGCAGCGCGGCGACCCTGTTCGTGCTCGCCTCGACCGGAGCGACCAGTGCAAGCACCGTCCTGTTCTGGTCGGCCGCCTCGGCGATGTGCATCTTCGCGGTCAACCTCGCGCTGTACGTCTACACCGCCGAGCTCTATCCGACCCGGATGCGGGCGCTGGGTGTCAGTGTCGGTGGGGCTTTCGGCAGGCTCGGCATCATCGTCGGCCCGCTGGTCGTCGGCGGCCTGATCGGCCGCGGGTTCTCGATCGCCGACGTGTTCATCGTGATGGGTGCGGTCGCTGTCGTCGGCGCGGTCACCACGGCCGTCTTCGCGGTGGAGACCCGGGAGCGTACGTTGGAGGAGATCTCCCAGTGAACGCTCTGGATCTGACGGACGTGGTCGTTCCGGCCGACGAGATCCTGGTCGCGGGGGAGTGGCGTCGCGGCGGCGGATCGGGGTCGCAGAGCATCGACCCCGCCGACGGCAGCGTGATCACGACGGTGCACCACGCCTCGGAGGCCGATGTCGACGAGGCGGTCACCCGCGGAGCGGAGGCCGCCGCCACGTGGGGCAGGCGGCTCCCGCACGAGCGGGCGCGCCACCTGCACCGGATCGCCGACGGGATCGAGGGATCGGCGGAGCGTCTCGCCCGGCTGCAGACCCGCGACACCGGCAAGACGCTGACCGAGACCTCCGCCCTCGTGGCGAGCGCGGCCGGAACCTTCCGCTACATGGCCTCCGCGCTGGAGACCTTCGACGAGGAGCTCACCACGCAGCGCGGCCCGTCGATCACGATGAGCGTGCACGAGCCGATCGGTGTCATCGGCGCCATCACGCCCTGGAACTCGCCGATCGCCAGCGACGCCCAGAAGATCGCGCCGGCCCTCGCAGCGGGCAACGCCGTCGTGCTCAAGCCGGCCGAGTGGACGCCGCTGGTCTCGCTCGCCCTGGGTCGCATCATCACCGAGTCCGGGCTTCCGTCCGGCCTGGTCTCAGTGCTGCCCGGTCGGGGATCGGTCGTCGGGGACGCCATCGTGCGCCATTCCGGCGTCGGCAAGGTCTCCTTCACCGGAGGGACGACGACCGGACGCCTCATTGCCCATGCCGCGGCCGACAAGCTGATGCCGGTGACACTCGAGCTGGGCGGCAAGTCCCCGACCATCGTCTTCGAGGACGCCGACGTCGAGGACGCGATCGCCGGGATCCTGTTCGGCATCTACTCCAGCTCCGGGCAGAGCTGCATCGCCGGATCGAGGTTGTTCCTGCCCTCCGCCCGTGCCGAGGAGTTCCTCGAACGCCTGGTCAAGGCCGTCGCGCGCCTGCGCATCGGCCATGGGCTCGACCCGCTCACCCAGGTGGCGCCGCTGGTCCATCACCGGCATCGCGACAGCGTGGCGGGCCACGTCACCCGTGCCCGTGCGGCCGGCGGGGAGGTGCTGGTCGGTGGCGAGGTTCCCGAAGGGGACGCGTACGCCGCCGGCGCCTACTACCGACCGACCGTCATCGCCGGCCTGGACAACTCTTCCCCGACCTGCCAGGAGGAGATCTTCGGCCCGGTCCTCTCGGTGCTCACCTATGACGACGAGGACGACCTGGTCGCCCGCGCGAACGACTCGGTATACGGGCTGGCGTGCGGCTTGTGGACCAGTGACTACCGGACGGCCTGGCGGGTGGCCCGCCGGATCGACGCCGGCACGGTGTGGATCAACACCTACAAGCAGTTCAGCATCTCCACCCCGTTCAGCGGGATGAAGGAGAGCGGCCTCGGCACCGAGAAGGGCCGTCGCGGCATCGCGGAGTACACGCGCCAGAAGAGCCTCTACTGGGGACTCGACGAGGCGCCGCACCCCTGGGCCGGCTGACCGGGCTCCGAGAGGTGATCTGGGCCACGGTTTCCTCTTGACATGAAAAAGCCTAAGCGCTTAAATATTAACCACTAAGAGAAAGGAGTCGGGATGTCGATCGCCACACTGCACTCACTGCGCAGCGTCCAGCTGCAGGTGCCGACGCTCACCGAGTCGACGGACTTCTACTCCGAGGTCTGGGGCCTCTCGGTCATCGAGCAGGACCACGACGACACCTGGCTGCGGGGCACGGGGGAGAACCACCACGTCCTGCACCTGACCCGCGCGGCGCGGAACGGTCTCGGCGCCATCTCGTTCGCGGTGCGTACGCCGGCCGAGGTCGACGACGCCGCCCGCCGGCTCGCGCTCCGTGGAATTCCGATGCTCTCCGAGCCAGGCGCCCTGGACCAGGCGGGCGGCGGCTACGGCATCCGCTTCGCCGACCCGGAAGGCCGGGTAATCGAGCTCGTCGCCGACGTCCACGCGGTGAAGCCGCTCGACCAGGACCGCCCGGTCCCGATCGGAGTGACGCACGTCGTGCTCAACACGGTCGACATCGACCGCGCGGTGGCGTTCTACACCGACGTCCTCGGGATGCGCGTCTCCGACTGGTCCGAGCATCAGATGGCGTTCCTGCGCTGCAGCACCGATCACCACAGCATCGCGTTCAATCAGGCCGCGTGGACCTCGGTCAACCACGTCGCCTACGAGATGCCGAGCATGGACCACTTCATGCGTGGCATCGGCTCGCTCAAGCAGCAGGGCGTCACCCCGCTGTGGGGCCCCGGCCGCCATGGGCCGGGCAACAACACCTTCTCCTACTTCGCCGACCCTGCGGGGCTCGTGTGCGAGTACACCTCCGACGTCGCCCAGGTCGTCGAGGACCAGTGGCTGTGCAAGGTGTGGCGCAGGGTTCCCGAGCTCTCCGATCTGTGGGGAACCGCAGGCCCTCCGTCGAAGGACGTACGCCGCCACATGGCCGGCATCGAGGACGCGGGTGTCTTCGCCGACCGTCCCGACCTGGCCGCTTCGTACGCCCCGACGCAGGCCCGCGACCTGGTGGAGGCGGTCCGATGACGAAGGTCAGCATCATCGGCGCCGGCGCCATCGGCCGCCCCGTGATCGAGGCCCTGGTGGCTGGAGCGGTCCAGGACATCGAGGTCGTGGGAGTCGTCAACGACACCCCTGTCGGCGAGTGCCCGGTGCCCCAGATCAGGCTTGCCAAGGCGATCGAGACCAGCGACGTGATTGTCGAGTGCGCAGGTCAGACGGTTGTCTCCCGGCACGGGGCGGAGATCCTCGAGGCCGGGCGCGACCTGCTCATCACCTCGGCCGGTGCGCTGGCCGACCAGGAGCTGGTCACCACGCTCCGGGCGACCGGCCCGGGGCGGATGTTCATCACCTCCGGGGCCATCGGCGGCATCGACCTGCTGGTCAGCGCCGCCAGCCACGGTGCCGTGCACCGCGCGTCGGTGACCACCACCAAGCTGCCCGCGACCCTGCTGCAGCCGTGGATGGACGACGAGACCCAGGAACGGGTCCGTGCCACCACCGAGCCGAACACCATCTTCGAGGGATCCGCAGCGGAGGCGGCGCGCTACTTCCCGCGCTCGCTCAACGTCGCGGCCACCGTCGGGCTCGCCGTCGGTGACCTGGAGCTGGTCGAGGTCCGCCTGGTGGCTGACCCGGGCGCCGAGCTGACCAGCCATGTCATCGAGGCCGACGCGGACGCGGGCAGCTACCGGTTCGAGATCCGCAACCATCCCTCGGCCGCCAACCCGCGTACCAGTGGCGTCGTCTCGCGCGCCGTGGTCCGGTCCCTGTCCATGCTCGTCGGCCGCCCGGTCGGCGCGGTGAGCATCATCTGAGGCCGCGATGACCACCACCACGCTCCGTGCCACCCGGGTCCACGTCGAGGACATCGGCAGCGGTCCGACTCTGCTGTGCCTGCACGGCATCGGATCCAGCTCGGCCTCGTTCGCGCCCCAGGTCGCGGCGCTCGCCGGCGAGTTCCGGCTGCTGGCCTGGGACGCACCTGGCTATGCCCGCTCCGCCGACCCCGAGGCCGATCTCGACCTCGACGGCTTCGCCGACGCGGCGGCCGCCGTCATCGAGGAGTACGCAGCACACGGTCCGGTCCACGTCCTGGGTGTCTCCTGGGGCGGTGTCATCGCGGTCCGGTTGGCCTCACGCCACCCCGGGCTGGTTCGCAGCCTCGTGCTCGCCGACGCGAGCCGTGGCTCCGGCACTGCTCCTGAGAAGGCGACGGCGATGCGTGGCCGGGCCGGCGAGCTCGACAGCGCGGGCAGTGCCGACTTCGCCGCCCAGCGCGGTCCACGGCTCGTCAGCGCCGAGGCCCCCGACGACCTCGTCGACCGGGTCGTCGCGACGATGCGGGACTCGATCCGGCTCCCGGGCTACGGCCTGGCTGCCGAGTCGATGGCCGCCACCGATCTCACCGCCGAGCTCGCCGCGATCGACACACCGACGCTCGTGCTCTGCGGAGACCAGGACCAGGTCACCGGGATCACCGAGTCGCAGGCGCTCGCCGGCGGCATCCCCGATGCCGTCCTGGTGACGCTGCGCGGCGCCGGCCACCTGGCCAACCAGGAGTCACCCGAGGCGTTCAACGCCTGGCTCTCCTCCTTCGTCGGGATCGTCGAGCGCCTCTACGGCTGACGCCCCGACCACCAGAAAACCCGAGAACGAACACACCGAGAACGAACACAGCAAGAAAGGAACGACCCCATGTCGATCACCCAGCAGCCCCTCACGTACGAGACCGCCGAGAGCCTGGAGGAGTTCACCGACTCCATCATCCTGACTCGCGCCTCACGCCACGAGGACTGGGACACCCTCGGCTTCCAGGCGAAGGCCGGCGACCAGTTCAAGCGTGCCCAGGTCCGCTATGTCGGCTCCGGCGCGACCGGCAACCACGAGAACGACAACCGCACCATCAAGTCCCAGGGCTTCACCTTCTCCAACATGCTGCTGCCCCCGGGCGGCGAGGGCCCCGAGCACACCCACCACGACGCCGAGGAGGCCTTCTTCGTACTCGAGGGTGAGGTCGAGGTCGGCGTGCACCGCGACGGCCAGGTCGTCAAGCGCACCCTCGGCTACCGCGACATGATCGTGGTGCCGGCCGGCGTGCCGCGGAGCCTGAAGAACAACGGCGACACCGACGCGCTCTTCTGCGTGATCATCGGTGCCCAGAAGCCGCAGGTCCCGACGTACCCGGAGACCTCCGCGATGCACGGCGTCACCCGGGACTGACCCATGAGTCTCGACGGTGCACCGGTTCTGGTCACGGGCGCGGGTCGCGGCCTCGGGCTGGCGATCTCGCGGCGCTTGGCCCAGGCCGGTGCCCGGGTCTGGCTCGCCGATATCCGCGAAGACTGGCTGGAGGCGGCCGGTGCCGCGCTCCGCGCGGAGGGGTACGCAGCCTCGACCGTCCCGGTCGACGTCACCGACCACGCGTCGGTGCGGGCGATGGTGAAGGAGACCGGGCCGGTCTACGGCCTCGTCAACAACGCCGCCCGCGCCGACGGGGTCGGCGGCAAGCCGGTCCACGAGATCGACCCCGCCGAGTGGGACTCGCTGATGGCGGTCAACCTGCGCGGCCCCTGGCTGGTCAGCCGCGAGGTCGTCCCGGGGATGATCGAGTCCGGAGTCGGCCGGGTCCTCAACATCGGCTCGGACTCGGCGCTCTACGGCTCGGCGAACCTCGCCCACTACATCGCCTCGAAGGGCGGTCTCGCGGCGCTGACCCGGGCGATGGCGCGCGATCTCGGCGCATACGGGATCACCGTCAACACCCTGGCGGCCGGTCTGACCACCACCGAGGCCGCGCAGCAGATCCCCGAGCACCGCCACCAGCTCTACCGCGACAACCGGGCACTGACCCGGGACCAGGAGCCCGCCGACGTCGTCGGTGCCGCGGCCTTCCTGCTCGGCCCCGAGGCCGCGTACATCACCGGCCAGCAGCTCGTCGTCGACGGCGGCTTCGTCTTCCACTGACGGTTTCACCGACGGTTTCACTGACAGGACCAGGACCATGGATCTCCACCTCGCCGATCGCACCGTGCTCGTCACGGGAGGCAGCTCAGGCGTCGGTCTCGCGACCGTCGCCACCCTCCTCGAGGAGGGCGCGAACGTCATCACCTGCGCCCGCCGTCTCGACGTGCTCGAGAAGGCGCTCGCCGATCTCGGTGCGCCCGCCGACCGGGTGCTCGCGATGAGCTGCGACGTACGCGACGCCGACCAGGTGAACGCGCTGGTCGAGGCGGGCGTGGCCCGGTTCGGCGGGATCGACGGGCTGGTCAACAACGCCGGCCAGTCCCGGATGCTCGGCCTCGACAGGGCGACCGTCGAGGACTTCCGCGACGAGCTCGACCTGAAGTTCGGCGGTGTCCTCAACGTCACCGGGGCCGCGCTTCCGCACCTGCGCGCCTCCGACGCCGCCGCGATCGTGACGATCAACGCGGTGCTCGCCCGCCAGCCCGAGCCGCGTCTGGTCACCACCTCCGCCGCACGTGCCGGCCTGCTCAACCTGACCAAGTCGATGGCCTCCGAGTACGCCCCCGACGTCCGGGTCAACAGCGTCTGCCTCGGGCTGATCGACACCGGCCAGTGGCGCCGGCGCTTCGAGGCGGACGAGCAGGCAGCGTCGTACGAGGCTTTCGAGCGTGAGCTCGCCGACGACCGCGGCATCTCGCTGGGCCGGTTCGGCCGGGCCGAGGAGGTCGCCTCGATGGTCGTGACCCTGCTGTCCCCGCGAGCGTCCTATGTAACGGGCGCGGCGCTCGACGTGTGTGGCGGCGTTGCCCGCTACGTGGCCTGAGGAGCCTGTGATGACCAACTTGACCACTGCCCCCGCAGCCGACGTGGTGACGTACGCCGACGGTGGCGCCCTGCTCGTATCGGTGCTCCGTGAGGTGGGCGTCGACACCGTCTTCGGCGTCATCTCCGTGCACAACCTGCCGCTCGTCGAGGCGGTCTCGCGCGAGCTGCGATTCGTGCCGGTCCGCCACGAGGCGAGCGCCGTCAACGCGGCCGACGGCTACGCCCGGGCGACCGGCGGCCTCGGTTGTGCCCTGACCAGCACCGGCACCGGCGCGGGCAACGCGGCCGGCTCGCTGATCGAGTCGCTGAGCTCGGCCACCTCCGTGCTGCACGTGACCGGGCAGGTCGAGTCGGCCTACCTCGGCTCCGGGCGCGGCTTCATCCACGAGACCAAGGACCAGCTCGGCATGCTCCGGGCGGTCTCGCTCGACGCCGTCTCGGTGCCGTCGCTCGACGACTCCGCCGGCATCCTGCGTGCCGCGGCCTACCGGGCGCTCGGTGGACCCGGCCGGGCCGGTGGTCCAGTGAGCGTCGAGTGGCCCATCGACCTGCAGTACCTGCCGCAGCGCGAGGTCGTCACTCCCGTCCCCGAGGTGCCGGCAGTTTCGCCGACGCTCGCGGGTCTCGATGCGCTGATCGAGCTCGTCGCGGCGGCCGAGCGGCCGCTGATCTGGGCCGGTGGCGGCGTCGCCGAGGCGGGAACGGTGCTCACCGAGCTCATCGACACCTGGGGCGCGGGACTGCTGACGTCCAACTCCGGCCGCGGCGCGGTCCCCGAGGACCACCCCCTGGTGGTCGGCAACTACGGCGCCACTCCTGGCGGCGGCGAGCTGCTCGCCGAGGCCGACCTGCTGCTCAGCATCGGCACCCACTTCCGCTCCAACGAGACCCGCGACTACGACCTCGTCCTGCCCGTTGTGCATGTTCAGGTCGACCTCGATCCCGCCGCGCTCGGGCGGGTCTTCCCGATCGCGGCCGGTGTGGCCGCGGATGCCCGCGACGTGCTGCCCGCGATCACCGCCGCCGTGCGCGAGCGCGGTGACGTCTCGCAGGAGTGGCGCGCCCGGGTGACCCGGGCACGCGAGGACGTCCGTGCCACCCAGCGCGAAGGGCTCGGCGACCACGCCGTGCTCGCCGACGCCCTGCGCTCCGCGCTTCCGCGCCGGTCGGTGCTCGCCCGCGACGTCACGATCGCGTCCTCGTCCTGGGGCAACCGGCTCTTCGAGATCTACGATCCCCGCGACAACGTCTTCCCACGCGGCGGCGGCATCGGTCAGGGCCTCGGCATGGGGCTCGGTGCCGCCATGGGCCGCCCCGACGAGCCGACCGTGGTCATCGCCGGTGACGGCGGCCTGGCCGTACATCTCGGTGAGCTGCTCACCCTCGCCCAGGAGCGACCGTGGCTGGTGCTGCTCGTCTTCAACGACGGCGGGTACGGCGTACTCCGCAACATGCAGGAGGCCCGCGGCGTCGACCGCGCCGGCGTCGACCTGACCACCCCCGACTTCGCCGGGCTCGCGGGCGCGCTCGGGCTGCCCTACCAGAGGATCGGCACTGCGGCCGAGGCCGCGACCGAGCTCGGGCGGGCCGTCGCCCGACGCGGGCCGGTGCTCGTCGAGGTCGACCTGGAGTCCTTCGGCCCGATGCCGCGGCCGTTCACCCCACCGGTCAAGGTTCCCGACCCGACCACGAGGAGGTCGTCATGAGTGTCGCCACCGAGGAGCAGGAGCTGGAGCTCCTGGTCAAGCAGATGACCCTGGAGGCCGACGGCGTACTGTCGCTGCGGCTCGTCCACCCCGGCGGCGATCCGCTGCCGGAGTGGAGCCCGGGAGCCCACGTCGACCTGACCCTCAAGGGGTCCCTGGTGCGGCAGTACTCGCTGTGCGGCGATCCGGGCGACCGGAGCAGCTACCGGGTTGCAGTGCTGCGTGAGCAGGCCGCCCTCGGCGGCTCGGAGTACGTTCACGAGGGGCTGCGCCCCGGACACCGGCTGCGCGTGGTCGGTCCCCGCAACAACTTTGACTTCCTCCCCGCCAAGAAGCATGTCTTCGTCGCCGGCGGCATCGGGATCACCCCGCTGCTCGCGATGCTCACCGAGGCCGAGCGGCAGGGCACCGACTGGGAGCTGTGGTACGGCGGCCGCCGCGAGGACTCGATGGCGTTCCTCGACGAGCTGGCTGTGTACGGCGACCGGGTGAAGGTCATTCCGGAGGAGACCCACGGCCGGCTCGACCTGGCCACCGCGCTGCCGGCGCCCGACCCCGGGACGCTCGTCTACTGCTGCGGACCCGAGGGGTTGCTCGCCGCCGTCGAGGAGCACGCCACCGGCTGGCCCGAGGGGACGCTCCAGGTCGAGCGCTTCAAGGCCAAGCAGATCGAGGTCGACCCCGACGGCGAGCAGCCGATCTCCGTGGACTGCCGCCGCTCGGGCCGCGTCGTGCAGGTGCCTGCCGACGTACCGGTCATCGACGCCCTCGAGGGTGCCGGGATCACGGTCTCGAGCTCCTGCCGCGACGGCATCTGCGGCACCTGCGAGACCAAGGTGCTGGCCGGCACCCCCGACCATCGCGACTCCCTGCTCAGCGACACCGAGCAGGCGGCCGGAACCACCATGATGATCTGCGTCTCCCGGGCGCGGACCCCAGAGCTGGCGCTCGACATCTGACGTGCCACATCGACTGCGTTGACTGCACAGAGGGAGAACAGAGGAATGGGCTATCTACAGCCGGTCCAGGCGGCGGTCGCCGAGACGACCCCGTGGGAGACCAAGCTCGCCGGTGCCATCGAAGAGGTCTTCGGGGGCGGCCGGCACGACCTGCCGGGTCTCGTCGACGGGCTCAACGAGCTCGGCATCCCGGCTCCCGGTGGTGGTCAGTGGACACCCGAGGGATTCACGACAGCGATCGCCGAGCTCGCCGCGGCGGGGAAGCAGGAGGACTGAGCCATGGGACCGATGGTGAAACGACAGTTGAGCGCGGAGCAGGTCCTCGCGACCGGCCTGCGCAACCAGTGGTACGCGATCTGCCCCTCCGACATGGTGCCGCAGGGTGGCGTCCACCGGGTGCGCCGGCTCGGGATCGACTGGGTGCTGTTCCGGGAGTCCGACGGCACCCTGCGGATGCTCGAGGACCGCTGCCCCCACCGCGGCGCGCCGCTCTCGCAGGGACAGCACCTCGGCAGCAAGATCGCCTGCGCCTACCACGGCGTCCAGGTCGACGGCACCGGCAAGGTCGTCTCGGTGCCCGGTCTGCCCGGCTGCAACCTGGAAGGGAAGACGCTCGTGCCCAGCCCGCCGCTGCAGGAGCTGGGCGGCGCGATCCTCGCCTACATCGGCGACGAGCAGCACCCCGACCCCGCCCCGGTCGCCCTGCCTGACCCGCTGGTGGACGAGGAGGTCTCCTCGTTCCTCTGCTACGCCGAGTGGGACACCCCGTGGCGCTACGCCATGGAGAACCTGCTCGACCCGATGCACGGCGCCTTCCTGCACCGCGAGTCCCACTCGATGTTCGGAGGTGACATCGAGGCGCGGTTCCGGATCCGCGAGACCGACCGCGGGTTCTTCTTCGAGAAGACCGACCAGGTTGGCGTGAACTTCGACTGGGTCGAGTTCTGCCGCACCGGCATCGACTGGGTCGACCTCTCCATCCCGTACCCGCCGACCGCGGGCCCCGGCGGCTCGTTCGGCATCGTCGGCATGGGCACCCCGATCGACGCGGGCACCACCGCGGTGTTCTTCTGGCGCTACCGCAAGGTCAGCGGCTGGGAGCGCGACGTGTGGCGCTTCCTCTACCGCACCAAGCTCGAGGCCCGCCACTGGCACGTGCTCGAGCAGGACCGGGTCATGCTCGAGGCGATGGCCGACGACGCCGACCAGGCCGAGAACCTCTACCAGCACGACCTCGGTGTGGTCCGGCTCCGCAGGCTCTACAAGAAGCTCGCCGATGAGCAGGCGGCAGCGCTTGCGCCGGTGCCGGCCGGGCGCGCCTGAGGCGAGCCCGGCCGGGTCGGTCAGCGAACCGGAGCACCCGGCCCGAGCGGGATGCCGAGGGCCCACCAGAGGAAGAACAGAGCGGTCCAGGCGAGGCTCATCGCGATGGCGAGCGGCAGGGTGTACGAGGCGAGGGTGCCGATGCCGGCGTCCTTGCGGTAGCGCTGCAGGAAACCGAGGGCCATCACGAAGTACGGGCTCATCGGGGTGATCGCGGTGGAGCCGGAGTCGGCGATCCGGAAGAGCGCCTGGGTGGTCTCCGGAGGCACCGAGAGCAGCATCAGCATCGGCACCAGGACGGGCGCGGCGATGGACCACATCGCGGAGCCGCTGGTGACCATGATGTTGACGATGCTGAGCAGCGCCAGGACGAGCAGGAAGACCACCCACACCGGGATGTTGCTGGTCTCCAGGGCCTCGGCGGAGTTGACCGCGAGCACGTCGCCGAGGTGGGACCACTCGAAGTACGCCAGGAATTGGGCGATCGCGAAGAAGAGCACCAGCACGGGCGCCATCTGCTTGATCCCCTGGCCCATCAGCGCCGGCACGTCGCCGGCCTTGGTGATGGAACCGGACAGCGTGCCGTACACGGTGCCGGCGAGGCCGAAGAGCACCGCGACGATCGCGGCGATGCCGGTGAGGAACGGCGACTCGGTCAGCGATCCGTCCTCGCCGCGCAGGGGAGAGGACGGCGGGATCACGACGGCGGCGACGACCACGATCGCGACCAGCAGGCTCAGCAGGGACCAGCGCAGCGCCCGGCGCTCACGGCCGTCGAGCTCGAGGGAGCCGAAGTCTCCGTCGTCGGCGTCCTCGTCGGCGTCGAGGTCGGGCCGCTTGGAGAGGACGAACTTGGTCATCAGGGTGATCACCGCGGCCAGCAGTACCGAGGAGGCGATGTTGAAGAACCAGTTGCTGACGGGGGAGACGTACGCGCTTTCATCGACGATCTGGGCCGCGGCGGTGGTGATGCCGGCGAAGATCGCGTCGTTGGGCGTGGGGATCGGGCTGGCGTCGTACCCGCTGGCGATCGCGGCGTAGGCGACCACGATCCCGAGGATCGGGGACCGGCCCACGGCCCGGAAGGCGAGGCCGCCGAGCGGGACCAGGATGATGTACGCAGCCGCCGAGGCCACGTGGGCGACGGTTCCGGTGAACGCGACGGCGAAGACCACCCAGCCGACGGGCACCCGGGAGATGCCGGTCTTCATCGCGGCGGTGAGGAACCCGGTGCGCTCGGCGACGGCGACGCCCATGATGACCACGACGATGGTCGCCATCGGCGGGAACTCGGCGAAGTTGGAGACCATCGTGGAGACCGCCATCGCCAGGCCTTCGCCGCTGAGCAGGCTCTGTACGACGACCTCCTCCCCGTCGCTGGGGGAGATGACCGAGACGCCGGCGGTGGCGCAGATCGCACTGATCACGGCGAGGATCGCGGCGAGGATCCAGAAGAGCCAGAACGGGTGCGGCAGGGCGTTGCCGACGCGCTCGATCACGCCCATGGCGCGGATGATCCACGGCAGCCTGTCGCTGCCGGTGGGGGTGGTGGTGCTGGTCATGGGAGTCACCCTTCGCTGGTGAGGCGGTGGCGGGAGAAGAAGTCCCAGATCACCGTCGCGGACTCGATGGTGTGGGTGACGTGGCCGCCACCCGAGTAGATGTCGCCACCCGGCCAGACGTGGCCACCGCCGTCGACGGCGACGTGCTGGACCTCGGCGCCCTGGTCGCAGCCGGTCCATCGGGTGGTCTCGACATCGCGTCTGGTGCGCGTGGTGGATGTGGTGCAGCCGTTGCGGTCGGCCCAGCCCTGGACCCACTCGGGGATCGCGGGCAGGTCACGGTCGGCGTCGCCCGCGTAGGGGATGGTCGCGTCGGCGACACCGTGGATCTCCAGGATCGGCGTCGGCGGTGCCTCCGCACAGCCGGTCCGGGTGCCCGGGTAGAGGGCGGGTGCGACCGGGGCGACGGCGGCGAACGTGTCCGGCAGCTGGCAGGCGAGCAGGGCGGCCAGGCCGGCGCCGTTGGACTTCCCGGTGGCATAGACGCGAGTTGTGTCGATGCAGTGGTCGGCCTCGATGGCGGCGAGCAGATCGGTGGTGAAGGCGACGTCGTCGACGCCGGGTGCCTCGTACGGTGCGCCCTGCCAGGCCTTGCGATAGCCCGACCCGGTGCCGATCGCGCCGTCGGGATAGGCGACCACGGCGGGGAGGTCCGAGAGCTCGGAGTAGCCCTCGACCTCGACGCCGGTGCTGCCGCGGCCGTGGTAGGCGACGATCAGCGGCCAGCTGTCGCGGCGGTCGTAGCCCTCGGGGAGGCGGAGTACGTAGCTGCGCTCGATGTCGCCGCTGGTCAGCTCGTACTTCTGGCTGCTGTCGGGCTCCTGGTCCGTGGGCTTGGCGCACGGCGCCGGGGTGCTCTTGCCGGCCGCTCGGTCCTGGTCGGAGGCGCGCGTCAGGGCGGAGGTGGCGGTCGGTGCCAGGGACAGCGCGGCCACTGCCGCGACCGCGACGGCCGGGGCCAGGAGGCGGGATTGTCGTGGGGACATGGGTGCTCCTTCGGGGGGCGGTCGATGAGTTTTCGGGTGTGCTGGATCGCCCGGCGACGCGGTGTGCGTCCCGGTCGGGTCCCGAGCTGGAGGGGCGGGTGGCCTAGGTGTCGAGCCACTCCTTGATGAAGGCGACGATGCGGTCGGTGGCCTCGCCGAGAATGGCGCGGCCGTCCTCGGCGGTGGCGCGACGCGGGTCGCCGAGCACGCCGCTGGGGGTGAGGCGGTCGTAGGGGAGGGCCACGGCGGGGTGGTTCACCGAGCGGGCCAGCCGGGCGAAAGGGTCGAGCTGGTCGGGGGAGGTGGTGCCCGGGCCGAGCAGGTCGTGGCGCACGAGATGCGGGGCGATGTGCAGCATCTGGGAGGTCTCCGCCTCGCCGCTGTGACCGCTGATCGCGCTGAGCTCCATGCCGGCCACGGCGTCCTTGGCCAGGACCGTCACCGGCGTCCAGGCGAGCTCCAGGTCGGGGCGGTCGCGCAGCAGGTCCTGGGCCAGGGTGCCGAGAGTGGCGTTGTTGCCGCCGTGCCCGGTCACCACCAGGAACCGGTGCCAGCCGTGGGCGGCCAGCGACTCGACGTACTCACGGACGACGGCGGCGAAGAGTGCCGGGCGCAGGCTCACCGTGCCGGCGAAGGCCTGATGGTGGGGCGAGACGCCGACCGGTACGCCCGGGCCGATCACGACCTTGCCGGGCAGGGCCTCGGCGACCGCGTCGGTGAGCGCCTCGGCGCGGATCTGGTCGGTGGCCATCGGGAGCCCGGCGCCGTGCTGCTCGAACGCGCCGACGGGGATCATCACGACCGTCCCGCTCTCGGCGGCTCTCGCGGCCTCGAGGGTGGTCATCTCGGCGAGCTTCGCGGTCATCGGGCCTGCTCCGGACCGAGGGTGGTGGCGATCGCCTCGCGGATCGCGAGCAGGTGCTCGCGGGTGAGGGTGGCCGCGGCGTCGGGGTCGCCGTCGCGTACGGCCTCGACGATCCGGAGGTGGTCGGCGTGGTCTCGGTCGCGGTCGGTGTAGCGGTGCCGGATCTCGATCTGGTCGCGGGCCCTCACCTGCAGCAGCGCCTCGATGGTCTCGCGCAGCAGCAGGTTGCCCGAGGCGCCGGCGAGCGCGACGTGGAAGTGCAGCTCGGGCCGCTCGTCGGCGTACTGCGGCTTGAGCGAGTTGTCGGCCGAGAGCGTCAGGGCGGTCAGATCGTCGTCGGTGCGCGCTGCGGCCGCGGCCGCAGCGACCGGCGGCTCGAGCACGATCCTGGCGTCGAGGAGCTCGAGGACCGACTCGCTGCGCGACTCCGAGACATGCGGGTTGACCAGCAGCCGCCGGTTCACCCCGCCGCTCACGTAGGTGCCCGACCCGTGCCGGAAGCGGATCACGTCGGTCGCCTCGAGACGGCGCAGCGCCTCCCGGATCGTCGGTGTGGTCACCTCGAACCGCTTGGCGAGCTCGCGCGAGGAGGCCAGGGCGTCGCCCGGCTCCAGGCCCGCGGCCTCGATCATGGCGACGATCCCGTCGGCGATGCGTTCAGAGAGCGATGATGTGTTGCTGGTCACAGGAAGTGACTAAATCACTTATTGAATTACGCGTCAAGGAAGGCGACGCTTGCAGACAGCTTGCGTAAAACAGTTATATTCTTGCGTTCATGAGTAGACGTCTTGCCGACGCAGCCGCCCGAGCCAAGGTCTCCGAGGCGACGGTGAGCCGGGTGCTCAACGGCAAGCCGGGGGTCTCGGAGGCGACCCGCGAGCGGGTGCTGACCGCGCTCGACGTGCTCGGCTACGAGCGCCCGGTGAAGCTTCGTGGCGAGCGTGCCAGGCTCGTGGGCCTGGTCCTGCCCGAGCTGCAGAACCCGATCTTCCCGGCGCTCGCCGAGGTCCTCGGCGCCCATCTCGCCCAGCAGGGCCTGACCCCGGTGCTGTGCACCCAGACCGCCGGCGGGGTGACCGAGTCGGAGTACGTCGACCTGCTCCTGGAGCAGCAGGTGGCCGGCGTCGTCTTCGCCGGAGGCGCCTACGCACAGCGGGACGCGGACCACGCCCACTACGACCGTCTGGCCGGCCGCAACCTTCCCGTCGTGCTCATCAACGCGGCCATCGACGACCTGCCGTTTCCCCGGGTGGTCTGCGACGACGCCGATGCGATGGAGCAGGCTGCCGAGCACCTGATCTCGCTCGGGCACGAGCGGATCGGCCTGGTCCTGGGCCCGCGCGACCACGTTCCCTCCGAACGCAAGCTGGCCTCGTTCCGCGCCGTCTGCGACCGGACCGGGGTGCCGTTCGACGAGGATCTGGTCGTACGCAGCCTCTACTCGCTCCAGAGCGGACAGGCCTCCGCGGCGCGGCTGATCGAACAGGGCGTGACCGGGATCCTGTGTGCCAGCGACCCGCTCGCGCTGGGGGCGATCAGGGCGGTCCGCCGGGCCCGGCTCTCGACACCAGCGGACGTGTCGGTGATCGGCTACGACGATTCGGCGTTCATGGCGTTCACCGACCCGCCGCTCACCACGATCCGGCAGCCGATCGAGGCGATGGGCCGGGCGGCGGTCGACTTCCTGGTGAGCCAGATCGACGGCACGCTCGGGCCGGTCGACGAGCTGCTCTTCGAGGGCGAGCTGGTGGTCCGGCGCTCGACCGGACCTGCAAACGACCGCGCAAAGTCCTGAAATTAATTACGCACTGTCAACTTCTTGCGCTCGTTCTGGCGCTGGCTCTAGCGTCTCAGCACGCCGTCACCGTGACGGCTGTCACATGACGTTGCTGAGAAGGAGTGCCCGTGACCGCCACGGAACCTCGACGGAGCGAGCCGGCACCGGCCGCGCTCCCGGTCTTCACCGAGCGCCCGGCCGACTGGTGGCGCTCCGCGGCGATCTACCAGATCTACCCGCGCAGCTTCGCCGACGCCAACGGCGACGGCACCGGTGACCTGGCCGGGGTGCGGGCGCGCCTGACCTATCTGCGCGACCTCGGGGTCGACGCGATCTGGTTCACGCCGTGGTTCCCCTCGCCGATGGCCGACGGGGGCTACGACGTCGCCGACTACCGCGCGATCGACCCGGTCTTCGGCGACCTCGCCGAGGCGGAGGCGCTGATCCAGGACGCCCTCGAGCTCGGCATCCGCACGATCATCGACATCGTCCCCAACCACGTCTCCGACCAGCACCGATGGTTCCGGGCCGCGGTCGCTGCCGGGCCCGGCGCACCCGAACGGGAGCGGTTCTGGTTCCGAGACGGCCGCGGAACCCATGGCGAGCTGCCGCCCAACGACTGGACCTCGGAGTTCGGCGGCACGCCATGGACGCGGCTGACGACGCCCGAGGGCGTCCCCGAGCAGTGGTACCTGCACCTCTTCTCCGCCGAGCAGCCCGACCTCAACTGGCAGCACGAGGACGTACGCCTCGAGCACGAGGAGATCCTGCGGTTCTGGTTCGACCGGGCGGTCGCCGGGATCCGGATCGACTCCGCCGCCCTGCTCGCCAAGGACCCGGACCTCCCCGAGGTCCCCGCCGACCCGCGACCGGGCGAGCACCCCTACGTCGACCGCGAGGAGCTGCAGGAGATCTACCGTGGCTGGCGCCGGATCGCCCAGGAGTACGGCACCGATCGGGCCCTGATCGGCGAGGTCTGGCTCCCCGACACCGCCAGGTTCATCCGCTACCTGCGCCCCGACGTCCTGCACGCGGCGTTCAACTTCGACTTCATGACGGCGCCGTGGGACGCCGAGGCGCTGCGTACCTCCATCGAGACGACGCTGCGCGTGCACGGCGAGGCCGATGCGCCTGCCACCTGGGTGCTCTCCAACCACGACGTCACCAGGCCGGTGACCCGCTACGGCCGCGCGGACACCGCGTTCTCGTTCGAGACCAAGCGCTACGGCACCCCGACCGACAGAGCCCTCGGCGAGCGGCGGGCCCGAGCGGCGGCGATGCTGGCGATGGGGCTGCCCGGGGCGTACTACCTCTACCAGGGCGAGGAGCTGGGCTTGGACGAGGCCGACATCCCGCCGGACCGGATCCAGGACCCGATGCACTTCCGCAGCGGCGGTGTCGACCCCGGCCGGGACGGCTGCCGGGTGCCGCTGCCGTGGAGCGGGGACCGGCCGCCGTACGGCTTCAGCCCAACCGGTGTGAAGACCTGGCTGCCGCAGCCCGAGGGCTGGGCGCGGCTGACGGCGCAGGCGCAGTCGGCCGACCCCCGCTCGATGCTCTCGCTGCACCGGATGGCGCTGCTGATCAGGCGTACGCACCCCGACCTCGTCACCGGCGACTTCAGCTGGATCGACACCGCGCCCGGGATCCTCGCCTTCCGCCGCGGCACGCACTTCGCCTGCGTGGTCAACCTGACCGACACCCCCGTGGAGCTGCCGAGCAGCGACCACGTCTGGCTCGCCAGCTCGCCGCTCGAGGCCGGCCGGCTCGCCCCCGATGCCGCGGTCTGGCTGCGGCCCACGACCTGAGACCCCACCACAACATCCAGGAGACAGACCATGAGAACCACTCGGTTGCGCAATGTCGCGCTCGCCGCGGTCGCGGCTGTCGTGCTCGGCTCGCTCGCCGCGTGCGGCGAGTCGTCGGACGACGGCGACGGAGTCACCATCACCGTCGAGGGCTGGCGCCCCGGCGACAAGCAGGCCACGATCGACGCCGTCAAGGAGCAGGCGGCGGCCTTCAACAAGGAGCATCCCGACATCACCGTGAAGCCGGTGGAGTGGCAGTGGAACGCGCAGACGTTCCCCGCCCAGCTCTCCGGTGGCACGCTGCCGATCTCGTTCCGGGTGCCGTTCACCGACACCAAGGGCCTCGTCGAGCGCAAGCAGGTCGCCGACGTCGACGCCGAGGTCCGCGAGCTGCCGTACTTCGACCAGCTCAACCCCACCGTTCTGGCCGCGGCACAGGGCACCGACGGGAAGGTCTACGGGCTGCCCTCCGACGTCTACGCCAACGCGCTCCACTACAACCGCGACCTGTTCACGAAGGCCGGTCTCGACCCTGACAAGCCGCCGACCACGTGGGAGGAGCTGCGTGCGGCCGCCAAGCAGATCAACGAGAGGACCGGTGCCACCGGGTATGCCGAGATGACCACGGGCAACACCGGCGGCTGGATCCTCACGACCCTGACCTACTCCCTCGGCGGCCGGATGGAGACGCAGGACGGTGACACGTTCACCGCGACCGTCGACAACCCGCAGACCGAGCAGGCGCTGCAGCTGCTGCACGACATGCGCTGGACCGACAAGTCGTTCTCCGGCAGCACCGCCTACGACTGGAACAGCATCAACCAGGCGTTCGCGGCGGGGAAGGTCGGCATGTACATCAGTGGCTCGGACGTCTACAACTCCCTCGTCACCACCGCGGCGATCGACCCGGAGTCGTACGGGCTCACCGCGGTCCCGATGGGCGACTCGGCCGACGCCGGTGCGCTCGGCGGTGGCTCGGTCAACGTCGTCAGCGCCAAGGCGACCGACGCCGAGGCCGAGGCGGCCGTCGCGTGGGCGGACTTCTTCCGGGTCCGCAAGTACACCGACGAGTCGGCGGCCGTCGCCGACGCCAAGACCCAGACCGCTGCCGAGCAGCCCGTGGGGACGCCGACCTTCCCGATCTTCGACGAGGCGTCGTACACGACCTACCAGGGCTGGGTGAAGGACTACGTCAACGTGCCGCTGGAGCAGATGACGGGCTACACCTCGAGGATGTTCGACCTCACGCTGGTCGCCGAGCCGCCCGCGCAGACGCAGGCCGTGTACGGCGCGCTCGACCCGGTCGTGCAGAAGGTGCTCAGCGACGAGAACGCCGACATCCCCGCGCTGCTGAAGGATGCCGACGCCTCGGTGCAGCAGATCCTGGACAAGGGCTGAGCGTGGTCGCTGACATGTCCCGGGTGGGTGGGCCGGCCCTCGTGAGAGGGCCGGCTCGCCGGCGTACGTCCTTCGTGTCCGTGGCCGCGAGGTGGTGGCGCGGCAGCGCGGCGACGCTGGTCTTCCTGCTGCCGATGCTCCTCGTCTTCGGGCTGTTCTCGTGGTGGCCGATCGCCCGGACCGTGGTGATGAGCCTGCAGGAGACCAACCTCGTCGGGCCGGCGGAGTGGGTGGGGCTGGACAACTTCCGCACCGTGCTCACCGACCCGCTGCTCCCGGTGGCGCTGCGCAACACCGCCGTCTTCGCGGCGATCGCCTTCGTCTTCGGCTATCCGATCCCGCTGGTCATGGCGGTGGTCTTCAGCTCGTTGCGGAAGCTGCGCGGCCTCTACGCCTGCCTGGCCTACCTGCCCGTCGTGGTGCCGCCCGCGGTGGCGGTGCTGCTGTGGAAGACCTTCTACGACGCCGGGTCCGGGGGAGTGTTCAACACGGTCCTGGGCTGGGTCGGGCTCGGGCCGGTGCCGTGGCTGGAGTCGGCCGACTGGGTGCTGCCATCGCTCGTGATGGAGGCGACCTGGGCCGCGGCAGGCGGCACGGTGATCATCTATCTCGCGGCGCTGACCACGGTGCCGCAGGAGCTCTACGACGCCGCCTCGGCCGACGGCGCCGGCGTGCTCGGCAAGGTCTGGCACGTCACCCTCCCGCACCTGCGTCCGGTGCTGCTGATCACCTTGATCCTGCAGATCATCGGCACCGCCCAGGTCTTCCTGGAGCCCTACCTGTTCACCGGCGGCGGGCCCTCGCACGCGTCCTTGACGCTGCTGCTCCTGATCTACGAGTACGCCTTCGGCAGCACCACCGGCGGTGGCGACTACGGCCCGGCGACCGCGCTGAGCCTGATGATGGCGGTCGGGCTGGCGCTGCTGTCGTGGGCCTACTTCCGGCTGACTCGCGGATGGAGCGACTGATGAGCTTCGTCTCCTCCCTCGACCGGCGGCGTACGTCGGTGCGCTGGGGACTTCGCGGCGTGCAGGCGGCGACGCTCCTGGCGCTGGTTGTCGTCTGCCTCGGGCCGCTGCTGTGGCTGGCGAAGTCGGCGGTCACGCCCACCCAGGACACGCTCCGCTCGCCGATCTCGCTGTGGCCGAACGGGCCGGACCTCTCGATCCTGTCGCAGGCGTGGACCGACCTGGGCCTATCGGCCTACCTGGTCAACACGGTGGTCATCGCCGCCGGATCCTGGGCCGTCCAGGTGGTGGTCGCCACGACCGCGGGCTATGCGCTCTCGGTGCTGCGGCCACGGTTCGGGCGGGTCATCTACGGAGCCGTGCTCGCCACCATGTTCGTGCCGATCGTGCTACTGCTGGTCCCGCTCTACCTCACCGTGCTGAGCCTGCCGGTCGTGCACTGGTCGCTGGTCGGGACGTACGCCGGAGCGTTCCTGCCCGCGGGCGCCTCCGCGTTCAACGTGGTGATCATGAAGCGGTTCTTCGACAGCCTGCCCCGCGAGATCCTGGACGCCGCACGGATCGACGGCGCCGGGGCGTACCGGCTCTTCTGGTCGGTGGTCCTGCCGATGTCACGGCCGGTGCTCGGCGTGGTGTCGGTCTTCGCCGTGCTCGCCGCGTGGAAGGACTTCATCTGGCCGCTGATCGTGCTGCCCGACCCGGCCAAGCAGCCCATCGCGGTCAGGCTGCCCTCCATCGCGCCGACCACCGACCTCTCGGTCCTGCTCGCCGCGATGGCGATCTCCGCCGCGCTGCCGATCCTCTTCTTCCTCCTCTTCCAGCGACTCTTCCTGCGCAGCGAGGGTCTGGAGGGGGCGGTGAAGGGCTAGCGGCGGCGATGGCCGGTCAGTTCGGCAGCGGAAGGACCTCGACCGGGCAGCCCGCCTCGCGGAGCAGTGCGCGGGTCACTCCGCCCAGGTGTGGGAACGCGTTGAGATGCGAGGCTCGTCCCACGACGACGAGACGGGCCTGCTCGCTCGCGGCCGCCAAGGCGTCGGCCGGGGCTTCCGCGAAGACCCGGGTCGCGAGGGGCGTCTGAGGATGCTCCGGGACCTGGTCGCGGGCCCTCTCGACTAGATCTGCCAGGTATTGCTCGCCACGCGCCGTCCAGTCCCGGGTGGTGGCGTGGTCGACCAGGTCCCCGTGGAGGGCGGGCAGATCGAGACCGTGGAGCAAGGTGATCGGCTCACCCAGCCGGGTCGCCTCCTCGAGGGCGTGACCCAGCACCTGAGTGTCGCTCTTGTCGTCACTGACGCCGACGACGACTCCGGTGCGGCCCTCGGCCGACCAGCCTTCGGGGACCACGGTGACCGGGCAGTGGGCGTGAGCCGCGACCCGGGAGGAGACCGATCCGGTGAAGATCCGGTGGATGCGAGAGAACCCGCGGCGCTGGATCACGACTCGGTGCGCGTCCTCGGACTCCTCGATCAGGACGTGGGCCGCGTGGCCGCGCAACAGCTCGCCGGAGACGTCGACCGCCCCGGCGACGACGTCCCGGGCGATCGCGGTGGCCTCCCCGAGCAGCTCTTCGGCGAGCCGCCCGACCGCGGAGTCATCGATGATCATCGACTGCGGCTGCATCGCGCCGGGGAGACCGAGGATGGGATCTCCGAACAGGACGTTCGCCTGGAAGACGTGCACCAGGCGCAGCGGGTGGCCGCTGGTCGCGGCCAGCCGGCCGGCGTACTCCAGAAGTGCCGTCTCGACCTCGGGATCGAGGATGCCGACGACGATCGGAGCGGGTGCGGTGTCGGTGGGCATCTGGTCAGCCCGCCATCATGCACATGTGGCCGGCGGTGAAGCCTCGGAACCCCTGGTGCATGCCCGGGTTGTGGGTGCCGTCGAAGCCGACGGCCTGAGCGCAGTGGACGACGTGGTGTCCGAACTCCTGCCCGTCACCAGTGGCCGCCGATGCCGGGGTGACAAGAGCGAGCGAGGCTACTGCCGCCGCTGCTGCTGGGATCAGGATGCGTTTCATGGTGGGTCACTCCTCGGTGTGTGGTTGCTGCGAGTCGGTACGTATCCGGGTCACTCCCGGGACGGTCGCTGCGGCGGACTCGGCCAGGGCGCGCTCCTTGGGTGTCGCCGGTCCGAAGATCACGGCACCCCCGTCGGCGACGTCGACGACCCAGTCCGGGTGACCGAGCTCGGTGACGAGCGCCGTCAGGTCCCGGACCATCGTGTCGTCGTCGCGGGCCAGGGCACTGGCCACGTCGCTGCGGCTGATGACCCCGACGAGAACGTCGTCGTCATCGAGGACCGGGAGGCTCTTCAGCAACCGGTCGGCCATGATGTCGACAGCCACGGCGACCTCTGCGCTCGCGCGCACGGCGATCGTCACCGGATTCATCACGTCCTGGACGTACGCTGCGGGCCGATCGGTCACCGGCGCCGGTGGGAGCACGTGCGCGCGAGGGTCCTGCAGGACACGGTCGCGAATCAGGTCGATCTCGGCGACGACACCGCAGACGCGGCCGGCGGAGGTCACCACCGGGAGGGCGGTGATGTGGTGGTCACGCAGCAGGGCGAGCGCCTCCTTGACGGGAGTGCCTCTCCGTGCGGTGACCGGTGACTGGGTCATGATCTCTCGAACAAGCATGGTCATCCCCGTTGCGAGTGCTGGTCTTTCATAGGACCAGCCTCGTTCGGCCGAGAAGGTCGGTCATGAGCGCAAGGTCCCGAGCCGGGGAGACCTTCGGCACTCCTGCGGAGATCGCGATCGGGGTGTGCTGGACCCGTCCACGACCATCCGAGGGGAGGGGCCCAGGTGAGGATCGTCGTCGCCATCGGCGGCAACGCCCTGCTGCGGCGTGGCGAGCGGCCGGACGCGGCACCCCAACGCCGGCACGTGGCCGCGGCGGCAGCCGCGCTGGCGGACATCGCCCGCGAGCACCAGGTCGTGGTGGTCCATGGCAACGGGCCCCAGGTCGGCCTGCTGGCACTCGAGAGCGGCTCGGACCCCAGCCTCTCTGAGCCCTATCCACTGGCCGACCTGGTCGCGGAGTCCCAGGGCCTCATCGGGCTCTGGCTCCAGCAGGCGCTCCTCGCCGAGATGGCCGGTGAGGTGGTGACGCTCGTGAGCCAGACAGTCGTGGATCCGGAGGACGGGGCGTTCCAGGTGCCGACCAAGCCCATCGGTCAGGTCTACGACGAGCTGTCGGCGCGTCGCTTCGCCGCCTGGCACGGCTGGACGATCCAGCCGGACCGCGATGGCTGGAGACGCGTCGTCGCCTCCCCGCTTCCCATTGACATCGTCGAGCTTCCCATCGCCTCACGGCTTCTCGACATGGGCGTGACCGTCGTGCTCGCCGGCGGCGGCGGAGTGCCGGTGGTGAATCGAGATGGAAGGTACGAGAGCGTCGACGCAGTGGTGGACAAGGACCGGGCGGCTGCCCTCGCCGCGGAGAGGCTCGGCGCCGACCTGCTGCTCGTCATCACCAACGTGGAGGGCGTCATCCGGGACTTCGGCGGTCCCGCCGAGAAGGTGCTGCGGGAGGTGAGCGTCGCCGAGCTGTCCTCGATGTGGTTCCCCGCGGGGTCGATGGGACCCAAGGTCGAGGCCGTCTGCGCCTTCACCCGACGGACCGGCCGACGCTCGGCGATCGGCTCTCTCGACCAGATCGACGGCGTGCTGGCCGGTACGTCGGGCACTCAGCTGCGGCGATGACGCCGGGTGCCGGTGAGAATCAGTGGACCTAGGTCCTCCGTGCGTGGCCCCGAAGGCCCTGACGTACTCCGGCCGTCCCGACCAGATTGGAGACTCGGGAGCCGGACGCGCGTGCCGAGCTCGCGAGGAGGGCACATGTCCGAGCACCACCGGATCCTGGTCGCCATCGATGGGGGAGAGGGTGGCCGAGCGGCGATCCGCTACGCCGCGGCCCGGCGAGATGGCTCCGACCTGTGGCTCGTCCATGTGGTCGACCTCGCGGTCGCGACCGGCGTCTTCTATCCGTACGGCTATGCGGGGCTGGCGGACGAGGTGCGTGAGGCCGGCGAGACCGTTCTGGACCGGTCGGAGAAGCTGGCCGCCGAGCTCGTCGGTGCCGACCACGTGACCACGACGCTCCGGGACGGTGGCGTGGTCGCCGAGCTCGTTCACGCGGCCGCCGACGCCCGGATGGTGGTCCTCGGCGACGAGCGTCGCCACGGTCTGTCCCGCCTCGTGACCGGCTCGGTGACCGGCCGGGTCGCCTCCCGCGCGCCGGTGCCCGTCGTGGTCGTTCCGACGGTGTGGTCTCCTGGCCAGGACGCCCACCGGGTCGTCGTCGGCATCGCGGATCTGGATGCCCCCGTCGAGCTCGTCGCCCACGCGTTGGGCGAGGCCGCCGACCGTGGTGGCGAGCTGGTTCTCGTGCATGCGTGGGAGCTGCCGGCGGTCTTCTACGACACGACCCTGGAGCACGACCAGGCGGCCTGGGAGGCGGATGCTCGTCACCGCCTGATGCAGACCCTCGACCGGGCGCGGCACCTGGCGCCGCACGCGGTCGGCACCGAGGCCTGGATCCAGATCCGCCAGGGGCAGCCCGCCCAGGTCGTCGCCGACGAGTCGAAGGGGGCCGACCTGCTCGTCATCGGCCGACGTGGGCATGCGTTCCCGCTGCGGCGTCTGGGCGGCACCGGGCACGCACTGCTCCGTGAGTCCAGCTGCCCCGTCGAGGTGGTGCCGCCTGCGCCCGAGGCACCATGAACGTAGAGATCTCGCCACTGCATGCGGCCGCGCACGCACCGCCGACGACACCCGATGTGCTGCGGTGCACCGATCTGCACCGGTCGTTCGGGCCGGTCAAGGCGGTGGACGGCTTCTCGTTCCGGATCGGCAGCGGTGAGACGTACGGCCTTCTCGGCCCCAACGGGGCCGGCAAGACGACCATCATCTCGATGGTCGCGGGGGTGCTGGAGGCGGACTCCGGCTCGATGCTGGTCGATGGTGTCGCGATGCATCCGGGTGCGCTCGCGGCCAAGGCGGCCATCGGCTATGTTCCGCAGGACGTAGCGCTCTACCCCGATCTGACCGGTCGGGAGAACCTGCTCTTCTTCGCCTCGCTGTACCGGATCGGGCGTCGCGACGCCCGCAGCCGCGTCGCCGAGGTCCTCGACATCGTCGGGCTGACCGACCGCGCGGGCGACCGGGTCCAGAAGTACTCCGGTGGCATGAAGCGCCGGCTCAACATCGCGGTCGGGCTGATCCACCGGCCCCGCCTCCTGGTGCTGGACGAGCCCACCGCGGGCGTCGACCCGCAGAGCCGCAACGCGATCCTCGCCAGCGTCGAGCGGCTCAGCACCGAGGGAATGGGCGTGCTCTACACGACCCACTACATGGAGGAGGCCGAGCGACTCTGCGACCGGGTCGCGATCATGGACCTCGGCCGGCTGGTCGCCGAAGGTACGCCCAGGCAGCTGACCGCGCAGCTCGGCGACTCCGAGCACATCCGCCTCACGATCGATGGCGACCTGACCCGTGCCGTCGAGGCCCTGCGTGAGCTGCCCCTCGCCAGTCGGGTGACGGGGACCGGCGACGCCCTCGACGTGCTCGTGCAGGACGCCGAGTCGGCGCTCCCGCAGGTCATCGAGGTGGCCGCCGTCCATGGCACGGTGCGCTCGGTCACCGTGGAGGAACCGGATCTGGAGACGGTCTTCCTCCGTCTCACCGGCAAGAAGCTGCGGGACTGACGATGCACGCCAGTCTGCTGATCGCGGCCAAGGACCTGCGACAGCGTGTCCGGGACCGGTCCGCCTTCCTGCTCGCGATCGTGGTGCCCTTCGCGCTGGCCGCCATCTTCAGCCTGCTGTTCGGGCCCGCTTCCACGCCGCGCGCCTTCGAGTACGCCGTCGTCGACCAGGACCACACCGCCGTGTCGCGGACCTTCACCGACGAGGTCCTCGGCGCGTTGCAGGAGCAGGGGGTCGCCGAGGTGCGCGCGCTCGATGAGGAACAGGCACGGGCCGGCGTCCGGGACGGCGACCTGGACGCGGCGTTCGTCCTGAAGTCGGGGTTCGCCGCGGACGTCGCCAGTCCGCGTCCCGCCGAGCTGGGGATCGTGGGCAGCGCCGACTCTCCGACGGCGACCGTGGTGGCGCGCTCGGTGGCCCGGTCCTACGTCCGGGGCCTCGACGCGGCTCGGGTGAGTGTCGCCGCGGTCCAGGCGTCCCGGCCCGGCCTGGCACCCGCCGAGATCGAGCGGGTCGCGCAGGAGACCGTGCACGGCGTCACGCCGGTGGCGCTCGAGGACGTCTCGGCCACCACACGGGTGCTGGACACGAAAACCTACTTCGCGGCCGCGATGGCGGTCTTCTTCCTGCTGTTCACCGTCCAGTTCGGCGTCTCCTCGCTGGTCGACGAGCGCGACGAGGGCACCCTGGCGCGGCTGCTCGCGGCGCCGGTACGGCGGTGGGCGATCCTGGTCGGGAAGCTGATCACCAGCCTGGTGCTCGGCATCGTCAGCCTCACGGTCCTGATGGTGGCCAGCTCGGTGATGCTTGGCGCCGACTGGGGCGATCCGCTCGGCGTGGCGCTCCTGATCGTCGCCGGGGTGCTGGCCGCGACCGGCATCACCTCGGTGATCGCCTCGCTGGCGCGAACCTCCGAGCAGGCGGGCGCCTGGCAGGCTGTCGTCGCCGTGACCCTTGGCCTGCTCGGGGGCGCGTTCTTCCCGGTGCGGCAGGCCGGCGGCATGATGGCGGACCTCAGCCTCGTCACGCCGCACGCGTGGTTCCTGGGTGGACTCGGCGACCTCGCGGGCGGTGGCGGAGCCGTCGAGGCGCTCCCCTCGGTTGCGGTGCTGCTGGGCATGGCTGCGGTCACCATCGGGATCGCGCTGTTGCGGACCGGGCGGGTGGTGGCGCCATGAGCGCGATCACCATCGCGTGGACCAACCTGCGCCGCTTCGTGCGGGACCGCACCAACGCCTTCTTCTTCGTGCTCTTCCCGTTGCTGATGATCGCGGTGCTCGGTCTGGCGTTCGGTGGTGGCTCCGAGCCTCGGCTCGGGGTGGTGCAACCGGCGACCGGCGCGCTCTCGGGCGATCTGGTGGCCGCCCTCGAGGACGCCGACGGCATCGACGTACGTCACTTCGACACGCGCGCCGAGGCCGTCGCGGCGGTCGAGGAGGGTGCTCTCGAGGCGGCGGTCGTGATCCCGGGGACGTACGACACCCGGCTCGCGAGCGGAGGCGACACCACGCTGCAGTACCTCTCCAGGTCCGACCGGAGCGCCCAGCAGACCGGCATGATCGTCCGCGCCGTCGTCGACGACCAGGCGGGCCGACTCAAGGTGGCCAGAACCCTGCAGGGCGAGCTCGGTGGCGGGTTCGAACCGAGCCTCGTTCGCGGCGACGAGTTCGCGGATCAGGTCGCCGATGTCGCCGTCTCGACCACCACGGTCGGGTCCGCACCGCTTCCCGAGGATCTGGGTCGCTTCGACCTCGGCGCGAGCAGCCAGCTGCTGCTGTTCATCTTCGTCACGTCCATGACGTCGGCGGCGTCGCTGATCGAGACCCGGCGGCTCGGCGTGGCCCGCCGGATGTTCGCCACCCCCACCAGGGCCGCCACCATTGTGGCCGGGGAGGCTCTCGGGCGCGTGGCGATCGCGGTCGTACAGGGCCTGGTCATCATGCTGGGTGCCGCGTTGCTGTTCGGTGTCTCCTGGGGCGACCCGGCCGCCGCGGCCCTGCTGATGCTGGCTTTCGCGACGGTCGCAGGCGGAGCGGGCATGGTGCTCGGATCCCTCGCCACGAACGTCCAGCAGTCGACCGCGGTCGGCCTCCTGGCCGGGCTCGGCATCTCTGCTCTGGGTGGCTCGATGATGCCGCTGGAGTTCTTCTCGCCCACGATGCTCACCGTCGCCCACCTGACGCCGCACGCCTGGGCCGCCGACGGCTTCGCCACCCTGGTGCGTCGTGACGGGACGGTGCTCGACGTCCTGCCCCAGCTCGGGGTGCTGGCCGCATTCGCGGCAGCCCTCTTCGTCCTCGGCTCGTGGGCACTTCGTCGCCGGATCCTCGCCGGGTGAGGACATCGCGCTGGTCACGGCCCGCCGAACGTCCTCGTAGCCGAAGGACGTACGGCCCTCAGCCTTCGGACTCCCTTCTCTCACGGCGCGCGGGCCGCGGGCGGTTCGCTGGTGTCGGTGGCCCGACGCGTCGCATGGCGCGGTGCGGAGATCGACAGCAGGAGGTAGCACGATGACCGCTCGGATCGAGCAGGGTGTGCAGGGACCGGGCTGGGAGGACGTGCTGCTGCGCGACGGCACGATCGCCCGCGTACGCGATGCGGTGGCGGCGGACCGGGACCGGTTGGTCCGGCTGCACGATGCGTGCTCCGAGGGCGATCGCCGCGAGGGGTTCTTCCACGTCGGCCACCACGACGGTGCGCACTTCGTGGACTCCCTGCTGCCACGGCTCACCAGCGAGGAGGCGTTCGCGAAGCTGGCGACCGTCGACGGTCACGTCGTCGGGCTGGCAACCGCCATGAAGACGGGACGCGACGAGGAGGCCGAGCTGGACCTGGTCGTTGCCGAGGGACATGCCCAACGCGGCGTGGCCACCCTGCTGCTCGAGCACCTCGCCGTCGCGGCGGCCGGCTCCGGGGTGACCGACTTCGTCGCGTACGTGATGGCTGACAACGCCGCCGCGTTCGACGTCATCCGGCACTCCGGGTTCGAGATCACCTCGATCCCGCATGAGGAGACCGTCGAGCTGCGCTTCCCGGTGCGGCTCACCGATCGGGTGCTGGAGGCGATGATCTCCCGCGAGCAGCGGGCCGACGCCGATTCTCTGCGCGCGCTGCTGCGTCCGCGCTCCGTGGCCGTGATCGGGGCAAGCCGGCGTGTGGACCATGCCGGACACCAGGTCGTGCGCAACCTGCTGCGTGCAGGGTTCACCGGCACCATCCATCCGGTCAACCCGCACAGTGACTACCTGCTCGGGCTCAGCTGTCGCTCCTCGATACGCGAGGTGGCACCGGTGGATCTGGCGATCCTCGCGGTGCCGGCCGCCGAGGTGCTGGGGGTCGTGCGGGACTGTGCCGACAGCGGCGTACGGAACCTGGTGATCCTTGCCAGCGGCTTCGCCGAGGAGGGCCCGGAGGGACGACGGGTCCAGGACGAGGCCCTTGTGGTGGCCCGGAGGGCGGGCATGCGGCTGGTGGGCCCCAACTGTCTCGGCATCGCCAACACCGACCCCGACGTGCGCCTGAACGCCACCTTCTCGCCGACGAGCGTCGTCCGTGGACGAGTGGCGATGATGGCGCAGTCCGGTGCGGTGGGCATCGCCGCGCTACAACGGGCCGACGAGCTCGGTGTCGGACTGTCGGCGTTCATCTCCTCGGGGAACAAGGCCGACGTCAGCGCCAACGACCTGCTCATGTACGCCGCCGAGGACGATGCCAGCGACGTGGTCGCGCTCTACCTGGAGTCGTTCGGCAACCCACGCAAGTTCTCTCGGGTGGCGAGGCGGCTTGCGGTACGCAAGCCGGTCGTCGCCCTGGTGGGCGGCAGCAGCCGGACCGGTCGGCAGGCGGCCGTCGGTCACACCGCGGCGGCGGTGACGTCCGCGTCCGGGGTGGAAGCACTCTTCCGGCAGTGCGGCGTGATCGGTGTGGACGGCCTCGAGCAGCTGCTGCAGACGACCAGCGTGCTGGCCAACCAGCCGCTGCCCGGCGGCCGTCGGGTGGGAATCGTCAGCAACGCCGGCGGTCCGGCCATCCTGGCCGCTGACGCCTGCGAGCGCGCCGGTCTGCAGCTGACGACGCTGAGTGCCGAGACGATGGCCAGGATCCGCGAGACGGTGCCCGACGCGTCGTCGGTGCAGATGCCGGTCGACCTCGGGTCAGGGGTCGCTGGAGAGGCCTACTCCGAGGTGGTCTCGACGATCGCGCGCAGCGGGGAGGTCGACATGCTGATCGTGCTGAGCACGGCGTTGCCCGCGCTCTCGTACGCATCCTTCGCTCGTGCGCTTCGCACCGCGTTGCGCCGTACACCGGGGGATGCGGTCGCCCCGGTCACCACTGTGGCGGTCGTGCTCGACCAGCGCGGTCCGAGTCGCCCGATCCATGCCGGGAGCCGCCATGTGCCCGTCTTCGCGTTCCCCGAGGACGCTGCGCGTGCGCTCGGCCCGATCGCCACCTACGCGAAGTGGCGGGCCGAGCCACGCCAAGCCGTCGCCGATGCGGGGTCCGGCAGTCGGGTGGCGGCTCGTGACGTGATCACCAGGACGTCTGCGGCGGCGCCGGAGGGAGGCCGGCTGGCCGAGCCCGACGTGCGGCAGTTGCTCGGTGCGTACGGGATCGAGGTCGTGCCGAGCGTGCTCGCCGCCGATGCGGAGGCGTCCGTCGACGCCGCTGAAAGCCTGGGGTGTCCGGTAGCCGTCAAGATCGCCGACCCCGACATCGTGCACCGCACCGATGTGGGCGGCGTACGCGTCGGTCTGAACGGTCCCGACGAGGTGCGCTCCGCTGCGCAGGAGCTGCTCCGCACCCCGACCGAGCACCCCGGTCTGCTCGTCCAGCGCCAGGTCGCCGAGGGGGTCGAGCTCATCGCCGGCGTGATGCAGGACGAGGTCTTCGGACCGCTGGTCATGGTCGGCTACGGCGGCACCTACACCGAGCTGATCGACGATCGCAGCTTCCGGCTCACGCCGCTCAGCCGCGCCGATGCCGCCGCGGCGCTCGGCGAGCTCCGCACCGCGCCGCTGCTCTCCGGCTATCGCGGCGCGCCTCGGTTGGACACGGCCGCCGTCGAGCGTCTCCTGGTCTGCCTCGGTCGTCTCGCCGACGATGTTCCGGAGGTCGCTGAGATCGACCTCAACCCGGTGATCGTGCACGAGCGCGGAGTCTCGGTCGTCGACGCGAAGGTGCGGCTGCGCCCGCTACCGCAGGCACCCGATCCCGACCTGAGAAACCTGCGCCCGCCCGCGGGGGAGGGCTCGTGATGGCGACGATGCGGGGTTGGCGTACGACAGGTGACGGGCGCCTGTCGGTCGCCGAGCTCGCGGTGCCCGAACCGGCTTCGGGCGAGGTCCTCATCGGAGTGGAGGCGTGCGGCGTGTGCCGGACCGACCTCCATGTCGTCGACGGCGATCTTCCCGCCCGCCGGAGTCCCGTCGTGCCGGGGCACGAGATCGTGGGCCGAGTGCTGGCCGGCTTCGATCACGAAGTCGATGGCCCCCGTGTCGGCACGCGGGTCGGTGTGCCGTGGTTGCGCTCGACCTGCGGGCGCTGCCGATGTTGTCGGGCCGGCGCCGAGAACCTCTGTGAGAGGTCTCGTTACACCGGGTGGGACGCCGACGGTGGCTATGCCGAGTACGCCGTCGCGCCCGCCGCCTACACCTACCGGATCCCGGACTCGCTGGAACCGCTCCAGGCGGCACCGCTGCTGTGTGCGGGGATCATCGGATACCGCGCACTGCGGCGCGCCGCGCTCCCGCCGGGAGGTCGCCTGGGCCTCTACGGGTTCGGCGCGAGCGCCCATCTGACCGCGCAGATCGCGATCCACCAGGGCGCGGAGGTGCACGTCGTCACGCGCGGGGAGTCGGCGCGCCGGCTCGCGTTCGATCTGGGCGCCGCCTCTGCGGTCGAGCCCGGTAGAGCCGTCCCGCCACTCGACTCGGCGATCGTGTTCGCGCCCGCCGGTGAGGTCGTACGCGACGCGCTCGCCGATCTCGGAGCCTCCGGAACCTGCGCGGTCGCGGGCATCCATCTCTCCGACATCCCCCCGCTCGACTATCAGCGCCATCTCTTCCGGGAGCGCACGCTCACCAGCGTCACCTCCAACACGCGAGCCGACGGGGCCGAGCTGTTCAGGCTCGCCGGCCGGCTGGGCATCCACGCCGAGGTCACGCCGTACGCCATGAGCGAGGCCGACCGGGCGCTCGCCGACCTCGCCGCGGACCGCGTCCGGGGCGTCGCGGTCCTCGACATGACCAGATGAAGCGAGGCCGCGATCACCGCGATGAGCCTGCGAACGGGCGCGACGAGTGCCCGACGCTGACGGTGTCACCGCAGCACGGCTGGTCTTCGAGCTCTGAGGTCGGACGCTCAGATCGCCTTGCCCGACATGGCCGCCGGTACCGATGGAAGGTCGTCGGTGACCGCAGCGAGGTCGTCGCTCGAGAACACCGAGGTGCCCGGTGTCGCAATCATGGCCGCGCTGCAGGCGAGCCCGAGCCGGGTTGCCCGGGAGAGGTCCCAGCCGTGCACGAGCCCGGCGATGATCCCGGCGACGAGGGCGTCGCCGGCACCGACGCCGCTGACGACATCGCCTGCGACGGCTGGGAGAAGCTCCGCCCCGGCCGGGGTCACCAGGGCGACCCCCAGATGGCCGCGAGAGAGCACGACCGCGCCCGCACCCGTCGCCAGGAGCAGCTCCCGCGCCCCGGCCAGCTGCTCGTCGAGAGTGTCCAGCCTGCGCCCGAGGTGGTCCCCGAGCTCGCGCACGCTCGGCTTGAGCAGGAAGGTCCCATGCGCGTGCGCGAGGGCACCGCCGGAGGTGTCGAGGACCAGTCGCGCGCCGATGGAGTCGGCCTGGCTCCTCACCCAGGAGACGACGTCGGCGGAGACTCCGGGCGGCAGGCTGCCGCTCAGCACGACGTACGCCGCATGGTGACCCCGTCGGCGTACGACCTCGAAGCAGCGGTGCAGGTCGGGGGCGGAGAGCTCGGTTCCGGGCAGGACGAAGCGATACTCCAGTCCCGTGCTGAGGTCGGTGACGTGGTGGCTGAGTCGGGTCTCGCCGGCGACCTCGATCGCCTCGAAGGGGAGCTCTTCGGCCTCCAGCAGCTCTGTCAGCGCCTGACCGATGTGACCGGCCACGGGGAAGACCGCCAGTGTCGGAATCCGGAGCACGTGCAGCACCCGGGCGACGTTGATGCCACCGCCGCCGGGGTCGATCCGAGGCGTACTGCCCCGCATCTTGCTTCCCGGGATCAGCCTCGGCACGGAGAAGGAGTCGTCCAGTGCCGGGTTCAGGGTGATGGTCACGACGTCCGGTGAGGCGAGCATCGTGGACTCCCTTCCAGGGCCGTTGGGTTCCCAGGCAACCACCCCCTGCTCGACGGGACAGGTGGCGGAGGTCCCGGCACAGGTGACCAAGGTCTCGTGAGCTCTGGTTCGACCGGCACAAGACTGAGGATCAGGCGCCGCACGGGCGCCCACGGACTCATGGAGGACAGATGAGGACCATCATCAAGCGCCCGACATCCGGGGCGCCATCGAGCACAACCGGAGCTGATCGGTGAGTTCCCAGACTTCTTCCGAGGTGGAGCGCCACGCCGGCACGGTGTGGGCGGTGGACGTGTTCCTCGAGAGCGAGGACGGCACCGTGCACGCCGAGGCGAAGCTCCATGCCAGCGGCCGAGAGGCGTTGGCCGGCACTGGGGACGCGGGTCTGTGCCCCGGTCGGGACCTGGCCGTGGGGGAGACGCTCGCCGCCAGTCGCGCCCTCGAGCAGCTTGCGGTCGGACTGCTCCGGGACGCACGTCAACGGGTCGACGGGCCGGACGCGAGCGCGGAGACCGAAGGACGCATCCGCGCGCGGAGGTCCGTGCCGAGGATGCTCGTCGGCACCGACCGGCCGCTCCGCCCCACTTCAGCCGTCCAGTGGTCCGTGGCGCATGCGGAGTCGAGCGGGCTCGGGATCGAGCTGTGTCACGTCGTCGACGACGCCGGTCCGGCCTGGGAACGTACGCTACGTGGCTCCGTCTCCGACGCGAACGACGAGATGGCCGAGCTGGTCGAAGAGGTGCGCCAGGATCACCCCGACGTGAAGGTCACGTCCTCGGTCCTGGTCGGCTCCGAGAGTGCATTGCTCGCCCGGTCGCTGGGCAGGGAGCTGGTTGTCATCGGCCGCGCCGATGAGGAGTCCGACGGCGGCTCCTATGTGGGTGCGACGGCCATCACCATCGCCCAGAACGCGAGCGTGCCGGTCGTGGTCGCACCGAGCGGTTGGTCGCCTCCCGCAGCCGGGAGCCCCGTGGTCGTGGCGATCGACGCGCTCGAGCCGCATCTGGAGGCGGTGGAGTTCGCCCTGGACTACGCGCACGGGCAAGGCCTCCCGCTCGTCGCGGTCTCGGCCTGGCAGCCAGATGTGGCGCCGGGCACGCGCATGCTCCTCGAAAGCGGGGAGGAGTGGATGGAGCGCATCGCCGACGGCCAGGACGCGGCGGTGACCCCGCTACGGGCGCTCTACCAGGACGTCCCGGTGACTCAGCGCACTCCGACCGGCCCTCCGGTGGAGGTCATCCTCGGCTTGGCCGAGAACGCTTCGCTGCTGGTGGTCGGCAGACCTGGCCACGGCCGGCACTGGCGGATGCCGCTGGGGTCGGTGAGCCGGCGGCTGCTGCACCGCGCCACCGTCCCGGTCGCGGTCGTCCCAACCGGCTGGCACGCCGCTGCCGAGGCCGTGCCTGGCTCGGTGCCTGGCTCGATCGGCGACCTGATCGAGCAGTAGGTCACGAGGACGAGGCGCTCTCGTGGTGCAGGACGTCGTCGAGAGCACGCCGCGGCGTCGGCGGCAGCGGACGGTGGTGGCGCTGCGGCCAGCCGATGCGTACCAGCACCTGGGGGCAGGAGTTGTCGCCGAGCAGGTCGTGCTGAAGCGTACGCCGGGTGGAGCCGACCTTGATCGGCTGCGTGTACGGCACCAGGGCCAGCCCTGAGGTCGTGCACGAGAGCCACATCGCGTCGAGTGCCTCCCCGGCGCGCAGCCAGGAGACCGGATCGTCTGACGCGGTCGCCAGGACGAGCCACTCCTCGGCCGGCACCCCGGCTTCGTCGTGGTCCTCGGCGAGGGTGCCGCTCGGGAATCGGGTGTAGGAGGTCGGATCGGCGTCGGCGGCGAGCAGACTGGATTGCGGGACGCCCTCGTCGCTGCCCCCGCGAGTCCAGGAGTAGAGCTCGGCCACGTACGCCTCGTCGGTGGTCTGATGGGCACGAGCGGTCTCCAGGGCGGCCACCACAACCGGACGCAGGTGGTCGGGGACCGTGGTCGCCACGACCCCGTAGTCGAGGGCGAGGCCGGCGAGGTGGTCGAGGCGCTGGCGTGGCACCGGCCACGACGAGACCTGGCGTCGGTCGGTCTGCCGCTGCTCGATGGCCGCGAGCATGCCGAGGTCCGCGACGTCGGGATCCCGGGGCGTGAACGTCACCACGGCGAGCAGATCGGTGCGGCCCCCTTCGGGAACGCGGTGCACGCTGCACTCCCAGCCCATTCCGGCAGCTGCCACGACGAGCTCGTGCAGCGCGGCACCGCAGCTCACCACCAGGTCGCGCTCGTTCGCGTCGGCGTGGAGGAGCTTGCGATGCGGGTCGGCACGCAGCAGCAGCATCGTGTCGCGTACGACCCATGCCCAAGGCTGGGTGTTGTGGACCGATGGCGCGCGGCAGGCCAGCTCCAGGATCGCGTGCAAGGTGGCCTCGTTGGGGAGCCTCGACATCTCAGGCCACCTGCCGCATGAGCTGGTGCCCGAGGTCCGCCGCCCAGTCGCTGGCGCGGGACTCCTCGTCGTGGGCGAGGGGTCCCACGGTGGCGGCGACGTAGAAGCTGGTCGCCGGGGGTACGTCGTAGCCGCGGCGGCGCAGCAGATGGGCCACGTGCCGGGCGGCGGAGCCCGGGAGGTGACGCATCGCCCGCGCCCGGGTGTCGAAGGTGGCGATTCGCACTGAATCCGGCTCCGCGTCCGTCAGATCCTCGAGCCATTCCCGGACGCCGCGGGCCTCGACCTCGGCCGGAGCGCCCTGAAGCACGGCGTCAGCGCGCGTGCTGGGCCGGCTCAGCCCGAGCGCGTGCGTCGGCGCCCCGATCACGACGAGGTCGTGGTCGTGGAGCAGGTCACCGCCGGCAAGTGCCACCGGGATCACCTTGACCTCGACGCCGGCCTTCCGGAGTCCGTTGGCGACCGCGGTGGCGATCGTGGCGGTGTTGCCGAACATCGACTCGTACACGACTGCTGCTCGCATCTTGCTCACGTCCTTCCTCTGGCGCCGCGCCCACCGCGTCCTGCCAGTGTCACCACCTTCCGGCCGCGTCGGTGCATGTCGGGAGTGGCGCACGTCCCCCACCCGAGGACCTTGGTCCGATGCCGCCGGCCCGCAGTGCGCGGAGGGTGGAGACATGAACTCATTCGATTCCCCGGTAGTGCTGGAGGGACGCCTCGACTCCGGGATCAGCCGCGCGCTGTGGCTGGTCAAGTGGCTGTTGCTGATCCCGCACTACGTCATCCTGCTCTTTCTCTGGATCGCCTTCGCCGTACTCACCGTGATCGCCTGGTTCGCCATCCTGTTCACCGGTCGCTACCCGCGAGCGATCTTCGACTTCAACCTCGGCGTGATGCGCTGGACCTGGCGGGTGAACTACTACGGCTATGCCGCGCTCGGCACCGACGCCTATCCGCCGTTCACGCTCGAGGACGTGCCCGACTACCCGGCCCGCCTCCACATCGTCTACCCCGAGCAGCTTTCTCGCGGCCTGGTGCTGGTGAAGTCGTGGTTGCTGGCGATCCCGCACCTGATGATCCTCGCCTTCTTCCTGGGCAGCGGCCTGTACGCCACCCAGGGGACCGACGCGATCGCCTGGTCCTGGGGGAGTGGGATCGTCGGACTGCTGGTCCTCTTCGCCGGCGTGGTGATGCTGTTCGGGCGTCGCTACCCACAGGGCATCTTCGACCTGGTCCTCGGTATCGACCGGTGGGCGGTTCGGGTCGCCGCGTACGTCTGCCTGATGACCGACACCTATCCGCCGTTCCGGCTCGACCAGGGTGGGAGCGATCCGGCCGGACTGGTCCCGCCGGAGCCGTCGATGCCGTCAGGTGAGGCGGTGGCACCCGAGCCCGCGCCCAGCCCCGTCGGAACGGGTCAGCAGTGAGCGCGAGCGACCGCAGCGGTGGCGCGGCGGCGGTGAGCACCCATGTCGGGAACGCGATCTACGGGCTCGGCGTCATCGGCGCCTGGGTCTGGTTCTGGCAGCAGGAGGACGGCTTCTGGGGTCACATCTGGGGCCTCGTCGAAGGGATCTTCTGGCCGGCGCTCATGGTCTATGCGGGCTTCGATGCACTCGACTGATCCCACACGCGGGCGGATGCGTCGAGGGACCTTGGTCCTCGGCCTACGGGCCCGACGAGCATTGGCGTCGGCCGTCTTCGGTCGTAGATTGACGAGGTGACCGATTCAGCAGCGCCCGAGCGCGAAAGCGAACCCATCCGGGTCTTCCTGCTCGATGACCACGAGGTGATCCGCCGGGGGATCAAGGACCTCCTCGAGGACGAGGACGACATCGTCGTCGTGGGCGAGTCGGGTCTCGCCGACGAGGCCCGGCGCCGGATCCCGGCGCTGCGGCCCCATGTCGCCATCCTCGACGGCCGGCTCCCGGACGGATCGGGCATCGACGTGTGCCGCGACGTCCGCTCGGTCGACCCGAGCATCGCCGCGCTGATCCTCACGTCGTTCGACGACGACGACGCGCTGTTCTCCGCGATCATGGCCGGCGCATCCGGCTACCTGCTCAAGCAGGTGCGCAGCGCCGACCTCGTCGAGACCGTTCGCCAGGTCGCCGCGGGCAAGTCGATGCTGGACCCCGCGGTCACCGCGCAGGTCCTCGACCGGATCCGCAGCGGTCCGAAGACCAACTCGGCCTTCGAGCACCTGACCGATCACGAGCGCCGGATCCTGGAGCTCATCGGCGAGGGGCTGACGAACCGTCAGATCGGCAAGGAGATGCACCTCGCGGAGAAGACGGTGAAGAACTACGTCTCGTCCCTGCTCGCCAAGCTGGGCCTGGAGAGCCGCACCCAAGCTGCGATTCTGGTGACCAGGACCCTGCAAGGGGGCTAGGTTGGGGGTGTACCACTCATCCGATGGGGAGGGGTCGATGTGGGACGCACACCGCCCCGACAGCGCCGTGGATCGAGCTCCACGACCGAAGTAGCGACAGTTCACGGTGCGCCGTTCGACGAGCTGCTGACCGAAGTGCTCGACAGGGTTACCGATGCTCGAGACGAGCAGGTGCGGTGGCGGTTGCTGCTCGACGCCATCGTCACGATGGGCGCCGGGCTCTCCATCGACGACCTGCTGGACCGGATCGTCAAGGTCGCCGGGGCACTGGCCGGCGCGAAGTACGCAGCGCTCGGAGTCCTTGCCAGCGGCGGCGAGCGCCGGCTGCGCCTGTTCATCACCCACGGACTCAGCGTGGAGGAGCAGATCCTGATCGGCGACCTGCCGAGCGGACACGGCGTGCTCGGCCTGCTGATCGACCACCCGGAGCCGCTCCGGCTGCCTGAGATCACCGCGCATCGGGCGTCCTACGGGTTCCCCGCGAACCATCCGCCGATGCACTCCTTCCTCGGCGTCCCCGTCCGCATCGGCGAGAAGGTGTTCGGCAACCTCTACCTCACCGACAAGATCGACGGCGATCAGTTCACCGACCAGGACGAGGACATCGTGGTCGCCCTGGCCGCCGCCGCCGGCGTCGCGATCGAGAACGCCCTGCTGGCCGAGGAGGCTGCCCGCCGCAGCCGGTGGCTCGACGCCCGGGCCGAGATCACCAGCGCGCTGATGGGCGACATCGACCGCACCACCACCCTTCAGCTGGTGGCCGACCGGGCCCGCGAGATCTCCGGTGCAGACGTCTCCTGGATCGTCACCGGACCCACTGCCGAACGGCTGCGGGTGGAGGTGGTCTCCGGGACCGACATCGACGTCGAGGCCCTGAAGAACGCGCCGCTGCGCGAGTCGGTCGCCGGCCAGGCGATCGGCGTCGGCGCGCCGATGATGGTGGAGGACATCGCGGCCGCCGCCGGTGGCGGCAGCGCGGCCGCTCTCATCGACCTGAGCGATATCGGACCTGGCGTGCTGGTGCCGCTGGGACGTACCGACCCCTCCGAGGAGATGAACGCGGTGGGCGTGCTCGCGCTCGCCTGGCGCCGCGAGCACGCCGACCAGGCACAGGACGTGGATCTGGCCGTCGCCAACGCCTTCGCCGAGCAGGTCGCGCTGGCCATCCGGCTCGCGCAGAGCCGCGAGGAGCGTCAGCGGCTGGTCGTCTACGACGATCGCGACCGGATCGGACGCGATCTCCACGACATCGTGATCCAGCGGCTCTTCGTCATCGGCATGCGGCTGCAGGGCGGGCTCAACCTGGCCGAGAGCCCCAAGCTTCGCGCCCGTCTCGACAAGGCCGTGGACGACATCGACGACACCATCCGCGATCTTCGGCGAGCGGTCTTCGAGCTCGGCGCCCCCGAGCACAGCGGTGACATCCAGTCCCAGGTCACCGATGTGGTCAACCGGGCTGCGGAGTCGCTCAAGTTCCGTCCGGCGCTGATCTTCTCGGGTCCGGTCCGGCTCCGGTCCACGCCCGAGGTCACCAAGGACGTCCTCGCCGTCCTCGGCGAGGCACTGTCCAACACCGTGCGTCACGCGCACGCGAGCGAGGTCGAGGTGTCGCTCTCGGCGGGCACCGACCTCGTGCTCCGGGTGCGCGACGACGGAGTCGGCGTCCCCGCGGAGGTGGTGGAGAGCGGGTTGGCCAACATGCGCCAACGTGCCGAGATGAGAGGTGGCCGGTGCACCGTGGAGCCGGCCTCGCCGAAGGGCACCGTGGTGGAGTGGTCGGTGCCCCTCGGCTGAGCTCCCGCCCCGTCATGGGCCGGTGAGATCGGCCTCGTCGCCGAGCAGCACGACCTTCATCGCCCCGGTGTCCTGAGCATCGGCGAAGACGTCGTACGCCTCCTGGATCTCCGCCAGGCCGAACCGGTGGGTCACCAGGTCGGGGAGCGCGATCCGTCCGGCCGCGAGCATCGACAGGAGCATCGGCGTCGAGCTCGTGTCGACCAGTCCGGTGGTGATCGTGACGTCGCGGTCCCACAGCGCCTCGAGGCTCAGCACCGCGCTGCGCCCGTGGACACCGACGTTCGCCACATGACCGCACGGACGGACCAGCTCGGCGCACAGCTCGAAGGTCTCCGGGACACCGACCGCCTCGATGGCGACGTCGACGCCGTCGGGAGTGTTGTCCCGGACCCAGGCGCGTGCCTCCTCGGCATCGGTCAGCGTGACGTCGGCGCCGTAGGCCTCGGCGCTCTTGCGCCGGGTCTCGCCAGGCTCGACGACGATGATCCGCAGGGGGCTGTAGAGGCGAGCGGTCGCGATCGCGGCCAGCCCGATCGGGCCGGCGCCGACGATCAGGACGGTGTCGCCGGGGCTCACCCGGCCGTTGCGCGCACCGACCTCGTAGGAGGTCGGCAGGATGTCGGCGAGCAGCACAGCGGTCATGTCGTCGACCTCGCGCGGCAGGTGGTGCATCGAGTGGTCGGCGAACGGCACCCGCACACGCTCGGCCTGGGTGCCGTCGATCAGGTGTCCGAGAACCCAGCCGCCGCCCCCGGTGCACCGGCCGTAGCTGCCCGCCCGGCAGTAGCGGCAGCGTCCGCAGCTGCTGATGCAGGAGATGAGCACCCGGTCGCCCGGTGCGAAGTCACGTACTCCCGAACCGGTCTGCTCGACCACGCCGACGGCCTCGTGGCCGAGCACCGTGCCGGGGGCCACGCTCGGTACGTCTCCCTTGAGGATGTGCAGGTCGGTGCCGCAGATCGTGACGGCGTCGACGCGGACGACCGCGTCCTCCGCGTCGGCGATGGCCGGGTCGGGGACGTCGGTCCACTTCCGGGTTCCCGGGCCGTCGTATACGAGTGCTTTCATGGTTCCCTCCTGAGGTCGGGTCTGCGTCGATCCTCTGCCCGACCAGGCGCATGCAGGAGTGGTCATCGGCCACCGGTGAGAGGGCCTTGGTCCTAGTACACGAGGGCGGCCATCATCCCCGCCTCGGCGTGGTAGATGTTGTGGCAGTGCGCGGCCCAGTTGCCCGGGTTGTTCGCCTCGAGCTCGACGACCATCCGCTGCATGGGTGTGAGCAGGACGGTGTCCTTGCGCAGGCCGTTGGGCAGCGCGAACGTGTGCCCGTGCAGATGCACGGGGTGGGTCATCATCGTCATGTTGGTGATCTGCATCGAGACCCGCTCGCCGGACTCGATCGTGATCGGCTCGTTCTTGCCGTACGGCGCTCCGTTGATCGCCCACTCGTAGGTGCTCATCTGCCCGCTGAGGGCGAGATCGACGCTCTGGCCGATGTCCTTGTCCGGAAGGCGCGCGGAGTCGGCGGGGCGTAGATCGGAGCCGAGAAGCACGGGACCGGTCAGCTCCCGGATCTCTGCGGCACGCGCCGGGGTCGGGATCGGGCCCGAGCCGGTACGGACCACGGCGAGAGCGGCGCCGTCCTTGCCGATCGGCTTGGCCACGAGCGGGAAGACGCCGTCGGCCAGGGTCACGACGACGTCGTACCGCTCACCCATCCCGATGTAGAAGGCGCCTGCTTCCTGCTCCTGGACGGCGAACCCGTCGGTGTGGGTGACGGTCATCCGGTGATCGCCCAACGCGACGGCGAAGATGGTGTCGGCCGCGGCATTGATGACCCGGATCCGGACCCGCTGGCCGGGCTCGGCGCGCAGCACGTCAGGCGCGGTGCCGACGCGACCGTTGATCAGGAAGTGTGGGTAGGTGACGTCGCCGGCGTCCCCGAGGGGTGAGCCGCCCATGCCACCCATGCCGTGCATGCCGCCAGACGAGGAGCCGGATGCCATGAGGTCGGCGAGCACCTCGTCGGGGGTCGTGCCGGTGCCGTCGATCCAGTCGTCGAGGACGACGATCCACTCCGCGTCGTAGGCGCCCGGTTCGTGGGGGTCGTCGATGATCAGCGGTGCGTAGAGGCCACGGTCGAGCTGCACGCCGACATGCGGATGGTAGAAGTACGTGCCGGGATCGGGCGCGACGAACTCGTACGTGAACTGACGCCCGCTGGTCACGGCCTTCTGGGTGAGGCCGGGTACGCCGTCGGCGGCGTTGTGCAGGGCGATCCCGTGCCAGTGGACGCTCGTCTCGACCGGCAGCTTGTTGTCGACGGTGATCCGCACCAGGTCGCCCGCGGTCGCTCGCACGAGAGGGCCGGGCAGGACATCGTCGTACGCCCAGGTGGACACTGTGGGTCCACCGAGGTCGAGGGTGGCCGGCCGTGCGGTCAGGGTCTTGGTGACCAAGCTCTGACCGGACCGCGGCGCCAGCGGCGTCGGCGTGGGCACGACGATCCCGCTCCCGCCGGGCCTACCGGAGCAGGCCGCGAAGAGGCCTCCGCCCGCGACGGCGAGGCCGCCGCGCAGCAGGGTGCGCCTCGACACATTCATGGACGGTGTCTTCTCTTGTGGGGCCAGTGGCCCGTTCCCATCACGATTTCGATCGTGTCAGTCGGTTCTTGAGGTCTCCGTGAGGTTCCATGAAGGTCTGACGAAGGTTGGCTCGCGAGTAGCAGACGCCTCGCCCGCCGGTCGGCTTGAAACCACCCGACCGCGCTGCGCGCCACACTGGACCCATGCACACTCATACCTCGTCGAGCGGCCCGGTGCTCGTCGTCGAGGATGAACGGCCGCTGGCACAGATCGTCGCGGACTACCTCGCCAAGGCCGGGTACGACGCGATCCAGGTCCACACCGGACCCGACGGCGTCAGTGCCGCCCGCGACCACGATCCGGACCTCGTCGTACTCGACCTCGGTCTGCCTGGACTGGACGGTGTCGAGGTCTGCCGCGAGATCCGCACCTTCTCCGACTGCTACATCATCATGGTCACCGCCCGCGACGACGAGATCGACAAGCTGATCGGTCTCGGCGTCGGCGCCGACGACTACCTCACCAAACCCTTCTCGCTGCGCGAGCTGGTCGCGCGCGTCCAGGCTGCCCTGCGACGACCACGCGCCAGCAGGCTCGCGGTCGCGCCCGACGCCGACCACGGGTGGGCCTTCGACGGGCTGACGGTCGACACCGCGACCCGTGAGGTGACCCGGGCCGGCGTACCGGTCGCGCTGACCCGCACCGAGTTCGACATCCTCGCCGCCCTCGCCGAGCATCCCCGTCGCGCCTTCAGCCGACAGCAGATCGTCGACATGGTCTGGGGCGAAGGCTGGGGCGGCGACGCGCACATCGTCGATGTCCACGTCGCGCACCTGCGCAGGAAGATCGACGACGATCCGGCCACACCGCGCTACGTCGACACCGTGCGCGGCGTCGGCTACCGATTCATCGCCGAGCCCGTGAGAGAGGCCGCCGAATGAAGCGATCCACGTGGCGGATCGGCACCCGCCTGCTCCTGGCCCAGGCACTCGTCCTCGTCGCTGCCATCCTCACCGCGGCCGTGATCGCCGCCCTCGTCGGGCCGCCGATCTTCCGTGCGCACATGCAGCGGGCCGATCGCGCACCCGACCCGTCCGAGCGCATGCATGTCGAGGAGGCCTATCGCACCGCCAGTGCGATCTCGCTCGGCCTCGCGGTCGCCGCCGCCCTCCTCATCGCCCTGCTCGTGACCTGGTACCTCACGCGTCGGTTCCAGACACCACTCACCGACATGACCCGCGCCGCCACCGCGATGGCAGGTGGCAGGTACGACGCCCGCGTCCCGGTCGGTGACGCGGGCCCCGAGATGGACTCCTTGGCCACCGCGTTCAACTCGATGGCCGACGAGCTCGCCCGGACCGAGGACACCCGGCGCCGGTTGCTCTCGGATCTGGCCCACGAGCTGCGTACCCCCGTGGCGACGCTCGCCGCCTACCTCGAAGGACTCGAGGACGGCGTCACCCCCTGGAACGACGACACTCGTACGCTGCTGGCCGACCAGGTGCACCGCCTCGGCCGGCTGGCGGGCGACATCGACGCCGTGTCTCGTGCGGAGGAGGGCCGCCTCAGCCTCCAGTTGGCGCCGGTGGCGGTCGCGGATCTGGTGGAGACGGCCGTTCGAGCGCAGCAAGGCGCGTACGCAGCGAAGGGCGTGGCCCTGGGCATCGACGGTGGACCGCCCGTCACGATCGAGGCCGACGAGTCCCGACTGCTCCAGGTCCTGACCAACCTGCTCGACAACGCCCGGCGGCACACGCCGGAGCACGGCAGCGTCGGCATCGACTGGGACCACGCGAACCACAGCGTCACGATCCGCGTCACCGACACCGGCGACGGCATCCCCGCCGCCCAGCTGCCCCACATCTTCGAGCGCTTCTATCGCGGCGACACCGCCCGCGATCGCGAGCACCAGGGCTCCGGGATCGGCCTCACCATCAGCAGGGCCATCGCGACAGCCCACGGCGGAAGCCTGGACGCCACCAGTGGTGGAGTCGGTGCCGGCTCGTCGCTGATCCTGACCATCCCCACGTCGCGGACCCGGTAGGAGGTCCTTCGTCCTGACCTCGGCCGGCGGACGGCGACTCGTGGGACAGTGCTGCCATGGACGTACGCCGCGTGATGCCGCCGTGGGCCCGCGGCTACCAGCGGCGCTGGCTGTGGTTTGATCTGCTCGCCGGGGTGACGATCACCGCCTACCTCGTGCCTCAGGTGATGGCGTACGCCGAGCTGGCTGGTCTCCCGCCGGAGACCGGACTGTGGGCTTGCGTCGGTGCGATGGTGGTCTACGGGCTGCTGGGCACCTCCCGACTGCTCTCGGTCGGCCCGGAGTCGACCACTGCGCTGATGACGGCGGCTGCGATCGGCGCCACCCCGGCCGCGGCTGAGGACCCCGCCTCGTTCGCGGCGACGCTCGCGCTCGTGGTCGCCGCGATCTGCGTGGTGGGCTGGTTTCTGCGAGTCTCGGTGCTGGCCGAGCTCTTCTCGCGGCCGGTGCTGGTCGGCTACATGACGGGGATCGCGGTCCTCATGGTCGTCTCCCAGCTCGACAACCTCACCGGCGTCACGATCACCGGCGACGGGGTGCTGGCGGAGCTGGGCAGCTTCATCGGCAACCTCGACCAGGTCCATGTCCCCACGCTGCTGCTCGGTGGCGGCGCGGCCGCCGCGATGATCGCCGGCTCCCTGCTCGCCCCGCGAGCGCCGGTCGCGCTGATCGGCATGCTCGCCGCCACCGCGCTGGTGGCACTGCTCGGCGAGGATTCCGGGCTGCGGCTGGTGGGCGAGATCCCGAGCCGGCCTCCGGCCCCGGGTCTCCCGGTCCTGGACCCGGGCGCCATCGTCGCGATGCTCGGCCCGGCTCTCGGCGTCGCCTTCGTCGGCTACACCGACAACATCCTCACCGGCCGCGCCTTCGCCCGCCGCGGCGAGCGTGTCGACGCGCGGCGGGAGCTGCTCGCCCTGGGCGGGGCCAACCTCGGTTCGGCGCTGCTGCACGGATTCCCGGTCAGCAGCAGCGGCAGCAGGACCGCCATCGGTAACGCCGTGGGCGGGCGCACGCAGCTGACCTCGTACGCCGCGGCAGCCACCACGGTGGCCGCCGTGCTGCTCCTGGCGCCGATCCTGGAGGCGTTCCCCGAGGCCGCGCTCGGCGCTGTGGTGGTCTACGCCGCCACCAAGCTGGTCGAGGTGGGCGAGCTGCGTCGCTTCGCCAGGTTCCGGCGCAGCGAGCTCGTCCTCGCCCTGGTCACCACGGTGGCAGTGCTCGCAGCCGGGGTGATGTGGGGCGTACTGATCGCGGTGGGTCTCTCCGTTCTCGACCTGCTGCGCCGGGTCGCGCACCCGCACGACGCGGTCCTCGGCCACGTACCAGGGCTGGCGGGGATGCACGACGTGGACGACTACCCCGACGCCGAGGAGGTGCCCGGCCTGCTCGTCTACCGCTACGACTCGCCGCTCTTCTTCGCCAACGCTGAGGACTTCCGCACTCGCGCGCTCGCGGCGGTCGACGCCGCCGAGCAGCCGGTGGAGTGGTTCCTGCTGAACGCCGAGGCGAACACCGAGGTCGACGTCACCGCGGTGGACGCGCTGGAGGCGCTGCGCACCTCGCTGAGCGAGCGAGGCATCGTCCTCGCGATCGCCAGGATCAAGCAGGATCTGCGTGACTCGTTGGCTCCCTCCGGCATCCTGGACCGGATCGGCGAGGAGCGGCTCTTCCCGACCCTTCCCACAGCCGTAGAGGCCTACCGGCAGCGGTGAGCGGCGGACCAAGGTCCTCGGATCCCGGAACCGACGTCCCTGCCCGCTGGTGACGACCTCGATGAGAGTGGGAACGGGACGGCCGGGTGCGCCGTGCCCGTGAGGAGGCGACATGTCCGAGAACAACCGGATCCTGGTGGGCATCGACGGGGGAGCGGGTAACCGAGTGGCGATCGCCTTCGCCGCGGCCGAGGCCGGCCTGGACGACGCCGACCTCTGGCTGGTGCACGTGACTCTGTCCCAGCCGGCCGATGTGATCGGCCCCTACCCTTACCCATCGTTCGGAGAGGACGTCCGCCGTGCTGGGAACGAGCTGCTGGAGAAGGCGACCGAGGAGGCGGTCGCGTACGTCGGTGCCGAGCATGTGACCGCGACCCTCCTGGAGAGCTCCGTGGTCTCAGGTCTGGTTCACTGCGCTGCCGCCGCCCGGCTGGTGGTCCTCGGTGACGATCGCAGGCAGGGCCTGGAGCGCATCGTGACCGGGTCGGTCACGAACCGGGTGGCGGGCCACGCGCCGGTCCCGGTCGTCATGGTGCCGAGCGGCTGGTCGCCCGAGGACCCGACTCGCCGGGTGGTCGTGGCGGTCAAGGACTGCGTGAGCTCGGCGGGCCTGCTCGCCCAGGCTCTGAAGCACGCGGCGGACCGGAGCGCGGAGCTGATCGTGCTCCATGCCTGGCAGCTGGAGACGGTCTACGACGACATGACCGTGGCGCACCTGGACATGAGCGACTGGGAGAACAACGCTCGCCGCGCCCTGGAGAACGCGCTGGACCGCGCCCGTCGCCGAGTCCCGCACGCCGCGGACGTGGACGTACGGATCGAGGTTCGCCACGGCCAACCGGCCAGGGAGATCACCGAGGAGACCAGGAACGCCGATCTCCTGATCATCGGCCGCCGCCGGCACTCCTTCCCCCTGGGTCGCCTGGGCAACACCGGCCGTGCGGTCATCCGCGAGAGCCGTTGCCCGGTCGAGATCCAGCCACCGATCCCCGACGTCCTCACCGCCGCCGACCTCGTCCTCGAGCACGACGGCCGGTTCGAGAAGGCCGGTGTCGACCCGGCCCCGGCCTTCTGAGCTGTCCACGAATGCGCGTGGCGCTGGATGCGATGAGTGGCCGACTGCCCGGCGCTGACCCGTCGTGGCACCGGCTCTACCGAGCTGGGGCAGTCTCCGCCGGCCTGGCTGTGGCGCTGTACGTCGCGGCCCTGGTGGTCTTCGCCGTCGCAGCGGTCCCTCCGGTCTCCGGCGGGGAGGAGATGCTCGAGTACGTCGACGCGCATCGGACGGTCTACATCGCGCAGCAGCTGATGTGGCTGGTCCCGAGCCTTCTCCTGATGGTGGTCTTCCTCGCTCTCGCCATGGCGCTGCGTCACCTGGACAAGAGCTTCGCGCTGATCGCGGGCGTGGTCTCGGTCGCCTCGTGGGCGGTGTCGTTCGCCTGGCCGACCACCGGTGGCGGTTCGCTGGCCATGGTCATCCTGAGCGACGAGTACGCGGCCGCCACTACGGCGGCCGACCAGGCCGCCTTCGTGGCTGGGGCCGAGGTCCTGATCGCGCTCAACGATGTTCCGGCCGTGATCGGGGCGCTGCAGACCCTTGGCATCGTGCTGATCTCCCTGCTGATGCTGAAGGGCATCACCTGGAGAGGGCTTGCCTGGTTCGGCGTGGTGACCGGCGGCGTCGGGTTCGTCTCGGAGGTGCTCCGACCTGTCCTCGGCTGGGCCTACACGTTCTACGGCGTCCTGCTGTTCGTATGGCTGATCTGGACAGGCTTCGCGCTGTGGAGACTGGCAGCGGAGGCAGTCAGGGAGTCGGGTTCACACCCGCCGTCCTGGCCGCGACGGGACCGCGCGTAGCCAGAGGACCAGAGGGACGAGGGTCGCTGCGGCGAGCACGACGAACAACACGACGCCGGCCAGGGTCGCCACGTCGGAGGCGGGATCGGCTCGGTGACCGAACCATTGGTCGACCGCGACACCGATCGCCTCGACCATCCAGAAGAACAGCCCGGCTCCGGCGAGGAAGACACCGGCGGGTCGGCGCTGCCAGAGCAGCACGGCCACGATCGCCAGCGCAGGCAGCCAGACCGCGAGGTCCTGGACGTAGATGGGGTTGGTGGTCAGCCCGGTCCCGTCCAGGAAGCCGGGAGGGTCCTCACCCAGATCAGGTATGACGAACCGCAGCCAGGCCAGCGCGTTGAGCGCGACCACGGTCAGGGTGAAGGCGGCGATGCTGCGCGCCGGCAGTTTGCTGTCCGGCTCCAGGAGCGGCAGGGGGTCGAGCAGCGAGCTGACCAGTGACCACAGCGACAGTCCGAGCAGGGCGACGTAGGCCAGGAACAGCTCGTTGAACGGGGTGGCATAGACCAGCAGGGTGGCGTTGTAGGTGAGGTAGCCGAGCGCGCCGATCAGGGCAGCCCGCCCCCGGACCGAGCCTCGGGTCGACGTGACGAGCCCAACCGCGAGCACCGGTAGCGCCAGGGCGAACATCGTGAGCGCTGTGCCGCGCGCGGAGCCGTTCATCACCGGCGTGCCGTTGAGGATCCCGTCCACGAAGAACGTGGGAACGGCAGCGACCACCACCAGCGCTGCAACGGCGGCACAGAGGCGTTGGGTCCGCCGACTGATCACGTCGAACCGGCCTCTTCTGTCTGCCGCGCCGGTGTCCACGCCACCACGAGCGCACCGGTCACGAGGTAGATCACCTGCAGGAAATGGAATCCACGGATCGACGCGACCTCTCCGACGATCCAGAACGCCATGATCGTTCCCGCGACGATGCTGGCGAGCTGCCAGCCGTGGCTGCGTTTGGCAAGGGCGGCGGCGGCGATCAGGGAGCTGCCGCCTACGACGGCCATCAGGATCACGCCCGGGAAGTAGTTGCTGGGGAAGTCGGTGTCCCGGACCCAGGATGCCTGTTCGGGAATCCAGTCGGTCATCAGCGCGAGACCCCCGGCCGTGGCGCTCAAGCCGTTGAACAGCAGCAACCCGAGCAGGACCTTGCTCTTGCGGCTCATCGCGCCTCCGTCGCCGGGGACATGGGGTTACCCCTCATGACGTGACCACGCTAGGCACCGCTCGAGGTCTCGGAGCAGTGGCGAAGGTCCTCGTGACTCTGCGCCAAAGTCCTCACAACGAAGGTTCCCGTCCAGGCACGTCACGGTTCTCGTCGGGGAACGGTTGGTGAGACTCAGCGAATGACCAACGACTACCGGCGTCGGGGCCTTGGTCCCGGAGCCGGAGGAATCCTGGCCCGTCCGCCCGTCCCCGGCCAGCCGGGAAGGTGACCACATGAGAGGTTGGGTCTGGTCGGCCGTGGCTGCCATCGTGGCCGGTTGCGGCATGGTCGCACTCATGGCGTGGTCCGTGCCCTTGACGGTCGGTTGGTGGGCGGGCGCGAGCTTCATCACTCTCTCGCTGTTGGTGTGCCTGGGACCCGACACGGGCCCGATCCAATGGAAGGTCGTGCTCGTCAGGAGCCTGCTGTGGCCGACCACGGCGCTGGCCGCGGCAGGACTCATCTACGCGCTCGGTTGGACGAGTGGTCTGCTGGTGACCGCCGCGGGACTCGCCGCCGCATGGGAGATGGGGTGGCTCGGCTGGCCACCGCGCACCGTGCGACCGGTGAAGCGCCGTCACCGGACGGGCAGGCGGCGGGCGCGCGCAGAGACAGAGGCTGTGGCAGCGTCAGTGGCAGGAGCGATCAGACCACATGTGATCGATCCGGTCGAGGCTGTCTTGGCGGTCACAGACGGGCTGACCGACTCCGACCTGTGCATGGCCTGGCGATCCAGCTATGTTGCCCTCGACCGGGCCATGGACCCGGGCGCGAAGTTGCGGGCGGTCGAGATCCGCGAGCTGCTTCTCGACGAGCTCGGGCGACGCGACGGCCCAGGACTGGAGGCATGGTTCAGGTCCGGTGCCCGGGCGGCAGGTGGGCCGGACCGCTACCTCGGGGCGCAACGCCTCGGCCGTGGCGAGCCGCGTGCTGAGCCTCGGGCGCCTGAGGACCATTGACCCGACCTGGCCGACCTACGTCCCTGGCACCGTGCGCAACCGGCGGGATTCGCTGGAGACCACTGGAGCGATCACCCGATCACCCGATCTCGTGAGGGAGGACATATGACCGCGACCTCGAGTCCTGGCTGGCAGGCCACGGTGGGCGAGGAGCCCTCGGGTTCTCCGACCCGCCCGCTGCCACCGCTCGAACCTAGGGTCGTGGTCGGCGTGGACGGCTCCGAGGCCAACCGAGCCGCGGTGGCGTACGCGATCGCCGAAGCGGCTGCCTCTGGCCGGCCGCTCGTGCCGATCGGCGCCGTTCGACACCCGGTGGGACAGCAGGACGGCGCCGTCGACGGGCGCCGGTGGCCCGTGCTGAAGGAGATCGAGCGTCAGGCCGAAGCTGCACATACCGGCGTACGGACGGTGTCGTTGATCGAGTTCGACCACCCGGTGCCGGCTCTGCTCGGGTACTCGGACGTGGAGGATCTGCTGGTTGTCGGCAAACGTGGCCTCGGGGGTTCTCATCGGTTCCTGGTCGGGTCGACGGCGATGAGGGTCGCCGGACGGGCCCTCGGGACCGTGGTGGTCGTGCCGCCTGGCTGGAGCCCTGCGGACCACCGAGGGGAACCAGTAGTCGTCGGCGTGGACCGGACAGTCTCCATGAGCCGGTGCTGCGGGCCGCGCTCGAGCGGGCCCGCCGCGCCGGGGCCGAGCTGGTGGTGATGCACTCGGTCAACCTGCGACCTGTGCTCGTCTGGGACCCGACCGCCAACACACCGCTCGTGCGCGATGGCCAGGAACGCAGCACCGTGGATCTCGAAGCAGCGATCGAACCGCTACGTGAGGAGTATCCGCAGGTTCAGGTCACGATCGAGCGAGACCGCGGCCACGCCGCCAGCATCGTCTTGGCCAGGTCGGTCGGCGCTCAGCTGATCGTGCTCGGGCGACGCCACGACGCGCGTGGCACCTGGGGCCTCGGACCGGTCGCACGCGAGGTGATCCACAACGCAGAGGTGCCTGTCGCCGTGGTGCCCTGCCCGTCCGAGCCGGATGACCGCGATCGTTGAGCGGGTGCAGTCATGGACCTTCATCCCGACCTGTCCGGACCATGGCCTCTCCGCGCGGCGCATGAGGGAAGGGTTTGCTGGAGAAGTCCGTGAGAGTGAGCCGGAGGAGCTGTGTGCTGCGATGACGTACGAGAAGGACCAGGCGAAGGTCGTGGTCGGGGTCGACGGCTCCGAGCGCAACCGGGCCGCGGTCGATTACGCCGTCGCCTCGGCGCTGGCGATGAGCGGGCCGCTGATGCTGGTAGGGGTGGTCGACGTCGGCATCCCTGACCAGCAGGAGGCCGCTGCGGCCGCGGGTCACGAATGGGTTCTCCTCGAGGACATCCGCGACCAGGTCGTGGCTGCGCATCCACAGCTGAGCGTGCGTACGCTCGTCGGGTTCGGCCACCCGGTCTCCGCATTGCTGGCGACGGTCGGCGAGCGCGACCTGCTCGTCGTCGGGAAGCGCGGTATGGGTCCCTTGCGCACCATGCGCATCGGGACCACCGCGCTCCGGCTCGCCGCTCGTGCGTCGTCCCCGCTGGTGGTGGTGCCGTCGGTGTGGAACGCGAGGCCTCATCACCCGGGCACCATCGTCGTCGGTGTCGATCCGGCGTCGGACGACGAGGAGTCGCTCCGGCTGGCGTTCCGGGAGGCGATGCGGTCCGAGGCACGGCTGCGCGTCGTGTCCGCAGTCGACCTGCGGCCCATGCTCGTCTGGGACAAGGTCCTCGGAGCGCCCCTCTATCGGCAGTGGGAGCAGCGCAGCGTGGCGTCGTTGGAGGAGCTGGTCGGTCCGTTCCGAGACGAGTTTCCCGACGTGGCGGTCACCGTGGTGCGAGACAACGGCCATGCGGCCGACGTACTGACCGACCATGCGGGCGACCCCCAGCTGATCGTCCTGGCTCGAGATCATCACAACGGTGCTTCGATCGGATTGGGTGCGGTGGCGCGGGAGGTGCTCAACAGCGCCGAGGTCCCGGTGCTGGTCGTCCCTGTGGCGCGGCTGAAAGGCCACGGCCGATCGGCATCGATGTCGGACTCGACTGCCGGGGCGACCTAGAGCCTCCGGCTGCCGGCCCAGGGGGTGGGCCGAAGCCGGGGAAGACGCCCGGTGGAGGCTGGTTACGCACCAGCCTCCACCGGGCAGTTCACCCGTCGAGCGGCGCACGCCAGCCCAGCTGGGTCTCGCCGGGTTCGCGGTCGCCGATCGAAACGGTTCCGCCGAGCTCGGTCGCGCGCTCTCGGATGTTGCGCAGCCAGCTCCCCGTCGTGCTGAGGCCTCCGCCGTCGTCAGTGACCTGGAGGCGAACCCACCGACGGCCGTCCGCGTCGGTCTCGACGCCAAGCTCGACGGAGACCCGGGTGGCTTTCTCCTGCCGGGCGATGCCCGAGAGGACCTGGCGGAGCACCGCGAGAAGCTCGTCGCTGATCGTCCGCGGAAGGGGCGTGTCCAGGGGACCAGTGGTGCGGAGCTCGGGAGTGAAGCCGAGGGCGCCGGCGTACTCGGCGAAAAGCGCGTGCAACGAGTCGCGAACCCCCTCCGACACGTTCGGCTGGAGCTGGAAGACGGTGGAGCGGATGTCGCGGATCGTGCTGTCGAGGTCGGCGATCGCCTGGTCGATGCGGTGCTGCACTCCGGGACCGGTCGCCTTCGCCCGCGTGCCCTGAAGGAGCAGACCGGTCGAGAACAGGCGTTGGATCACCAGATCGTGCAGGTCGCGGGCGATTCGGTCACGGTCGGTGACAAGAGCCCCCGCCTGGTGCTCGGCGACCGCCTGGACGCGATCCAGCGCCACCGCCGCCTGGTCGGCGAACGAGGTGAGGAGATCGTGCTGGGCCCGGGCGGTCCGGAGGTCGGAGACCACCGCGACGACGACCGCGGGGCCGTAGAGGTGGCCGCGCAGGGGCGCCAGCAGGACCACGGATCCGTCGGCCACCGTCACGGGCGGCACGCTCTCACCCTTGGCGGCGGTCTGGAACGCGTCGTGGGCCGTGATGCAGGTGGTGAGGATCGCCGCGGCGGGGAGCCCGTCCGCGGCCAGCACCTCAGGGCTGACACTGCCTTGCCGAACCACACCGACGCCCTCGGCGCCGCAGGCCGGGCGTATGCAGCTGGCGATCAGCTCGACCGCATGCTCGGTCGTGGTCGGCATCTGGAGGGCGTTGTACATCCGCGACGACGCGGCGAGCCAGGCGCCCTGCCGCTCGGAGGCCGCGAGCACCCGGGCGTTCTCGATCGCGGTGCCTGCCGCGGCGGCGAACGCTGTGAGCAGGACCTCGTCCTCCTCGGTGAAGGTCCGGCCATCGGCCTTCTCGGTGAGATAGATGTTGCCGTACACCCTGCCGCGGATGGTCACCGGAATGCCCAGGAACGATGTCATCGGTGGATGGTGCGGTGGGAACCCGTAGGAGGCCGGATGATCCTGCAGTCGTTCGAGACGGATCGGCCGCGGGTCGTTGATCAGCAGCCCGAGGATGCCGCGTCCGAGGGGGTGCGGTCCGATCCGGTTCCGGGTGGCCTCGTCGATCCCGTGATGGACGAGCTCCACGAGCGTACGGTCGTCGCCGAGGACACCGAGCGCGCCGTAGCGGGCGTCGGTGATGGCGCAGGCAGAGCGCACGATCCGGTCGAGGACCCCGGGGAGGTCCAGATCGGAGTTCATGACGTTGACGGCGTCGAGCACTGCCCGTGCAGCATCCGGCAGCCCCGTCTCCGGCGATGCCATGACGTTCACTCTAGACCGGCCGCGCCGGGACTTCTCGGTAAAGGACTGCGGAGCCCCAACCTGGGGTGATTTCGGCCTCGAGATCATCGAAGACCGATGAGCGGTCACGGTCGACAGTCCTGCGGCGCCGGGGACGAAGGGCCCGCTCGGGGCGGACCCCGTTCCCTCGCCGAGACGGGTTCGACGGCGGTTGGCTGAGGGTGTCCGGCCAAGACCGGCCGGCGAGACCGTTGGAGGAATGATGACTTCAATCTCCACACCAGGCTCCGCGACAACGCTGCCGGGGCACTACCCGCTGCCCGCCGCGCGGATGCTGGCGGCGCTGAGGATCGCGTTCGGGCTCACGTTCCTGTGGGCCTTCTTCGACAAGCTGCTCGCGCTGGGCTTCCATACCGGTGCGATCACCAACGAGGCCGGCACCCGCACCGGTATCGACTTCTTCGCCGAGGACGCCGCCTGGGTCAACGGCGGCAGCCCCACCGAGGGCTACCTGTCCAACGTGCCCGAGAACAACTGGCTTCAGGGCATGTGGAACGACATGGCGGGTCAACCGTGGGCCGACTGGCTGTTCATGATCGGGCTGCTCGGCGTGGGCCTCGCGCTCACGTTCGGCATCGGGATGCGGGTCGGGGCCATCGCCGGCGCGACGATGTACGTCCTGATGTGGTTCTCCAGCTTCCCGCTGGACCAGAACCCGATCATCGACGACCACCTGCTCGGTGCGCTCACCCTCGGAGTCCTTGCGCTGACCTACTCCGGTGACACCTGGGGCTTCGGCAAGCAGTGGGCACGGATGCCGCTCGTCATGCACCACCCGTGGCTGCGATGACGAGCTACACACGTACGTTCGGGGAGGTCGGCATCGCCGACGTCCCCCTCGTCGGTGGCAAGAACGCCTCCCTCGGTGAGATGTACCGCAGCCTCCACGATCGTGACATTCGCGTGCCCAACGGGTTCGCCGTCACGGCCGACGGCTATCGCCACTTCCTGCGCGCCGCGGGCATCGACTCGGCTCTCGTGACGGTCTTCGCCGATCTCGACGTCGACGACCGCGAGAACCTCGCCGAGCGCGCCGCCCGGGCACGAACCCTCCTGCTCTCCGCGGAGCTCCCTCAGGACCTTGCCGACGAGATCGTGGCGGCCCACCGGGAGCTGCAACGTGAGTACAGCAGTGACGTCGCGCTCGCGGTCCGGTCCTCGGCAACCGCCGAGGACCTGCCGGACGCCAGCTTCGCCGGCCAGCACGAGTCCTACCTCGACGTCCAAGGGGAGGAGGCGCTGCTCGACGCCGTACGCCGCTGCTTCGCCTCGATCTTCACCGACCGGGCTGTCGACTACCGTGCCCGGCATGGCTACGACCAGCTGTCGGTGGCGCTCTCTGTCGGAGTGATGAAGATGGTGCGCTCCGACCTCGCCTGTTCGGGGGTCACCTTCACGCTCGACACGGAGTCGGGGTTCCGGGACGTCGTCTTCGTGACCGGCTCCTACGGCCTCGGCGAGAACGTCGTGCAGGGCCTGGTCGAGCCCGATGAGTTCTATGTGCACAAGCCGACGTACGCAGCCGGCCACCGCGCCGTACTGAGCCGCCGACTCGGGAGCAAGGCCGTGCGCATGGTGCTGGGGGAGACCGAGCCGGTGCGGAACGAGCCAACACCGCCCGCCGACCGCGGCCGCTTCTGCCTCACCGACGAGGACGTGCTCGAGCTGGCCGGTGCGGCGATGACCATCGAGCGTCACTACGGCAAGCCGATGGACATCGAATGGGCCAAAGACGGCACCGACGGACTCTTGTACGTCGTCCAGGCGCGCCCCGAGACGGTGGCCGCGAGAAGGCGGCCGGCAGTCATGACCCGGTTCGTGGTCGAGGCGCACGGCGACCTGCTCACCACCGGCCGCGCGGTCGGTGCCAGGGTCGGCGCGGGCCGCGCCCGGATCGTCCGCAGCATCGGGGAGGACGTGGGCTTCGCCTCCGGTGACGTGCTGGTCGCAACCAGCACCAGCCCTGACTGGGAACCATTGATGAAGATCGCCTCCGCCGTTGTCACCGAGCACGGCGGGCGCACCTGTCACGCGGCGATCGTCGCCCGCGAGCTCGGCATCCCCGCTGTGGTCGGCACCGGTGACGCGACCGGCACGATCACCGACGGCGAAGAGGTCACCGTCTCCTGCGCGGAAGGCGATGACGGCCATGTCTATCGCGGCCTGGCCGACTTCCACGCGAACGAGGTCGCCACCGAGCTGACCGCGCGTCCGCGGACACACGTCATGCTCAACGTCGGCAACCCCGGGATCGCGTTCGAGTCGTCCTTCCTGCCCAACGACGGGGTCGGACTGGCGCGGATGGAGTTCATCCTCGCCGAGCACGTCCGCGTGCACCCGCTCGCCGCGCTGCATCCCGAGCGCATCACCGACGCCGGCCAGCGCGCGGAGGTCGAGCGCCTCATCGGCGACGATGGCGCGGCGTACGTCATCGAGCGGCTGGCCGAGGGCATCGGCACCATCGCCGCGGCCTTCCACCCCAAGCCTGTCGTCGTGCGCCTCCCCGACTTCAAGACCAACGAGTACGCGGCGCTCCTCGGAGGTGCGGCCTTCGAGCCGGCCGAGCCCAACCCGATGCTCGGTTTCCGCGGGGCTGCTCGCTATGCGCATCCGGCCTACACCGAGGGATTCGCGCTCGAATGCGCCGCTCTCCGCCGGGTTCGCGAGGAGATGGGCCTGGACAACGTCGTCGTCATGGTGCCGTTCGTCCGCCGCCTCGACGAGGCCGACCGCGTGCTGGCCCGGATGGCGGAGCTCGGGCTGCGCCGCGGGGTGCACGGCCTGAAGGTCTATGCGATGTGCGAGATCCCGTCGAACGTCATCCTCGTCGACGAGTTCGCCAAGCGGTTCGACGGGTTCTCGATCGGCAGCAACGACCTCACCCAGCTCACCCTCGGCGTGGACCGCGACAGCGAGCTGGTCGCCTTCGACTACGACGAGCGTGACCCTGCGGTGGAGCGGATGATCGCCCTCGCCGTCCAAGGCTGCCGGCGTCACGGTATGCACTCCGGCATCTGCGGTCAGGCGCCCTCGGACCACCCCGAGGTCGTACGTTCCCTCGTCAGGCTCGGCATCGACGCGATCAGCGTCACGCCCGACTCGGTTCTCGCGGTCACGCAGACCGTGCTCGCTGCCGAGGGTGAGTCGTGATCGGCGACCAAAGGCCCTTGCCTCGGGTCGAGGGTCCCTGTTCGGCGACCGCCTCGCGGCCCGACGCTGGAGACATGGCTGAAGTGATCAAGGGGCGCAGAGACGTCATCCTGGCGGGAGTCGACGGCACCGAGGCGGGGCTCGCCGCCGCCCGCTATGCCGCCGCTGAGGCGGCCCGGTCCGGTGCCGTGCTGCACCTGGTCTACGTGGTCGACCCGTACGCACCACCGCTGCCGACCTGGCCGGTGGCGCCCACGGCACCCGACTCCAGGATGGGCCAGCTCGGACGAGCGATCCTCGCGGAGGCGGAGGACGCAGTCACGGACAGCGGCGTGGTGGTGACGACGGACCTCCTGCTCGGCCTGCCGGCGACGGTGCTGGCCCAGGAGTCCGCCAAGGCACGCTTGGTCGTGCTGGGTGACCAGCCGCGCACGCTCCTCGACCGGATCATCACCTCCTCCATCCTCGCCCCGGTCGCAGCTCACGCGCCGGTGCCGATGGTCGCCGTCCCTGCCGCCTGGGTTCCCGGGGACGAAACCCGCGAGATCGTCGTCGGGGTCCAGGACGCCGCCGGCTCCATCGCTCTCGTACGCCGCGGGCTGGAAGTGGCGGCCGAGCGCGGCGCGCCCCTGCGGCTGCTGCACGCCTGGCACACCTTCGGGGCCTTCCAGGACTATCTCACCGTCGGGAGCGAGGAGCAGGCCTGGATCGACCGGGCCGAGCGGGAGCTCACCGCCACCCTGGGCGCGGCCCGAGCGGCCTCGAGCCCGGCGGCAGCCGGAGTCGACGCCCGGGTCGATGTCGTGCACGCCCAGACGGCGTACGCCCTGGTGGAGGCGTCCCGCACCGCGGATCTGTTGATCCTCGGCCATGGCCGGAGCTTCCGCGGCTTCGGGCATCTGGGCGGGACTGCCCGGGCGGTGCTTCGCGAAAGCATCTGCCCGATCGAGATCGACCCGTCCGTGGCGCCGGCATTCGAGGGGGACGCCGGAGCCACGGACGGGGTCACGACAGCAGAGAGTCGGCCGGTCGGTGCCGGCCGTCAGTGACGAAGGAGAAGACGATGTACCTGGCAGCACGATGGTTTCCCGGTCACCTGACCGAGCTCGACCGCGCCGAGTGCGTGGAGCTGCTCGAGCGGAGCGAGGTCGGAAGAGTCGCCTTCGGCGATCCGGACGGGCCGCTGGTCCTGCCGGTCAACCACGTCATGGTGGATGACCGGATCGTGTTTCGTACCGCGCCGCGCACGGCGATCGCGGACCACGTCGGCACCGGCCAGGTGTCGTATCAGATCGACGAGTTCGACTCCTACACCTCCTCGGGCTGGAGCGTGCTGGCACGCGGGTCCGCGGAGTTCGTCGACGGCGTCTGGCTGACGGAGCACGACCTCAGGCCGGAGCCGTGGGCAGACGGCCGGCGAACGCTGTACGTGTGCATCACGCCGACCCAGATCACCGGCCGGCGCGTCGTGCCGGTCTGAATCGCCGATCACAAACGAGTAGAGCACAGACGAGTAGACGGAAGAGTCGAGATGACGTACGCAGCAATCCCCGAGGGCGCGGTCCTGGTCGGGGTCGAGAACTGGCCGGCAGCGGCCGAGAGCGTGTCGTGGGCGGTCGAGCAGGCCTACCGCGACGGACGTGACGTGGCGCTCGTCCACGTGGTGTCCGCCACGACTCTGGAGACGCCGCCTGGATTCCGCGCCGGCTCCCCCTCGGAGCCCGAGCAGGCTCATGGGTCCGTGGTGCTGGCGAGCGCCGAGCGCTATGCCGAGCGTCGCCTCGATGCGCTCTCCGGAGTCTCGGGGTTCGCCGGTCACCGGCGCCCGGAGGTGACCACGACGCAGCAGGTCGGGTCCGTGATACCCGTGCTCGCAGCCGTGTCCGGCCGCGCCTCGCTGCTGGTGCTCGGGTCGCGGGGCAAGGGACCGATCGGCAGCTGGATCCTCGGCTCGGTCAGCCGGTCCGTCGTCGAGGACTCGCGGTGCCCGGTCGTCGTACTGTGCCCGGGCGCCGGCGGCGTGGGCCGCGGCGTGCTCGTCGGCATCAACGGGACCAGCGACTCCATCCCCGCCCTGGAGTTCGCCTTCAACCAGGCAGACCAGAGGAACCTGCCGGTGACGGTGCTGTACTGCTACCGCGCCGGCGGCACGGAGCGGCCCGACGACGACCGGGTGCTGGTCGCGGAGTGCGTGGCCGGACTCCGGGAGCGCTATCCGGACCTGCACCCGCACCTGCGGATCCAGGCCGGAAGCCTCGGACACGCGCTCGCGGAGCAGGCCCAGACCATGCACATGGTCGTGGTCGGCGGTGGGGGAGCGGTGGCCCACCACCTCCTGGACCACGCGCACAGCGTCGTCGTCACCGTCCCGACAAGCTACTCCCGAGCAGGTACGACGCCTCCGGCCAATGCGGTGTGAGCCCTGGTCTCGGAGGGAGCCTGGGCGGCGAGAGTGCGGCGGAGCCGGGCGACCGGACCAGGGTTGTCGATGCCGACCGCGCCCACCTCGATGCCGCCTCGCCGGTAGACGATGAACCCGGCCTCGCGCTCCTCCTCGTCGGCCGCCGTGGTCTCGCCGACGACCTGGATCCGGTGCCCGTGCCAGGTCGACCAGGCGAAGGGGACGGAGGCGAAGACCTCGGTGGCTCCGGCGGCGTTCGCGCCGGCTACCCGACCCTGCTCGCCCGCCGCGGTCCAGTGCTCGCTGCGCTCGCCGTCGACGCACGCCACGTCACCCGCGGCCCAGACCCCGGGCGCACTGGTGGCGAGCCGGCGGTCGCAGAGGACCCCGCCGGTGCGGTTGTCCAGGGCGACGCCGCTACCGGCGAGCCACGTCGTCGCCGGCCGGGCGCCGATGCCCAGGACGACGGCATCGGCGGCCACGGTCTCACCGGTGCTCAGCTCGACCTCGTCGACGCCGCGGTCCGAGCCGATGTCCTGAGCCTGTCGAAGGGTGCGTACGCCGGAGACGGTGGTCCGGGTGAGCAGCCTTACGCCGGCGTCGGTATGCAGCTGCATCAGCCGGGCGGCCGCGAGCGGGCCGACCGCGCGTTCCAGCGGTCGGCTGCTCGCCTCGACGACGATGACCTCGATACCGCGGGCACGGGCCGCCGAGGCGATCTCGGAGCCGATGAACCCGGCGCCGACGATCACCACTCGGCGCGAGCGCGCCAGGGAGTCGCGTACGGCGAGCGCGTCGTCGTAGCGACGGAGCACCTGTACGCCGCGCACCCCGGACAGCCCCGGCAGTGTCGTCGCCGTGCTGCCGGTGGCGATCACGAGTGCGTCGTAGCCGAGGTCTCCGGCGCTGGTGGTCACCGTGCGGCGCTCGGTGTCGAGGCCGTGGACCCGCACCCCGGAGAGGTGGTGCACCCGCAGCTCCTCGATCACCTCGCTCGACCGCAGCACCGGCACGCCGGGCTCCTCCTCGCTGGAGAGAGCCGCCTTCGACAGCGGCGGCCGGTCATAGGGCGGGTACGGCTCGTCGCCGACGATCGTGATCGGCCCGGACCAGCCGGCCTGACGTGCGCCCTCGACGGCGCGGAGCCCGGCCAGCCCAGCGCCGACGACCAGAAGTGATGGCATTGGTCTTTCCTCCACTCGATGGGTCGTGCTCAGCCGAGGAGGCGGAGCGCGGAGACCGGGCAGGAGTCGACGGCTGCCTTGACGTACCCGCGGTCCGGGTCGGGCACCTCGTCGTTGAGGACGTCGACGAGGCCGTCGTCGCCGATCTGGAAGTAGGTGTCGGCCTGGGCCTCGCACATGCCGATGCCCTCGCACACCGACTTGTCCGCTTCGATGACGCTCACAGCATGGACTCCTTCAGCGGGATGAAGTCGACCTTCTCGCGTACGCCGCAGTCCGGGCAGCACCAGTCGTCGGGGATATCGCGCCAGGCGGTGCCGGCCGCGAAGCCCTCGAGCTCGTTGCCGACGGCGACCTCGTAGACGTAGCCGCAGCCGGGGCAGCGACCGGCCGCGACCTCGTCGTCGAAGGCCTGCCGGGTCACGTCGATCTTCACGGCCTCTTCGCTGGCCGGCTCTGTGGGCGGTGGGAAGGTGGCGAGCAGCTTGTCGAGCCGCCCGGGGCGTACGTTGGCCAGCCGTACGTCGCCGTCGAAGTGCGCGACCACGCGCTTGTCCATCACCCGGCGCCACAGCGGCGGGATCAGGGCCAGCACGATCATCCCGGCGTAGCCGGTCGGCAGCGCCGGCGACTCCCGGTAGTCACGCAGGGTCTGGTAGCGCCGGGTCGGGTTGGCGTGGTGGTCGCTGTGCCGCTGCAGGTGGTAGAGGAGCACGTTGGTGGCGATGTTGTTCGAGTTCCACGAGTGCATCGGCAGCACCCGCTCGTAGCGCCCGGAGCTGGTCTTCTGGCGCAGCATCCCGTAGTGCTCCAGGTAGTTGACGACCTCCAGCAGCGAGAACCCGATGACGGCCTGGAGGACGAGGTAGGGCAGGATCCCGACGCCCAGCCACAGCGTCATGGCGGTCCACAGGGCGGCGCTCATCAGCCAGGCGTTGAGGACGTCGTTGCCGAGGTGGAACGGGTGGGTGCCCTTGCGCCGGTAGCGCTTGGCCTCCAGGCCCCACGCGCTGCGGAGCGACCCGAACACGGTGCGGAACCAGAACCCGTAGAGGTTCTCGCCCATCCGGGAGGAGGCCGGGTCCTCCGGTGTCGCGACACGTACGTGGTGGCCGCGGTTGTGCTCGATGTAGAAGTGTCCGTAGAAGCTCTGCGCGAGGGCGATCTTGGACAGCCAGCGCTCGTGGCTCTCCTTCTTGTGGCCGAGCTCGTGGGCGGTGTTGATGCCGATGCCACCGATGAACCCGATGGTGAGGGCCAGCCCGACCTTGTGCGCCAACGGCCAGTCCTGGGTCGCGATCAGATACATCGCGAAGGCGAACCCGGCGTACTGAATCGGCAGGAACGCGAAGGTGATGTAGCGGTAGTACCTGTCCTCCTCGAGCTCCTCGATGACGTCGTCGGGCGGGTTGGAGCGATCCAGGCCGGCCGCGAAGTCGATGATGGGGACGATGCCGAGGACGACGATCGGACCCGTCCACAGGAACACGCCCCACCCGGTCAGGACGTAGCCACCCACGGCGATGAAGGCGAAGGACGGGACCACGAGTCCGAGGAGCCACAGATAGCGCTTCCTGTCCCGCCACCTCTCCGTGGAGCCCCTGTCGACGGTGCCGCTGGCGCCGAGTGTCATCTGCTGCCTCCTGTGAGTTCGGTTACGTCCACTGTCAGAATGGACGTACGCGGCAGCAGAGTCTCTGGCTGATCAGGCCGAATCGATCACCGATAACTGTGCGTATTCACAGTCGTGCTGGCGAGGAACGTGTCGTGGTAGTCGAGCGCCAGGAGCAGGTCGCCGGCTCGCTCACGCAGCGGATGCCCGAGGAGCCGTTCGGCCTGGGCGACGCGGTAGCGGATGGTGTTCTTGTGGATGCCGAGCCGCTCGGCGAGCCGGTCCGCCGTCTCGGCCGAGGTGAGCACCTCGCGCACGGTCTCACGGAGCCGGCCATGGGGCGGATCGGCCAGCCCACGCAGCGTCGTCCGGGTGAACCGCTCGGCGGCCTCCGGGTCATGGGCGACCAGGACCAGGGCGGCCACGTCGTCGTAGGCCGTCACCGGTTCTCGGCGCCCCGGCGCCAGCGCGACGCGTTGGGCCGCCTGGGCGTCGAGATGCGCTGCGACGAAACCGTCGAGACCGCTTCCGCCGACGCCCACCGTCACTCGTACGGCTGTGGGGTCGATCCCGGTGTCGGTCACGCCGTCCGGTCGCTCGCCCAGCGCGAGCCAGGCCCACATCTCCCTTCCGCCCGGGCGCACCAGCACCGAGCGGGCATGGCCGGCCCGGCGGGTGACGGCGGCGAGCGCAGGCTCCAGCTGTTCGATGGAGTCGGCGGTGAGCGCGTGCGCGACCAAAGCGACGTGACCGGGGATGTTGATCGGGTGGCCGGCCAGTGCGGCGGACAGCTCGGCGGGGGAGACGCTCCGGGTGTCGAGCGCCTGGGAGACCACCTCGAAACGCCGCGCGTCCCCGCGCTGCTGGATCCGGGTCGTCTCGGCCTGGTGGATCAGCACCGACTGCTCGACCGAGGAGCCGAACCACGCGGTCGCCTTCGTCCAGAACCAGACGAGCAGGGCCTCGTGGTCGAGATCGCCGGGCGCCTGCCGGACGACCTGCACGGCGAAGTCCCAGCTCTCCTCCTGCGCCCGCTGGTAGACCTTGAGCAGCAACGGCAGACCGAGATGGCGGCGCGCTGCCTCGAGTGCGATGGCGTGTGCGGACGGGACCAGCTCGAATTCCGCGTCCGGCAGCGTGATCCGGTCGAGGAAGGCGTACCAGTGCTCTTCGACGGCCTTCAGGAGGAGGGGGCGGAGATCGGCCAGATCGATCTCGCCGTCGGCCAGGATCGCGTCGGCGGTCGACGCGGCCCAGCGGGCGACCTCCTCGGGCCGGCGCTGGTCGTCGGCGAATGCCGCCAACCAGGCACTGATCTCGGTCACCGCACTCACCCCTTCGACGCGCCGGATTCGCGCAGTCTACAAACGCTGGCCGCAAGAGGTCGGCCCGGAGACGAGGCTCAGATCTGCATCCGGAGGATCGCGCCCGGCCAGGCCTCGGGCTGTCCGGTGTCGACCGTGAACCGTCGCTCCAGAGCGAACCCGAATCCTTCGTACGTCCGGACGAGCGCCTGGTCGTCTCCGGCGTAGCAGTCGAGCCGCAGCTGGGCGACACCTCGCTGCCGGGCGATCTCGACGGCGTCGTCGACCAGCGTCCGGCCGATGCCGGAACCGCTCCGGGCACGATCGGTGACGAGCAGCTGCAGGTAGAGCTCGGGGATCGGCGCGGGATCGACGTACGGCAGTGGTTCGTCGGCCAGGACGCAGACCCCGACCACCTGCCCGTCCGTCTCGGCGATGCGGACGGTGCGCTCGGAGAGCATCGTCCGGATCTGCTCCACCCGAGCCTCGACGGATGAGAACGGCGCCTTGCCCCACTGTCCGGTGCGGCCCTGCGAGGCGAGCCAGGCGACCGCGGCATCGAGGAGACCCATGGCTGCTGGGAGGTCGCTGATCGACCCGGTTCTGACCTGCATGGAGCGAACGCTGGCACGGCTCCGGTCGGCTGTCGAACGGTTTGGACGTGGTGCTCGTAAACCAGTCGCGGGCACCGAAGAGGGCCGCTATCGTATTCCTCGATGGGTACTCTGAAGCGATAGATCGGGACGCTGCGTCGAGTCTTCTCCGCAGTGGGTCCTGAGCGACCGCGCCGTCCGACCGGCGCGCTCGAGGTCCGTTTTCCGACCCGTCGCCACGAGGAGTGTCCTCTTGTTCCCGTCTGCTTTCTCTTCTTCCACCGTACGCAGCCACCGCGTCTGTGAGCTGCGTTCGGCCACGGTCCGGTTCTCCGACCGGATCGTCCTCGATCGCGTCGACCTCGCCGTCGGCCCGACCGACCGACTCGCCGTCATCGGAGACAACGGCGCCGGCAAGTCGACCCTGTTGGACCTGCTGGCGGGTGTGGTCACGCCCGTCGCCGGTGAGACCCGCGTCGTCATCCCCGGTGGCATCGCACACGCCGCGCAGGAGCCGCGGTTCCCGGCCGGAGCGACGGTGCGAGATGCCGTCGACCTCCTGCTCGCGGACCTGCGGGCGCTCGAGTCGCGCATCCAGCGTTGCGCTGAGCGCCTGTCCATCGCCGGCGACCAGGATCAGCCGAAGCTGCTCGAGGAGCTCGGCGAGCTGATCGACCGGTTCGAGGCCCGCGACGGCTACGGCGTCGACCGGCGTATCGACGCCGCGCTCGACCAGCTCGGTCTGGGCGCTGTCGACCGGGAGCGTCCGGTCGAAGGGCTCTCCGGGGGCGAGCGCGCCCGGCTCGCTCTCGCCGTGGCGCTGTCGGCCAACGCCGAGGTGCTCCTGCTCGACGAGCCGACCAACGACCTCGACGGTACGGCGCTGGCCTGGCTCGAATCGCAGCTGGACGCACACCGCGGAGCCATGGTGGTGGTCACCCACGACCGGGCCTTCCTCGAGCGGAACGCCTCTGACATCGTCCAGGTACGCGACGGTGGGCTGCGCCGCTACGGCAACGGCTACGCCGGCTTCCTCGTGGCGCGAGCTACCGAGCGGCGACGCCAGGCCGAGCGGCACGAGGAGTGGAAGGCCGAGCTGGCCCGCAACGAGGCACTCGTCGAGGCGAACGCGTTCCGGCTCTCCGCGATCCCGCGCAAGCTCGAGCTCGACGGGTTCGGTCACGGCGCCTTCCGAGCGCGCAGCCGCGACCACGGTGCGATGGGCCGGATCCGGATGGCCAAGGAGCGTGTCGCCCGGCTGCGGGCCGATCCCGTCGCGCCGCCACCTGAGCCGCTCCGGTTCGCCGCCGGTCTCGGGTTCGATCGGCCGCCGGCCGAGGGGCCCTACATCGCCCTTCGTGACGTACGCCGTAAGTCCGATGCCCAGCTGCAGATGGCCGAGTGGTCCCTGAGCGCCGGGGACCGCTGGCTGGTCACCGGACCGAACGGGGCCGGCAAGACGACGCTCCTGCGGCTGGTGGCCGGCGAGCTCGCTCCGGATTCGGGGACCGTCGAGCGCGCCCCGGGAGCGCGGGTCTCCTGGCTTCGCCAGGACGTCGCGGCGCCTCCAGCGGGCTCGGTCGCCGGCGTGTTCGCGCGCACGGCGGGGATCCACCTCGAGGACGCCGTCGAGCGCCTGCGGCGGTTCGGGCTGTTGCGCGAGGAGGAGATGGGCCGCCCGGTGCGGGCTCTCTCGGTCGGGCAGCGGCGCCGTCTCGACCTCGCGATCGCGCTGGCAGACCCTGGTGACGTACTGCTCCTCGACGAGCCGACCAACCACCTCGACCCCGAGCTCGTCGAGCAGCTCGAGAACGCCCTGGACGCGCACCCCGGCGCCGTCGTCACCGTCACCCACGACCGCCACTGGATCCGCCGCGCCACCGGGGCGCGGCGCGTACGTGTGCACGGCGGCGGTCGGGCGGACGTCGTCGGCTGAGGTGCTCTAGGAACGAGGCATCAGACCCGCGCCAGGTAGCCCGCGGTGAGCGCGACCATCTCCTCGACCACGGCCTCGCGCGGGTAGGGCGGTCGATCGAGCACCCAGCGCAGCGCGATGTTCTCCATCGCCACCACCAGCACCCAAGCGGTGATCTGCGGGTCGGGGCGGGTCAACCCGACCGATCCGGCCCGCAGATAGGCGGCGGTGAGATCGCGTACGCGGTTGACGAGCGCCGCGTGGCGATCGCGGTTGCGCGAGGCGGGGAGCTCTTCGGTCAGGACGCGCAGGAGGGCCGGGTCCTGCTCCAGCCCGGCGAGGAGTGCGTCGGCGACCGACCGGATCGCCGGCGTGCCGACGGTGCTCGCCTGCAGTGCCAGCGCCGAGGCGGTGCGCTCGGAGACGTCGTCCCAGTAGCGGCTGATCACGATGTCGAGGATCGAGGACTTGTCGGAGAAGTACTGGTAGAGCGAACCGGGGCTGATGCCGGCGGCGATCGCGACGCGGTTGGTCGAGAACGTCTCGTAGCCGTCGTCGACCAGCACCTGGCGTCCGGCCTCCAGGATGCGCTCGACCGTCGCCCTCGAACGGGCCTGGGTGGGTGTCTTGCGCATGGCTCTACGTTAGGCAGAACGCGAATTGAAAGCGAGCTCTGGCTCGCATCACGCTGTAGGTATGACCACACTCGCGCAGCAGGGCACCCAACCCACCGGATTCCCGACACGTTTTCGCGAAGGCGAGGCGCGCAGCCGCCGTCTCGGCCGGCCGTTGCGCCTCCTGGGCCGCATCGACGAGGTCGACGAGGACCTGATGGAGCGGATCGGGCGGGCGTTCGGCGAGCGGGACGAGGCCGGCGCGCGGCTGGCGGAGGCGATCCGGATGCGAGCCGGGACTCCGGGCAAGGTCACCATGACCCAGCTGCGTACGGCCCTGGAGCACGGTGTCGCGGCGGTGGAGTCCCCGCCGCCAGCGCTCGCCGACTTCTTCGCGCAGGTCGAGGCCACCCCGGACTGGGTCGACTGGGACCTCGTCGACGAGGGCAGCCGCGTGTTCACGCGACTCGGCCAGAATGCGGCCGACGTGCTCCTGCAGCTCTCGCTCATCAGCGGCTACCGGTTCGGCGGCCCGCCGGACCTGCTCGTGGCCACCGGCGGTCTGACCGGTGGCACCACCCGGCGGCGCCTGGCCGAGACCCAGCACTGGGCGGTGAGTCTGCGTACGCCTGGTGCGCTGCGGCCACCGGAGCCGGGGACCGGTTCGGCCTCGGGTGAGGCTTGGCGGCTCACGGTCCACGTCCGGGCCATGCATGCGCTGGTCAACGCCGGGTTCGAACCCAGGTGGGACACCGGCAGGTGGGGGCTGCCGATCAACCAGGCCGACCAAGCGGCCACGCTGGGCCTGTTCGACGGCGTACTCATCATCGGGTGCCGGGCACTGGGAGTGCCGATCTCCAGGCGGGATGCCCGGGCGCTGATGCATCTGTGGAAGTACGTCGGCTGGCTGATGGGCGTCGACGAGGACTTCCTCGTCGACGACGAGTGGGAGCGGCACCGGATCAACTACCACGTGCTGCTCTCGCAGGCTGAGATCTCCGAGGCCGGCCCGCAGCTGGCGCAGGCGGCGGTCGAGGTCCAGCGGGATCGCAGCTACCCGGGCTGGCCGGGCCCCTTGGAACGGGTGCGTGGCCGGTACGAGACGGAGCGGCTCCTCTCGATGCTGACCGTCTTCCTCGGGACCAGGTCGATGCGCGAGCTCGGCCTCCCGACGAGGCCGCCGTGGGCGCACGCCTACCTGCTGCCGCTGAACGTGCTCAGGTACCGGGTCCTCGGACGGACCGCGAAGGGCCGGGCTCGCCTGGAGCGGCGAGGTGAACGAAATGCGGTCTCGTTGCTGGCCAGCTACTTCGGCCGTGAGCGCGCGGAGGTCGGCGACCTCCCGGGGTGAGCGCGTCAGCCGCGGGTGGCGCCGGGAGGGGTGAGGGCGGCCTGGAGGGTGCCGTCGATCAGGGCGGCGGCTTCGGCCGCCTTGATCTCGCCCCGGTAGACGGCGCCGGAGGCGGCGTGGAGGACGCTCTGGAGCAGGGTCAGCTGCCACTCGAGCGGCTGGTCGTCGCGGAAGCTGCCGTCGCCGCGACCGCGCTCCATGAGCGGCTTCCAGCGGTCGATCAGCCCGATGTGGACCGCCTGGAACTGCTCGTGGGGCATGCTCTGCTCGGCGGCGACGATCAGCGCGCCGTACTGCTGGGTGAGTCGCCACGACGCCTCGAGGAGTCGGCTGAGGGCGGCACGGGGGTCGCCGTCGAGGTCGACCGCGCCGAGGGCCTCGTCGGACTGCTGGATCGCGCGTTCGACGACCTTGGTGACCAGGGTCGCCCGGGACTCGAAGTGGCCGTAGAGCGTGACCCGCCCGACGCCCGCCGCCTTGGCGATGTCGGCGACGCTGACGTCGGGATCGCGGGCGAGGCAGGCGGTTGCCGCGTCCATGATCGACTCGATGTTCTTGCGTGCGTCGGCGCGCTTGAGGGTCGTCACGGCCGGAACCTCCCACGAGATGTTGACCATCAGGGTATCGGCTGCCGTGCGGCCGGCCACGCGCACATCACCTTGGCGCGGACGGTTGCGCCGAGGCGTCGATAGAACCGGATCGCGGCGTCGTTGTCGGGTTGTACGCCCCAGGTGATCGTGAGGCCGCCGGCACGCTTCGCAAGCGCGGCCATCAGCCGCCTGCCGACACCGGCGTCGCGATGGCCGGGGCGGACGTAGAGGTCGTCGAGGGCGATGATGTCGCCGCCCGACCACAGGTGCAGGCGGCGTACGGCCGAGACGTAGCCGACCGGCTCTCGGTCGATCTCGGCGAGCAGCACGATGATGTCCGGGCGCTCGAGGTAGCCGGCCCACTGAGCGGCGGTCACGGTGACGGAGCCGGACTGGGCCTGGTGGGCGGCGATCTCGCCGATGAGCGTGCGGACGGTCTCGGCGTCCTCGGGGGTGGCTCGGCGTACGACGACGTCCGGGTGGGTGTCGGCGGTCATGCTGGTTCCTGGTCGGTCGCGGCGGGGGAGTGCTGGGCGTGGTGGGCGTGGCTGCCGGAGTATTCGGCGGGGCGCGCGAGCATCGCGGCGAGCATGAAGAGCAGCATGAGTACGTGACCGAGCAGCATCAGGCCACCCGCGTCGATGACCCCGAGCCAGAGGAAGGGGAAGAGGACCACGAAGCCGGCGTACATCGCTGCCGACATCTCGACGATCGGCCTCGACCCGTGGCCGCGGAAGCGCATCCAGGCAGCCATCGGGATCACCATCGTGGTGGCCATGACCAGCGAGTCGACGTCGGCGCGATGCACCCACGCGCTCTCCGGCGCTCCGCCGACGGCGAGCTGCCAGAGCGGGTAGAGCACCATCATCCCGACGACCATCGCGATGACCATCTGGAGGTAGTGGAGCGCGAACGAGAGCGCGCGGGGTCTGGGGCGGTGGGTCTTCGTCATGACTCGGTCTCCTGATGGGGCTCTTGGTGGGTCTCCGTGGATGTGGGTCGACCGGGGATCAGTGCCCCGGCGAGGACGGCGGCGAGCGCAGCGATCACGGCCGCGACCAGGTAGGCCCTCTCGAAGCCGTCGGTGGTGCCGTCGACGAGGCTGGCCGCGGCGACGCCGGACATGACCGCGGCGCCGAGCGAGGCGCCGAGCTCGTGGAAGGTGCTCAGGATGCCGGAGGCGACGCCCGCGAGCTGCGGCTCGACCTGGCTCAGGGCGGACGCGGCCGCGACCACGAAGAGGACGCCGAGGCCGGCGGAGCCGACGCTGACCGCGATCACGGTGGACAGCGTGCTCATGCTGATCGCGGGTACGACGAGCCCGGCGGCGGCGACGAGCAGCCCGGCGATCCCGAGGGTGCGAGCGCCGAGACGGCCGATGAATCGGCCGGCCAGCTGCGCGCCGACCATGGTCGCGGCGGCGACGGGGAGGAACAGCAGCCCGGTCGTGAGTGGCCCGTGTCCGGCGGCACTCTGCAGGTAGAACGTCCCGAGGAAGAACACCGCCACCATCAGCCCGGTCGCGACGAACAGCACGAAGGTGCCGGACAGGACCGGCCGCCGGGTGACCAGTGCCGGGTCGATGAGGGGGTGGGGCGTGCGTCGCAACCAGCCGGCCAGGACGACATATCCGACGATTCCGCCCGCGAGGAGGACGAGGGTGCGGGTCGAGGCCCAGCCCTCGTCGCCGGCCTCGATGAAGCCGAGGATCAGCAGCCCCGTGGAGACGGTGACGATCAGCGCGCCGACGAGATCGAGACGTACGTCGCCTCCCCACGCCGGCAGCGCCGGGAGCTGCCTGGCCAGGATGATCGCCACGACGACTCCGACGGGCACGTTGATCAGGAACACCCACTCCCAACCCGGCCCGGCGGTCAGGGCACCGCCGAGGAGTACGCCGATCGCCGCTCCTCCGGCGCCCAGTGCCGACCAGATCCCGAGGGCGCGGTTGCGCTCGTCGCCGTCGAAGAGCCGGACCACGATCGAGAGGGCAGCGGGGGAGAGCATCGCCGCCCCGACCCCCTGCGCGACCCGTCCGCCGATCGCCAGCTCCGCGCTGGTGGCGAGACCGGTGGCCAGTGAGGCCACGGTGAAGGTCGCGAGCCCCGCGAGCACCACCGGCTTCGGGCCGAACAGGTCGGCGGCCCGCCCGCCGAGCAGCATCAGCCCGCCGAACGCGAGCGTGTACGCACTCACCACCCAGGTCAGCGCATCGCGCCCGAGGCCGAGGTCGGCGCCCATGTGCGGTAGCGCGATCGCCACCACGGTGACGTCGAGGATCAGCATGAACTGCGCCAACCCCAGCAACCCGAGCAGCCGCCATCGGCGCGGGTCGGCGGTCTGGGCGACGGCTTCGCCGGCGTTGCTGTCTGAAGTCATGGCGCATCTCCTGAGGGCGCAAGTCGAACATTGATGTACGAGATACTAACTCGAACATCGGTGTTCAACAACGGAGTTTCTCGGGACTTCACCCCTTGCACGGTCCCGACGTCGCGCCCAAGGTGGATACAGCGAGCATCGAGAGAAGGGGCAGGAGCATGTCTTCACACACCTACCGCGTCACCGAGATCGTCGGGACCTCCGACGAAGGACTCGAGCAGGCGATCCGCAACGGCGTCGGCCGAGCAAGCAAGACGCTGCGTCACCTGGACTGGTTCGAGGTCACGCAGATCCGCGGGCACGTCGACGACGACGACATCCAGCACTTCCAGGTCGGGCTGAAGGTCGGCTTCCGGATGGAGGACGAGTGACGGCGCCGCAGCGCTGAACAGGTTACGCGGGGTCGCGTGGCAGTACGCCCGGCCCCTCGCGCAGCTCGAACACGAGCTGCGTCTCGGTCTGCCGTACGACCCGGTGGACGGTCACGTGCTGCAGCACGAAGTCGCGCAGCGCCTCGGCGTCCTCGACGGCGACGTGGAGATGGAAGTCGTCCGCGCCGGCGACGTGGAAGGCCTGGATCACGCCGTGGGTCGTGGCCAGATCGTCGTAGAGCTTCTCGACGTGCTCCTTGCTGTGGCTGCCGAGCCGCACCTTGATCACGGCCTGCAGCGGGTAGCCGAGGGAGCGGACGTCGACGTCGAGGCGGCGGCCGGTGATGACGCCGTTGTCGCGCAGGGCCCGCAACCGGTAGGCGCAGGTCGACTCGGCGAGGCCGAGACGCGAGGCGAGGGCCTTGTTGGTGAGCTCGGGGTTGATGGCGAGCTCGCTCAGGATGCGGCGGTCGACGGAGTCGAGGGCGGCTACGGATGGTTGTACTTTCGCCAACGGGGCTCACCTGGATCACTGGTCGAGTTGCTCGAAGACGTCAGTATCAGGGATTCGATGGGATCTTCGGCAATCGATATGGCTTGATCTTGTGGTTCTCGCGAGCATCGGGTCATGCCGATTGCGAACCCTCACCTCGACTCGCTCGCCGTCCACGCCGGACGGGAGGACCTGGCGATGTTCGGTGTCCACGCCCTCCCGATCGACCTGTCCTCGACCAATCCGCTCCCCGACATCGAGCGCGGTGGCGCGTCGTACGAGGCCATGGCGACCGGCGGTCATCCGCTCCCGGACGGCGGGTCCGTCTACCAGCGGCTGTGGAACCCCACCGTCGCGCGGTTCGAGTCGGCGCTGGCACAGCTCGAGCAGGCCGAGACGTCGGTCGCGTACGCCTCGGGGATGGCGGCCATGACGGCAGCGATCATCGCGAGCACCTCCTTCAGCGGCAAGCGGCACGTCGTCGCGGTCCGGCCGCTCTATGGCGGCACCGACCACCTGCTCGCCTCCGGCCTGCTCGGCGTGGAGGCGACCTTCTGTGCGGAGCACGAGGTCGCCGCCTCCGTCCGGACGGACACGGCTCTGGTCGTCCTGGAGACCCCGGCCAACCCGACCCTCGACCTCGTCGACGTCGCGTCGGTCGTCGCAGCCGCCGGTGACGTACCGGTGCTCGTGGACAACACCTTCGCCACCCCGGTCCTGCAGAACCCGCTCACCCTGGGCGCGGCGATGTCGCTGCACAGCGCCACCAAGTACATCGGCGGCCACGGTGACGTCGTCGGTGGTGTGATCGCGTGCGACGAGGAGACCGCTGCCCGCCTGCGCCAGGTCCGCGCGGTAACCGGCGGCCTCCTGCACCCCCTGGGCGCCTACCTCCTGCACCGCGGCCTCGCCACCCTGCCCACCCGCGTACGGACCCAGCAGGCCGGCGCGGCCGAGATCGCGGCATGGCTGCAAGCGCATCCGGCAGTCGAGCGGGTCTACTTCCCCGGGGAGGACGACGATCGGGGCCTGGTCGGCAAGCAGATGCGCGGCCCCGGCGCCATGGTCACGATCGCCCTGCGCGGCGGGTACGAAGCAGCCGCCCGCCTGACCTCGTCCGTCCAGCTCTTCACCCACGCCGTCTCGCTCGGCGGCGTCGACTCGCTCATCCAGCACCCCGCCGGCCTCACCCACCGCCCGGTCGCCGCCCACGCCAAGCCCTCCGCGAACCTCGTACGCCTCTCCATCGGCCTCGAGAGCCCGGAGGATCTGATGACCGACCTCGACCGGGCCCTCTCGAGCACGCCCGAGTTCGCCTGAGCAACCTGGGAGGGCCGCGGTCTTCGTGTGCCGAATACTCGGTACCTCGCCCTGCGGCTTCACGCCACCGATTCGCGAGGGAGGAGCGTCGACGTCACTTCTTACAGCCCAGGGGAGACGCGATGACGCAGAACGCGAACGGGGATACAGAGGCTCCGACCGTGCTCCAAGAGCCAGCACCGGTGCAAGAGAGCCCCGACGTGCAGAACCCGGCGCCAGTCGGCAGGTGGCCGTGGCAGATCTCGGCGGCCATAGCGGCCGTTGCTCTGATCGCTTTGCTTGTGGTCCTGGCGTACGGCTGGGTCTACATCGTCCAGCACAACGAGGCGCAGGAGCGCGCAGACTGGGAGCAACTGCTCGGCATCATCGACCGGGTCCAGAACATCGCGCTGTTCGTGCTCGGCGCACTCCTCGGCGTGTCAGTCACGGGCGCCGCGGCGAAGGGCGCGGCTACCGTTGCCGACCAGAACAAGAAGGAAGCCGAGAAGCAGCACGACGCGGCCATGCAGAACATGCAGGCCGCGGCGAACAACATGAAGGTCGCCGAGGTGGCCGTACGTGACACTCGCGCCGCCGCGTCGGAGCTCGCCGCGCAGATCGCCCAGGTGAAGGCCACCACGGGCCAGGATCTCCTCGACAGGATCAGCGAGAGCATCCAGGTCCTCGACCTCTCCCAGACCGGTTCGGTCGACCCGCTGAGCGATCTCGATCTGAACGGTGCCGGTCGGTACGTCGTGCTTCCGCAGTCGACCCTCGACGCCGTGGGTGGCGCACCCGACACGCGCGACGCGGAGCGGCTGGTCGCTGAGCTCCAAGACCGGTGGGCGTGAGCGAGAGTCTCCTTGCAGGTCACTGACCCGCAACGGGTCATTAACTCTGGTCGTCCTGTAGGTCATTATCCGCGCGCAGCGTGCGGGCGCGTTCTGCGATCCGCTCGGAGAGCTTGCCAGTGGTCGATTTGGCACGGCTGAAGGTGTCGATGCTGAGACGCTTGGCGCCTTCGACCTTGTCTGCTCCGGTCTCGAGAGCTCTGTCTCGCGCCTCGGTGGCAGCCTCAGTCCACCGCCTTGCTTCCAGCGAATCGCGGTCGTGTGTGATCCCGAGGCGGCCGTGGAACTCGATGATTGCGCCCGAGACGTGGTTGCTCGACTGCACGACGCTAGGAGCTTTGGTCGGATTCAGGAGCACCTTGGTGTTCGCTGTGTCAGCGGCGGCGTCCATGCGGGCCATCAGACGAGCGGTGCACTTCGAGATGAGATCCAGACGGTTCTTCCTGGCTGTCTGGAGGCCGAGGCGGTGGCCGTCGAGCTCGTCGGGTGACGCGTCCAGCACACGGTCGAGTTCGAGGACTGCGATCGCGTCCTGAAGGCCGAAGCAGCGGGCGAGAACGGCGAGCCATTCCTGCGCCTTGGTCTCAGCTTCCTTTGCGATCTCTGCGAGGTCGCCGACCTTGGATTTCTTCTCCATCTTCTCCGCGAGTGCGTCGAGCTGGCGCAATGCGTACGCCTGGGTCTCGGCGATAGTCGCTGGCATGGTCTGAACCTTGGACCAGGTGACTTCATCGACCCGGCCACGCTGATCTCTGATCGTCATGGCTTCCTCGATGACGAAGCCGGCTCCGATCATGCTCGCGAGCACATTGTCCTTCTGCGCGCGGAGCACATCGTCGACCTTCTCGTCGATCGCGGCGAGGTAGTCGGTGATCTCCTCCATGGTCTGCTGCATCGCAAGCTGCGCCATGATCCCGGCTGCGCCGGCGAGAAGCGCGGGGTTTGTCAGGATGGCCCCAGGCTTCGACGCGAACTCGACAAAGCCCTTGATCTGACCCTTGTTTCCCTTGAGCACACCGGTGCTGAGGCCGCTCTTCGAGCTTGTTCTCAGGCCGTACTTGTCGATAGCCCTCGCGGACTCCTTGGAGAGTTTCACCCATCGTCCTGAGTTGGAGGCGAGCTCCGATCCTGCCTGGGCGGTGGCTGCTCCTGCGCTCAGAACTGTCCCGAGTCGCTTCAGCCCAAGGTCCGTGGACGGCAGCCCTTCGGTGACCAGGAACCGTTCGACCGCGCTTGGGTCCCCGATGACCGCTAGACCGTTGCCGTCATTGATGAGTTGAATCTCGTTATCCATCGTTCGTTCCTGAGGTTTGGGCAGGGAAGTGGTCGTGGAGTTGTGCTGGCGGACGGATGGTCACATCGAGTTGGAATTCTTTGCCGCAGCCAGGCGGGCGGGAATCTGGTCGTACGTCAGGTAGCGCTCGGCGAAGTCCAGGCGCCAGGACTCGTTGCCGGCGACGGCGTCCACCACATCGTTGATCGACGAGAAGCGGAGAGTGGTCGGATCGTCGAGTTCGGCGCAGATCGACTCGACGACGCCGCGAGCGGACGCATCGTCGTGGCAGGCGACGACGACGCCGATCCCGCTGGTGAAGTCACCGGTGGACAAGACCCGCTGGGTGAGGAGCTGGTTGTACCAGAACTGGCGAAGCCTGGGCCGGTCCAGCCGCGTCTCTGCGCCCCGGCGCCATGGACCGTCTGCAGTCTCGACCTTGAACTTCTCATGCGCCGGCTTGGGTTGTGCCTTGGCGAGATTCTCTGCGTACTTGCACTCGATCCCGAGGAACCCCCTTGCACCGCCTCTCCGCGTGTAGCTGATGAAGGCGTCGAACGCGGAGCCGCCGGTGTTCCCGGTGAGCGGTGCCCATTCGAGCCGCACCTCGTCAACGGTCTCGACGTCGTCCTGGAACGAGTGAACCCACTCAAAGAGCACCGAAGGGTCGGCGGAGAGATGCCCGAAGAGGTTGAAGCACAGAGGCTGGGAGGAGAGGAGGTTTCGGTGAAGGCGGTCGAGCTGGATGATGCCCGGTCTCCGCTCGGCCACGAGGTCATCTCTCGCTCGCTTCGCCGCGTCGACTGCCGCCTGCGTCATCAGGTTGGGCACCCACTCGGTGCCGGTTGGAAGCATCGACGACACGAGCCTGGAGCCACCCGTCATGGGTCCAGCAGGCACTCCCTTTCGGGCCTGTCGCCACCACGACTGTTGCAGCCGAAGTGTCCGTTGCCATACGGAGTCGCCGCGCTCCCTCCACTCCGGGCTGGTCCAGGACAGGTTGGCGTCCGTAACGGTCACGGGCCCGTTCTATCCGGGGCCAGGCATGACGTACGTCGCCTAATCGATCGCACTCGCCCAAATCGGGTAGAAAAGGCCAGGCGAACTCTGAGTGGTCCGTCGCGGTATCGATCTGCGGAAGGCGCACGATCAGCGGTCGAGTACGGCAGGTTCTGGTCCAGGAGCAATCTCACGCAAATTCTGCGGAGGAGATGGGTGCCGATCCGGTCGAAACCCGATTGTGTCGGCGGGTGAGAAGCGGTCAGGCTGGCACACATGACACGCCCAGCACCGCTCGATGCCGCCCGCAACCTGGTCGGTGAGCGGTTCCCGGCTGCGACCCAGGCGTGGCTCGGGGGCTCGGTCGTTCTCGGCGAGGCCACGGCGACCTCGGATCTCGACATCACGGTGCTCGATGAGAGCGCCGTGGTGCACCGTGAGTCGCTGCTCTTCGAGGGCTGGCCGGTCGAGCTGTTCGTCCATTCGGAGGCGAGCATCCGGCACTTCGTCGCCAAGGACCTCGCGCAGCGCAAGCCCACGATGGCCAGGCTGATCGCGAGAGGAGTCGAGCTCCTGCCGGGCGAGGCTGGTGCCGAGATCCGGAAGCAATGCGAGCAGACGCTCGAAACCGGACCCGGCCCTCTGTCGAATGATGCACTCGACAGCGCCCGCTATGCGCTGAGTGATCTCGTCGATGACCTTCGCGGCGCCGCCCCGGGTCCGATCGGCGCCGCGATCGCGGTCGAGGCATGGCGCCGTACCGCCGACCTCGTACTTGCTGTCAACGGTCACTGGGCCGGAGGTGGCAAGTGGCTGGCACGCGAGCTCCTCGCGCTCGATGAAGCGGCCGGAACCACCTGGACAACGACGCTTCACGAGTCGCTTCAGCTCGCCGTGGCAGGTGACACGACACCACTCGAGCGGGCCGCCGATGCGGCGCTGGCCGAGGCCGGCGGCAGGCTCTGGGACGGCCACCACCAGGTCGCCCCATTCCGCGGTGAGCGCGCGGTCCCGGTCATGGACGATTCGAATCGTTAGCGGTGCGCGCCCAACAGCCGCGCCGTATGCGAGCATCGGGCCATGACTCGGGGGCGCTGGTTCGTGGTGGTTGCTGTCGTCGTTCTGATTGCCGGTGCCCTCGGTGGCGCTCGGTGGTGGGGCTCGGACAAACAGGTCGAGCAGCGATTGATGGACGAGGTCGCGCAGACGTCTGGCGTACGTGAGCTCGACGCGACCAAGAAGCAGATCGTCCTGACCGACGGGATCACGGCCGGACGCGCGGAGAAGGTCTTCGAGCGCCTGGATGCCACGCCGATGCGTGGCCGGTGGGTGGCTCGCCTCGGCGCAGCCGAGATCGAGATCGCCGGCGACACCGACGACGCGGCGGCAGCGTTGGTGACCTTCGGCGCGGTGCGTGAGGCCAAGGTGGACCGCATCCATCTCGAGAATCGGCCCGTGCAGCCACAGGCGCGCGTGGAGGTGGAAGATCCCAGGGCACGGGTCGAGATCGCGCAGAAGGTGGTCGCGTCGGTCGCGGGCGAGGAGAACCAGGACGGGCAGCCGTGGGACGTCGTCGTACGTGGTGGCGGCGATTCCGCGGCGGACCGAGCGGCGGTGTGGATTCGAGGGTCGGCGCTCGAGGATCCTGACGCGACTGCGAGCAGGCTCGGCCGGCTCGCCAAGGTCCTCCGGATGCCCGTGACGATGGAGTTCAGGCAAGACGGGCAGGTTTCCGACCTTCGCGCGACTGTCAGCGACGAGCGTGAGGCGACCGCTGTCTGGCGCGCATTCGAGAGCGCCCTAGAGAAGGACGAAGTCGGTCGGATCGAGGTCGGTGAGCTCGCGGACAAGGTGACCTATACCGGCGCCAAGGGCCAGCGGATCGAGCCTGCCTTGGCCGCCACGCAGAGTCTCCTCGACGCCGGTGCGACCGCCGTCTCCGAGATTGACCTGGGCCTCACCAAGATCATCGCGAAGACCGCGAGCCTGAGCGAGGTCGGTGCTATCGGAACAGCCGCGAACGAAGTCAGACCCCAGCTCCAGCTCGCCGTGACCTGGCAGGAGCCGATCGAGTGGAACGGCGACGGCGCTGGCGCCGCGCAGATCGTGGACCGTCCATCCGAGGTCGCCCGAGTGGCACCGAAGCTGCAGCAGATCGCGAAGCTCGGATACGTGATTCTGTGGGGCCCTGAGCTGGCCGGCCTCGAGAACGGGGGACCGTACGTGCTCGCCTATCCGAAGCTGGAAGGCTCCTTCCGGCCTGACGAGCTCAAGAAAGTGATGACCTTGCTTCGCGGAGTCGGCTGGACGGGTACGCGGCTGGTCGGTGTCGTCTCCGCGCCGTACGACTGCGGCAACGAGAACGAGAAGGGCACGATCGTCGCGTGGATCCGGTCGACGGCGACGGGTCGGGGCAAGGTGGTGAACACCGACTTCTCGAGGGCGGGCACCGCCTGTGAGAACCAGATCGACGCGGCACGGCCGTCGGCGGCGAGCACTGCCACAGAAGCGTGGAACTCGACCGCCTAGAGACGAGGGGTCTACGAGACCGTTGAAGCGGGATTCGTGCTGAGCACTCGTTGTGCCACCGCGGTGGTCGCTTCGACACCGAGGAAGCCGACGACGCGGGAGACGCGATCCAGGTCGAGGGGGAGGAGGCCGGGGGTGCCGGGGACGTCCGGGGTGAGTCGGAGGTCGAGGTCGTCGCGGCAGGTCATCATCCGCAGGTTGAAGTCGTAGCGCGCACGGGCGTCGGGCGCGGAGAGCGAGCGGACGACGCGGGCGCCGATGCGACGTACGCCGGTGTCGGCGGCCCACGCGTCGAGGACCGCGGTGACCATCTGACCCGAGTTGTGGTCGATGTCGGCCCAGACGCCCTCCATCGGGCCGACCTGGTCGAGGAGGGCGGCGGCGGTCTTCTCGCCGATGCCGCTCACCCCGGGCAGGTTGTCGCTGGCGTCACCGCGCAGGGCTGCGTACTCCAGATAGCGAGAGGCTGGCACGCCGTACATCGCATACAACCGGGCGGGGTTGAGCAGGGGAGAGCCGTTGATCCCGCCGTTGATCAGCCGCAGGACCTGGGTGTGCTCGCTGATCAGCGCGAACGCGTCGCGGTCAGAGGTGATGACGACGCAGTTCCAGCCGTTGCGGCCCGCCCACGCCGCCCCGGAGGCGTTGACGTCGTCGGCCTCGAGGCCCGGGGGAGTGAGGGTCGCGAGCCCGAGGGCGTCGAGCATCGCGCCGGCCCTGCCGAGCTGCTCGACGAGCATCGGATCCTTCTCAGCGCGTCCGGCCTTGTAGTCGGGATAGGCATCCCTGCGTACGGACGAGGTGCGGTCGTCGAGTCCGAAGAGGACCGCGTCCGGAGCGAACGCGTCGATCGAGTCGAGGATCTGCCGCAGCATGCCGTGCAGCGCCCACGCGGGCCGGCCGGCACGGTCGATCATCCGGGTGTGCGCCCGGGCGTGATGGTTGCGATGCAGCAGCGACGGGGCGTCGACGACGAGCAGGAGGCGGCGGGGGCTCGGCGAGCTGTTCATCGACATCGCGCCCATCGTAGGCGCGGGACGTCCGATGGCTATCTCTGACGGCCTCGCGGCATGAATGTCGGCCAGGCGGCATGGTCGATGGCAAGCCAGGGCGCGGTGGCGACGCCGAGAGGCGTCGTATCCACGATCGAGCGCACTTCGCGATTGAGATGCGGCTGATCGGAGTAGCCCGCACGAGCTGCAGCCTCAGCGGGCGGAGTGCCATCGGCGAGGAGTCGGGCGGCGTGGTCGAAGCGTACGAGTCGGGCGGCCCGCTTGGGTGAGAGGCCGAGCTGGGTCCGGAAGCGGGACCAGAGGCGTTGGCGGGACCATCCTGTCTCCGCGGCCAGTGCGTGGATATCGGCCCGGCCCTGTCGAAGCGAGGTCTGCTGCCAGGCGTACGCGACCTCGCGGTCGACCCTCCGCCGGCCGTCGAGACGATCGCCGAGGAAGTCGTACGTCAAGGCGAACCGTTCGTCCCACGAGGTGGTGCTTCGAAGGTCGGAGCTGAGTTTTCTCGCCTTCGGTCCGAGGACGTCATCGAGTTCGGCGAAGGTGCCGGTGAGGCCGGCGGTGTCGAGGATCTCGGCGGCGAGAACCGGCGAGAGGCGCACCTGAAGGCACGCACCGGCACCAGAGCCGGTGAGGCTCACGTTGCCGGGCAGAAGCCCGATCGCGACGCTGCCACGTGTGTGCGTGCCGGCATCGCCATGCGCGGTCCAGCCGTGGTCGCCGAGGTCGAAGAGCAGGGTGACCGCCGGGTGGGCAACCATCCTGATGTCGACGGGACCGGTGCCGGAGTAGTGAAAACCCGCCATGTGGACACCCGGGACCGGCGCGACGCCGAGCGACTCGCGGGGGATGGTGACGTCCACCTGCGACCAGTCCATGACGCAAGGCTAGGGCGGCAGGCAAGCGCGACATTCGTCCAAGACGAGATGCGGGTTTGCACGAGATCGTCATGAGCATGACTGCGTACGACACGCCCATTGCCCACGGTGTCCACCTGATTCAGGACGGGCCGGAGACGGCACCGCCCCTGCTGCTCATCCATGGATCCGGTGCGACCGGTTCGACGTGGGGGCCGATGGTCCCTGCGCTCGCCGAGCGGTTCCGGGTGCTGCGGATCGACCTGCCGGGCTGCGGCAGCTCGAGCACGGCGGCTACGTACGCCGTCCCGGACCAGGCCGACCGAGTCGCTGCTGTGCTTGACGACCTCGGGATCACCAGGGACGTGGCAGTCGCGGGCCACTCCAGCGGCGGGTACGTCGCCACCGCCTTGGCCGAGCGACGCCCCGAGCTGGTCGGGCCAATGGCGTTGATCAGCACCGGGCCGAGCATGGAGGCACTACTTCCAGAGCCCGCGCTGGTCAAGCTGCTCACCGGGGCTGCGCTCGGTGCGCTGGTGTGGCCGCTGCGTACCGACGCACTGCTCCGGAAGGGGATCGCCGCCACTGCCGCGCGGCCGGTGACGATCGGCGACGCGGTCATCGACGACCTGAGGCGGACGTCGTTCAAGACGTTCAGGGCGATCATGCAGGCGAACCGCGACTACCTCGTCGAGCAGAGCATCCCGCAGCGGCTCCTCCGGCTGGGGCGCCGGCCGCTCGTGGTCTTCGGAGACGCTGACCCGCGGTGGAACCCTGAGTCGGCCCATGAGTACGACGTCTTGCCGGGTGGGCGCGTGGAGTACCTCGCCGGGGTCGGTCACATCGCAATGCTGGAAGCGCCGGACGAGACGGCTCGGTTGCTGCTCGACTTCCTCGGCTGAACCTCGGTGCCGTACGCAGCCTAGGTCGACTGCTTCGTCTGCTTCCGGCCCAGCCGCCAGCCGCCGACCGGCAGTTCGAGCGCCGACTCTGGGCCCCAGGATCCCTGCGGGTAGCTCTCCACGTCGGGCCGATGCTCGAGGACCGGCTGGCAGATCTCCCACAGCCGCTCCACCTCCCGCGCACTGGTGAACAGCGTCCGGTCGCCGTTCATGACGTCGAGGAGCAGCCGCTCGTACGCCTCCAGCGGCCCGGCGTCCGGGGTGTCCTCGGCGAGGTCGAGGCGGAAGACCCCCTCGACCAGCGCCATGCCGGGGCCGGGGCGCTTGGCCCGGACGTCGATCTCGATCCGGGCCTCGTCGCTGAGCTCGATCACCAGCTCGTTGGGCTCGGCGCGCCCAGGGTCCGCCGGCTGCAGCCACTGATGTCGCGGGTCGATGAACCGGATCGTGATCGTCCGCCGCCCGGCCGCGAGCGCCTTGCCGGTGCGAAGGTAGAACGGCACCCCGCGCCACCGGTCGTTGTCGATCCACGCCTCGATGGCGACGTACGTCTCCACGTCGGAGTCTTCGGCGACGTCCGGCTCCTCGCGGTAGCCGTCGTACTGCCCGAAGACCACGCGCTCCGGATCCAGCGGCCGCACGGCCGCGAAAGCGGCGGCCTTCGCCGCGCGGATCGCGCCCTCGCGGAAGGCGTGCGGATCCTCCATCGCCACGAACCCGAGCAGCTGGCACAGATGGGTGGTGACCATGTCGCGCAGGCAGCCGGTGCCCTCGTAGAAGCTGCCGCGCCCGGTGACGGTGAGCTTCTCCGGTACGTCGATCTGCACGGACTCGATGCTGTGCCGGTTCCAGGCGGGCTCGAAGAGGCCGTTGGCGAAGCGCAGCGCCAGCAGGTTCTGCACGGCCTCCTTCCCGATGAAGTGGTCGATCCGGAAGACCTGCACCTCCTCGAACGCCTCGCTGAGCACCGCGTCGAGCTCGCGTGCCGAGACGAGGTCGGTGCCGAACGGCTTCTCCGCGACCAGCCGGCTGCGGACGTTCAGTTTCTCCCGGGCGAACATCCCGACCATCCCCTCCACGGCCTGCGGCGGCACGGAAAGATAGAGAAGGCGTTGTACGTCGCCGACCGTCTGCCCGCTCTCCAGCGCAAGCCGATCCTCGGCCTCGTGCACCGCCTGGGCCAGCGCGGTCCCGTCCTCGGCGGAGGAGGGTACGAAGCGGATCCGCTCCAGCAGCGGCCCGGCGACGCTCTCGTCGATCTCGTGGACGAACTCCTTCAGCGACTGGCGAACCTGGTCACGAAACTCGTCGTCGGTGCCGGGCGAGCGCCGCCCGCTGCCGATGATCGCGAGCTGCTCGGGAAGCCGCTTCGCAAGGGCGAGCCGATACAGCCCGGGGAACAGCTTGCGCGCGGCCAGGTCACCGGTCGCGCCGAAGAGGACGAGTACGTGCGGGGCTGGTTTGGAGGACACATGCCCAGTCTCCGCCACGCGCGGTAATCGGTGCCAGAGACTCGCGCTACCAGTCACGCGCGAAGCGATGTAGCCGACACCCACGCCCAGTAGCATCGAGGACAGCGAGAGGAGTTGGTCACGGTGGCCATGCAGACCTCGACGGTGAGACCGTACGCCGACTCAGACTTCGAGCAGCTCGTCGACTTGCTGAGGCGGAGGGAGCCGATTCCGGGGCAGCCCCGAGTGTCTCCCCAGATGGTCAAGGCCGCACTCGATGGCACCAGCCCCATCGACGGCGGTTGGTGGGCAGAGCTCACGAATCTTCGGCACTTGGTCATCCCTGTCGATGGGGTGTTGGCCGGCGCAGTTGCGGTCGGTACGTCGAAGGCGGATGGTGCCGGTTATCTCCTGTGGTTGGCGGCAGATGACCACCAGATCGTCGGGACGTTGGTCGATGCAGCGTTGAACGCGCTGAAGGGCACAAAAGTGCAGCGCGCCTTCTCTTTCGCAACCGCACTCGACGAGGGCATGGAGGGTTTGCCTATCCATCTGCGTCCCGACGTTCACCAGGCACTTCTTTCGCGTGGTTTCGCCGACGAGGACATGTGGGTCTACATGCGGCAGGAGCTCACCCCGACAGATTCGTTAGTCGCCGACGATGATCCTTTCGCCCCGTTTACTGTCACCGAAGGGGAGGATCCTCAATCGTGGAGGATCACCGCGGATGCCGGGCCGGACGAAGGAGTCGTCGAGGTCGGACTGCTGCCGTCAGGCACCGGCATCGTTGGATGGCTCCACGTCGATGATGCCCATCGCGGCCGCGGACTAGGCAGATCTGTTCTCCGCGTCGGGCTGCGCCGCCTTGTCTCGCTGGGTACCAGGGAGGTGATCCTCTACGTCGACCACGATGCCCCGGGCACCGAGCGGGATCGCACCGCCGCCTTGGCGCTGTACGAGGCGGTGGGATTCGAGGCCGTGGACCACCTGCACAGCTACGAGCGCACCGGCTCATAGGCAACGACGGCGGACCGGTATCGACTGCGCGCTCGGCTGGCCGAACGCATGCGATGAGCCGTCAGTTCTTGTTGTATCCGTGGAGGCGAGTCAGAAGCGCTTCCTTGTAATGCGATTCGGCTGCATCGACCTCTGCCGTCGGCGTGGTCGGATCGAAGACCCTCAGGATCGAGAAGACGAAGTCCTGGGAGTGGTTGGCATCGGTAGTGGCCAGTTCCTTGAGCAAGACGTTGCCGCCGTGTCCGTCGCGCGTATAGGACGCCCAGCGGCCGAGGAACCTCTCGCTGCCATCGGCCTTCCCGACGTACAGCTTGCCGGTCTTCTTGTCCGCGATCAGATAAATGCCTTGCACGGCGGCCAGCGCCGTGCGCCAACTGGCGTAGCGGGAGTCGTCAACGGCGGCCTGGAGCGTCGGGTAGTCGACGACGAACCGGTCGTATCCAGGGAAGGGGACCGCCTCAGGATCGGCGATCTCCACGACCCGCATCGCCTCGGCGCTCCTCCCAGACTTCGCCCAGTTGATCGTGTCTGACGTCCATTCGATCACGAGCCGGTCTCGTAGGCTTGTCAGCAGCTCGGACTGTCGAAGGTCGAACCAGCGGTGTGCTTGGGCCCGCTTCCACGGGATGTGATCGGGGGCGTCGACCACGCCAAAGTTCTCGTACGCGGTGACGAATCGTGACCTGCGGCCACCATCGGCGATAAATGTCAGCCAGAGTGACGGCGGGTTCGCGGGGACCTTGCCCTTGCGACGCTGTTCGCGCGTGTAGGCCAGTACCTTGTTGAGCGTCATGTCGGCCGGACCACGAAGACCATCTGGCTTGTACGTGTGACGCACCAACAGCACCGCCGCGTTGTCTTCGATGCCAGCCGCGGTCAGAAGATGGTCCAGCGTCAGGTCGAAGTGCTTGGGCTGCGCTGGGTTCGTCACGAAGGCAATCTAGCTACACGCCGACCATCTCGACGACATTCGGCGCCCCCATGGCGCGGTTACATAACGTTCGCATCGCTGGTGGCGCCAAACGCGCCGTCTTCGGGGTGACTAACCATCTCGACAGGCGCCAGATGTGCACCGGCTCACCAGGCCGCCGTGAGATGACGCACGACGCCGTCCTCGACGTTCGAGCCGATCACCTCGGTGGCGGCGGCGAGGACCTCCGGGGCTGCGTTGGCCACGGCGTACGCCTCATCGGCTGTTCCAAACATGGGCAGGTCGTTGAGGTTGTCGCCGTAGGCGATGACCCGGTCGACGTTCAGGTAGTCGCGAAGCCAGGCGACGGCGTGGGCCTTGGTCGCCCGCGCGGCGCTGAGCTCGAGGTAGGTGTCCTCCGGGTGGTGCGTGTCGATCTGCGCGATCAGTGAGAGTCTGCCGTCGGTCGCTGTCGCGATGTTGATGGCCAGGGCTGCGATCACTGACGCCTCGCCGATGATCGTGGCGTAGAAGACGCCGTCGCGGGGGAGCCGGGCCCAGCTCGTGGCTGTTCGAAAGCGCTGGTCGCCAACCCTGTCCGCGAGGAAGCGGCGCATGCCCTCGGACTCCTCACCCTCCACCCGCATCGCCTGCTCGGCCGTCGGCGTGCCGTTGTAGACGATCGGCGGAACGTGGTGCTCGCGGCAGAGTCGGAGCACGGTGTCCAAGTCATCGGCCGCGATGCGTTCCTCGTTGAGGATCGCGCCGGTGTCCGCGTCGAGCTGGAACGCGCCGCCCGAGACGGTGACCGGGATCCGCAGGTCGAGGCCGTCGGTGACTCGGGCCGCGGAGACGTACGAGCGGGCGGTTGCGTAGGTGAACAGCAGGCCGCTGGCGACGAGGTCGTTGATGCCATCGCGGGTTGACGTCGAGAGCGCGGCGCCGGGGCCGAGGAGCGTGCCGTCGAGGTCGCTGAGGATCAAGGTGTTCAAAAGATCCGTCTCTCGTCGGTCATGGTATGTCAGGGTCGTTCAGGGTGTTGCGATCAGAACCGGCAGGCGATCATCAGAAGTCCCTGTCGCGTGTCCGATCCGATTCTCAGGCACGCCGCACACTCGCAGGCGCGCCGTGCGGGATTGCTTCCAGGGTGTCTGGCGGTCCGCGTCTTGATGGCAGTGATCCTGACTGAGCGCCTCAGTTGGAAGCTGTTCTTCAGCGCGTTGCGCGCATCGTGCGTATGTTCGATGGGAGAGTTCGGGCATGACAGAAAAGCGTATTCAGGAAACCTTCGTCGTAAAGACGGAGGACCGCGGAGCCTTCTCCAAGGGGGCCAATGTTAAGACCGTGCCAGCGGGGCAGGGTCTGCGCCCCGCCCAATCAGCCCGCCCCGCTGCGGGGACAGGAGCCAGTTCGCCGAATCCGGGATCCTCGACGGGTAGTTCTGGATCGCAGGGGAAGTAGCAAGGTGCCCGGTTCGCTCGCGGCCCTCTTCATCGCGATCGCCCTGGTGCCTGGCTTCGTATTTCTCAAACTGACAGAACGTCACCGGCGCGCCGACCATCGACCGTCGCCTATCGACAACGCTCTGCTGCTCGTTGCTGCGGGGGTCGCCTGCACCGGATCGGTGGCACTCGTAGTGACGTGGCTCGCGGACGACACGGTCATAGAACTGCTCACAACTCCGGTTGATGAAATGAGCAAGTCTCTTCTTCGCCTGGTTGTCTTATTGGTCGCGTCGACCTTCGTCGGTGCGATGGTGTTGGCCATGGTGTCGTCGTTCGCTGTGCGGCTCACACGCTCGGTCCAAGCTGGCGAGTCAGGCTGGCACGAGGCGTTCAGAGTTGCGGAGTCTGTCCAGGTCGATGTGACGCTGAAGGACGGTCGAATCGTGCAGGGCTTTCTCCAGTCCTACGACGGAGTCAGCCACGGCGTTGGACGGGACCTTGTGATCGCTCCGTCGGATGACGGAGATCAGATCCAAGTGGTCCAGCTCGATGGGCAAATCGCGGCGCTCGATTGCGACAGATGGGTGATCTCCGAGACCCAGATCGACGCAGTTGCCGTGCACGCGCTTGAACGCTCCAAGCCCTCACCGTCCACTCGGTCGCGGAAGGGCTTGGCTACGCCGGATAGCTCAGTCAGCAGTGTCCCCGACAAGGTTGCTCGTCAAAGCCATGGGGATCGTCTCCATCATTGACCTGATGAGGATCTCGACGTGGTTGTGCGACGCTCCGCAGCCGCGACCAGAGCGGGGCTGCATCGCGTCGCGGGAGGCATCTGCACACGGCGGTGTGCTTGGCGAGCCTGCGTATTGCGACTTGGTCGAGTCGAAGGTATCCGCCGCGAAGCTGCGGCCCACGGCATCGCCACGCCGGACGATATGGGCATCACCGCAGATGTCGGAGTGACGTACCCCATACCAAGTATCGACGGTGTCGTGCTGCCGAGGTGAACGTGGCCGGGGCGATGGTGGATCGATGGATGCATCGCAGCAGACGGCGGATGAAGTGGCCGAACGGCTTTTCGGCTCGCTCCTCGGCACGGTTGAGATCGTCTCGGTCTTCATCGGAGACCGGCTGGGGTGGTATCGATCCCTGGCTAATGAGGGGCCGGCGAGTGCGGTCGAGTTGGCGGGGCGGACGGGGACACAGGTGCGGTACGCACGGGAGTGGCTCGAGCAGCAGGCGGTGGTGGGGCTGTTGGTGGTCGACAAGGAAGGCGAGCCCGACGATCGCCGGTTCGCCATCCCGGCCAGCACGGCGGAGGTGATGACGGACTCGACCAGCCTGGCTTATCTGGTGCCCATCGCCCGGATGTTCGGGACGGTTGGCTCGGCGCTGCCTCGGCTCATGGAGGCTTACCGGAATGGGGGCGGGGTCAGCTGGGACGATCTCGGCGATGACGCGCGGCAGTCCCAGGCCGATGGCAATCGTCCGTGGTACGAGAAGCAGCTCGGTTCGGCGCTGGCCGGCGTGCCCACCGTTCATGACACGCTCTCCACTCCGGGGTGTCGGATTCTCGACGTCGGCTCCGGTGGGGGATGGTCGAGCATCGCCTTGGCTCGCGCCTACCCCGAGGCCACCGTGCTCGGCATCGACATCGACCAGCCTTCGGTCGACATGGCCGTGGCGAACGCCCGCGAGGCAGGTGTCGAGGAGCGGGTGCGGTTCGTGTGCCAGGACGCAGCCACGCTTGAGGAGGGGACCGTCGACGTGGCCTTCGCCTTCGAGTGCGTGCACGACATGCCCCGGCCGGTCGACGTGCTCAGCGCGGTCCGGAGGACGCTCGTGCCCGGCGGGTCGCTGGTGGTGATGGACGAGGCCGTGGCGGACAGCTTCGCCCCGGACGGCGACGAGCTGGAGCGGTTGATGTATGGGTTCAGCCTGCTGGTGTGTCTGCCGGACGGGCTCTCGTCGCCGCCGAGCGTCGGGACCGGGACGGTGATGCGCCCTTCGACGTTGCAGGGCTACGGCGAGGCAGCGGGGTTCAGCGGGTTCGAGGTCCTTCCGATCGAGGGGTTCGGGTTCTGGCGGTTCTACCGGCTCTCCTGATCTCATCCGCAGGTCGGGCTTTCGCAGCGGCGTACGGTGGGATCGAACCACTAGCTCGCCTGAGGCGGCGCCATGAAGATCACCTCGTCCCGGGCCGTCGCCACGGTCCTCGGCGCACTTGCGCTCGGCGGGTGCGGCACCGAGACCCCCTCGGCGACAAGCACGCCGTCGACACCGTCAGCGTCACCGTCGGCCACGGCACCCTCGACCCCCTCGGCGCCGGCCTCGCCGTCCGCCACCGAGACGCCGCCGCTGTCCTCCGACGGCCGACCGATGCGCGGGGAGCTGTCCATCCCGCGCATCGGCGTCACCGACCTCGAGGTCGTGCCCTACCGCGGCTGGACCGACGACGCCCCCGGGACCGAGATCCAGAACGGCGGCGTCGCGGCCAGCCCGTACGGCCCTCGCGGCGGCACCGGGCCGGGTGGAATCGGCAACTACCAGGTGACCGCGCACCGGCTCTCCTCCACGAAGGCGTTCCTCAGGCTGCCCGAGCTCCAACGAGGCGACCGGGTCCGGGTGCGGACCGAGGAGGCGACGTACGTCTATCGCATCACCGGCACCCGGGAGACGTCGTTCCGGTCGCCCGCGTCGCTGCGCGCCCAGCGCGCGGCGGTTCCCGGCAAACCCGGCCAGGAGCCCACCCGCGCGATGATCACGCTGTCGACCTGCGCCACGCCCGAGGACCACGCCGAGGGCAACTACTGGTCCGACGAGTTCGACAACCCCGAGCATCGCATCGACAAGATCGGCGTCCTCGTGGCCGTGCGGTGAGGGCCGCCGTCAGTGACCGCCCAGGTCGCGGCGCTGATGCATCCGCCCGTTCGCATCGAGCTCGATGACGGTGTCGATGCCGATCCGCTGCAGGAACCCGTGGTCGTGGCTGACCACGAGCAGGGCGCCGCGGTAGGCGTCGAGGGCCTCGGCGAGCTGCTCGACGCTGGTGATGTCGAGGTTGTTGGTCGGCTCGTCGAGGATCAGCAGCTGGGCGGGCGGGTCGGCCAGGAGGAGACGGGCGAGGGAGACGCGGAAGCGTTCGCCGCCCGAGAGCGTACGCACCGGGCGGTCCACGCTGTCGCCCCGAAGGAGCAGCCGGGCGAGCTGGTTGCGGATGGTGCCAGGCGGGAGGTCCGGGGCCACGCTGCGTACGTTCTCCATCGCGCTGGCCTCGTCGTCGAGGCCGTCGAGACGCTGGGGGAGGAGGCCCACCAGGTCGGTGAGAAGACGGCCATGGGGCCGCCCCGACACCGGGTCGCCACCCTGGACGAGCTGGTCGAGAAGGGTCGACTTCCCGGAGCCGTTCGCGCCGATCAGCGCCACCCGCTCCGGCCCCTGGATCACGACGGTCCGGTCCCCGTCCGCCAGCTCCACGATCCGCCGGCTGCGAGGCACACCAGGATCGGGGAGGGTGAGGTGGATGTGCTCCTCGTTGCGTACGCGGGCACCGGCCGCATCGACGGCGGCCTGGGCAGCCTTCACCTTGTCGTCCAGCGTCGAGCGGAGCGAGCCGGCGGACGCCTGGGCCTTGCTGGCACGGTTGCCGGCCAGGATCTTCGGGATCCCGCCGTCCTTCTGGGTCTTCTTCGCGGTCCGTTCGCGGCGGGCGAGCTTCGTCTCGGCCTCGATGCGCTGCCGCTTCTCGACCTTGAGCGCCTGCTGCGCGGACCGGGCGGCCTGCGATGCCGCTGCCTGCTCCTGCTCCCGGTGCTCCTTCCAGGCGCTGTACGGTCCGCCGTACGTGCTCAGCGTGCCGTCGAACAGCTCGGTGGTGCTGTCCATGTGCTCGAGCAGCTCGAGGTCGTGGCTGACCACCACGAGCGTCCCCGGCCACTGGTCGACGAACTCGGCGAGCTTGGCGCGGGTGGCTCGGTCGAGGTTGTTCGTGGGCTCGTCGAGCAGCGTGATCGGGGTACGGCGGATGCGCAGGCCGGTGATCGCGATCAGCATGCCCTCGCCGCCGGAGATCTCGGCGACGCGACGGTCGAGGTCGGCGGCGGAGAAGCCGATCTGGTCCAGGGCCTCGTCGGCGCGGGACTCGATGTCCCAGTCGTCGCCGATCGCGTCGAAGTGACGCTGGTCGACCTCGCCGGACTCGATCGCCCGGATCGCGGCGAGGATGCCGTCGATGCCGAGCAGGTCGGCGATAGTCGTGTCGCGCTGCAGCGTGAGCGTCTGCGGCAGGTAGCCGACCTCGCCACCGGCGTCGATCTTCCCGGAGGTCGGTGTCAGCTCGCCCGCGATGAGGCGGAGCAGGGTGGACTTTCCGGCGCCGTTGCGACCGATCAGGCCGGTCCTGTCAGTGCCGAAGGTGCCGTTGACCCGTTCGAGCGCGACGGTGCCGTCGGGCCACTCGAAGGTCAGGTCGCGCAGGGTGATGGCAGATGGGGTGGACATGGCTGTGTTCTCTCGTCTCTTCCGTCGAGCGCCGAGAGGGCGCGACGGGAATCAGGTACGTGTCGACAGGAACGCGAACGTGCCGGAGAGCCCCACGCGTCGACGCCCGGCAAGGGCGGACGCGCGTGTGCGTCGAGAAGTGATCGTTCACCGGTGCGGGATGCCCGCACGGGCGAAGCCACCGGCAGTCCGGTGGCTAGATCTTGTCCACTTCGATCAGCTCCACGCCTTCACTTTAACAGCCGTGCGGGCCCGCTCACCCGACGAACCCTTCCTGCTCCGCCTCCACGAACCACGGCGCCCGGCGGAGAACGGGCAGCACATCATCGGGCACGTCGAGGAGCACCAGCTCGGTCTCGTTGGAGGCGAGGTCGTCGCGCAGCGAGCGGAGGGTGTTGAGCAGCGGGACGGTGACGTGGGTGAGCGCGGAGACGTCGAGGGTGACCGTTCGGAGATCGGCGGCCTGCACCAGCCCGAGCGCCGCGTCGTACGTCGCCTGGGCGTTGCCGGTGTAGAGGTCGCCGGTGAGCAGCAGCGGCAGCACCCCCGCGGGAACCGACGGACCCTCGAGCCTGCGCACCCGCGGCTGATTCACCGCGCGGATGACCAGCAGCAGCGTGAGACCGACCCCGACCGCGACACCGAGGAGCATCCCGCCGGTCAGGCCGACGACGGCGACGGCCACGGCGACCCAGAGCTCCGCCCGATCGACAGCGGCGTACGTCCCGAGCTCCCGTGGATCGAGCAGACCGGCCACCGCGACCAGCACCATGGCGGCCAGGATGGTCTGGGGCAGGTCGGCCAGCAGAGGCGCCAGCGCGAGCGCGACGAGCAGCGCCAGACCCACCGTGACCAGCCCGGAGACCTGGGTGCGGGCACCCGAGCGAAGGTTCACGGCCGACTGCGAGAACCCGCCCGCAGGCGGCAGCGACTGGGTGAGCCCACCGGCCAGGGCGCCGATGCCGGTGGCGACCAGCTCGCGGTCCACATCGATGGCAGGCTCGTGGCGACGCCGGTTGGTCCGCGCCACCAGCACCGTCTCCAGGAACGACATGAGCGCGATCGCGATCGCGCCGGGAAGCAGCCCGACCACGTCGTCGACGACCGGCAGGCTCAGCGACGGCAGCCCGGTCGGCACCGGGTCGATGAGGGCGAGACCGCGATCCTCGACGCCGCTGAGCGCCACCAACAAGATGCCCGCGGCGACGACGACGAGCGGCCCCGGCACCGCCGGTGCCACCCGCCGGAGCACCAGGAGCATCACGATCGCGGTGACTCCGACCACCGCGGTCACCGCCGAGAGCTCAGGGAGCTCGCGGGCGACCGCGACCAGCTCCTCGACGAAGCCTTCCGCCTCCGGGTCCGCCGACAGCCCGAGCAGAGCCGGCAGCTGGCTGGCGACCACGGTGAGCCCCACGCCGAGCCGGATTCCGGTCATGGTGGCGGGGGAGATGCTCTCGACCAGCGCGCCCAGCCGGGCCAGCCGCATGATCAGCAGGCAGACGCCGACGAGGAAGGTCAGCGTGAACGCGGCCCGCATGAGCTCGTCGGGGTCACGCTCGGGCAGGGTGGCCAGCGAGCTGGCCACCAGGACGGAGATGGTCGACGTCGTCGAGACGCTCAGCGCGCGTGAGCCGCCGAGCAGGGCGTACGCAGCCATCGGCAGCAAGCACGTGTAGAGCCCGACGCTGGCAGGCATGCCCGCGATCGTGGCGTACGCCATGGCCTGGGGGATCACGACCGTCCCGGTCGCGAGCCCCGCGAGCACATCGCCGCGCAGCCACGAGCGGTCGTAGCCACGCATCGTCGGGATCAACCACGTCTTCACGACGCCACTCCATCGCGACCGGGCGGTCCGGCAGGTCACCCGAGTCGGGGGAGGTCTCGCACGGGAGGGCTTGCCTAGCCTCCGAGCACAGACACGAGGAGGTTTCATGTCCGACAAGCCCAACATCCTGATCATCTGGGGCGACGACATCGGCATCAGCAACCTGAGCTGCTACAGCGACGGGCTGATGGGCTACCGCACACCGAACATCGACCGGATCGCCGCCGAGGGCATCCGCTTCACCGACTCTTACGGCGAGCAGAGCTGTACGGCGGGCCGCGCGGCGTTCATCACCGGGCAGAACCCCTACCGCACGGGCCTCACCAAGGTCGGCATGCCCGGCGCGGACCTCGGTCTGCGCGCCGAGGACCCGACGATCGCGACGGCGCTGAAGTCGCTGGGCTACGCGACCGGGCAGTTCGGCAAGAACCACTTCGGCGACCGCGACGAGTTCCTGCCGACCATGCACGGCTTCGACGAGTTCTTCGGCAACCTCTACCACCTCAACGCCGAGGAGGAGCCCGAGCAGTACGACTACCCGCGGGAGGACGAGTTCCCCAACTTCCGCAAGAGGTTCGGGCCGCGCGGGGTCATCCACTCCTGGGCCAACGACGACGGCACCCAGCGCATCGAGGACACCGGCCCGCTCACCAAGGAGCGGATGAAGACGATCGACGACGAGGTCGTCCCCGAGGCGCTGCGGTTCATGAGCGACGCCAGCTCGAGCGACACCCCGTTCTTCGTGTGGCTCAACACCACCCACATGCACTTCCGCACCCACATCAAGGACGGCAGCCGCGGCAAGGCCGGCCGGTGGCAGTCGGAATACCACGACACGATGGTCGACCACGACGAGCTGGTCGGGTCCGTCCTGGACTACCTCGACGAGAACGGCCTGGCCGACAACACCATCGTCATGTACTCCACCGACAACGGCCCCCACATGAACAGCTGGCCCGACGCCGGCATGACCCCGTTCCGCAACGAGAAGAACTCCAACTGGGAGGGTGCCTACCGGGTCCCTGCCATGGTCCGCTGGCCCGGCCGCATCCCCGCCGGGGAGGTACGCAACGGGATCGTCAGCCACAACGACTGGTTCGTCACGCTGCTCGCCGCAGCCGGGGACACCGACGTCGCCGACCGGCTCAAGACCGGGACCGAGCTGGCGGGCACGACGTACAAGGTGCACCTGGACGGCCACAACCAGCTCGACTACTTCACCGGCGAGGCCGAGGAGAGCCCCCGCAAGCACTTCTTCTACGTCACCGACGACGGCGACCTCGCGGGCATGCGGTTCGACAACTGGAAGTTCATCTTCCTCGAGCAGCGTCGGACCGGAACGCTGGAGATCTGGCTGGACCCGTTGGTGGAGCTGCGGGCACCCAAGATCTACAACCTGCGTCTGGACCCGTTCGAGAAGGCGGAGGGCACGTCGAACACCTACTTCGACTGGATGCTCGACCACGTCTGGCTGCTCATCCCGGCTCAGACGTACGTCGCGCAGATGCTGTCCTCGCTGATCGAGTTCCCGCCGCGGCAGACGCCGGCGACGTTCAGCGTCGACCAGCTGATGGAGAAGCTCAAGGCCGGCATGCCGAGCAGCTGATGACCAGCCAGCTCATCTCTAGGCAGCCCAGCTCCAGGCACCCGGTCGTCGACCTGCCCGGAGGCACCTTCACGATGGGGTCCGACGACCACTATCCGGAGGAGGCCCCCACCCACCGCGTGCGGGTCGGGGCGTTCTCCATCGACGCCCACCAGGTCACCAACGAGCAGTTCGCGAAGTTCGTGCGCAAGACCCGCTACGTCACCGTCGCCGAGCGGCCGGTCGACCCGGCCGACTTCCCGGACGCGCCGCCGGAGAACCTGCAGCCGGGCTCGCTGGTCTTCACGCCGACACCGGGGCCGGTCGACCTGCGGCACGTCAGCCAGTGGTGGAGCTGGACTCCGGGGGCGTGCTGGTCGGCGCCGGAGGGGCCGGGCAGCTCGGTCAAACGCCGGCCCGATCATCCGGTCGTCCACGTCGCGCTGGAGGATGCCCTGGCGTACGCCGCCTGGGCAGGTGGCGACCTGCCCACCGAGGCCGAGTGGGAGTACGCCGCCCGCGGCGGGCTCGAAGGAGCGGCCTTCACCTGGGGCGACGAGCCGCGCCCGGAGGGCCGGATCATGGCCAACACCTGGGACGGTCTCGACTTCCCGTGGCGGCACACCCGCGAGAGCGGCTTCTCCCGCACCTCTCCGGTCGGGAGCTTCCCGGCCAACGGCTTCGGGCTCTACGACATGGCCGGCAACGTGTGGGAGTGGACCAGCGACTGGTGGACCGACCGGCACCCCGACGAGGTCGCGAAGCCGTGCTGCGTACCCGTCAACCCACGCGGTGGCGACGCCGAGCAGAGCTTCGACCCCGCGCAGCCCCAGTTCCGGATCGCCCGCAAGGTCGTCAAGGGCGGCTCGCACCTGTGCGCAGACACCTACTGCCTGCGCTACCGGCCCGCGGCACGACGCCCGCAGATGGTCGACACCGGCACCAGCCACATGGGCTTCCGATGCGTACGCCGCCCCGAGACCCAGCAACCGAAGGAGACACCGTGAACGACCAACTACTGCCGTCCTGGCGTCCGGGTGCCACCCGCGACGCCGTCATCGCCTTCCTCGACGCCGCCGAGGAGGTGCCCGTGGCCGACCGGATGGCCTGCTTCGACAACGACGGCACCCTGTGGTGCGAGCGTCCCACGTACGTCCAGTTCGACTTCTTCGTCGACGCGCTGCGCACCCGCGCCGCGGCCGACCCGTCGGTGAAGGAGCAGGCGGAGTTCGCGGCCCTGCTCTCGGGTGACCAGCAGGCGATCGGCGATATCGGGCTGGAGCGGATCGCGATGGCTCTCACCGGCCTCTTCGTAGGCCTCTCGCCCCAGGACTTCACCGCGCGGACTCGCGAGTTCATGGCTCGCGCCGACCACCCGACCCTCGGGCGGCCGCATCGGACCTGCACCTACGTACCGATGCTCGAGCTCATCGCCGAGCTGCGGCGCCGCGACTTCTCGGTGACCGTCGTGACCGGGGGAGGGACCGAGTTCGTCCGCGCCATCAGCCAGGACCTCTACGGAGTGCCGCCCGAGGCAGTGGTGGGCACGCTCATCGAGTACGACTACGCCCCGGACCCGCCGCGGCTGAGCCGGTCGGGTCGCCTGGTCGGCGCCGCCAACGAGGGCACCGCCAAGGTGTCGAACATCCAGACCCAGCTGGGACGACGCCCGATCCTCGCCGTCGGCAACTCCGGCGGCGACCGGGAGATGCTGGAGTGGGCGGCGACCGGCGATGGCCCGACACTCGCGCTGCTCGTCGACCACGACGATGCCGAGCGCGAGTTCTCCTACGTCAGCACCGCACAGACCTTCACCGAGCCCGAGCCGATCACCGACGTCGGCGCCCGTCTCGGCTGGACTGTGATCAGCATGGCCCGCGACTGGGAGACGATCTTCGACTGAGCCGGGTCGGCAGGTCGCGGGACGGCCGGGTCAGTCGGGGATCGTGACGACCTCGATGACGTCGATGTCATCGGCGCGCAGCGCGTGCAGGACACCCTGCAGCGCCTCCTGGTCGGGGACCTCGCCGGTGAGCGTCGACTGCTCGTGATGCGCTTGGACGGCCAGCTGCGGGAACGCCTTCTGAAGCTCGACCGAGAGCTCACCGTTCACCCTGATCAGGACCCTTGTCATGGTCTTCCTCGACTGCTCACGTACTGCACGCTACGAATCACTTCAGCGCCGTGGTTCACCGAATTCGGGTGATGCTGTCCGCCGGCCGTGCCGGAATCGTCGGAGTCGAACACAGACGACGACAGCAAGGGACAAGCGATGGCGACCCTGACGGTATGGAAGTACGACACGACCGAAGGCGCAGACCAGGCTGTGAAGAACCTCGAGGAGCTGGTCAGGCAGGAGCTCATCATCCTCGAGGATGCCGCGACCGTGCACTGGGAGGTCGGCAAGAAGAAGCCGAAGACCAAGCAGCTGACCAGCACCAAGGCCCTGGGAGCGATGAGCGGCACGTTCTGGGGCATGCTCTTCGGACTCATCTTCTTCGTACCGCTGCTGGGCGCAGCGGTCGGCGCGGCGACCGGCGCCCTGACCGGATCGCTGACCGACGTGGGCATCGACGACGCCTTCATCAACAAGGTCCGCGACCAGGTCACCCCCGGCACCTCGGCGCTGTTCCTGATGACCTCCGACGCGGTGGTCGACAAGGTGCACGAGGCGATGAAGGGCCACGAGGGCGAGCTGATCTTCACCAACCTCAGCAGTGAGCAGGAGAAGGCGCTGCGCGAGGTCTTCGCCGAGTGACGTCATGGCCAGCCTGACCGCGTGGGTCTACGACCGGATCATGGGCGCTTCAGACGCCGAGGTCTGGCTCCAGGACCTGCAGGAGCGTGGTGCGCTCACCGTCCATGACGCCATCACGCTCACCTGGTTCCCAGGAGCGGAGGAGCCGCAGATCGGCCATCTTCGCCACCGTACGACGGGCGCAGCAGCCAAGGGCTCGTTGCTCGGTGGTCTTCTCGGGATCCTCGTGTTCAACCCGGTCGCGGGCGCCGTTGTGGGGGCGGCGTCCGCGGCCGCGGTTCAACGTCTGAGACAGGCAGGGATCGGTGACGAGCTGCTCACCGAGGTCGCCGGCCACCTCGGTCCCGGCAAGTCCGCACTCGTGGTGCTGAGCAGCGACGCGGACCCGGACGCGGTCATCGCGGCCATGAAGCACGGAAACCCAACCCTCGTCTACGCCGAGCTGGACGACGAGGTCGCCGAGGAGCTCAAGGACATCCTCCGCGCCGAGACAACAGAACCGACTGACGACGGAGACTGATCATGGCGATGAACCAACCTCCCACCCGACGACTGCAGCCCACGGTCAACGCCGGGCGGCTCTGGGCGGGCGGCGCAGCCGCCGCCGTCGTGGCCGCGCTGCTCGCGGTCGCCGGCATCGTGATCGCCCGGGGCATCTTCGACGTACCCATCCTCGCGCCCGAGGGCGACGGGGTCTGGGGAGACGCCTCGACGTGGTGGTACGCCGTGTGGGCAGCGATCGCCGGGTTGCTGGCCACGGCCGTCGCCCACATCCTCCTCCTGACCACACCGCAGCCGCGGACCTTCTTCGGGTGGATCGTCGGCCTGGCCACCGTCATCGCGGCGCTGTGGCCGTTCACGTCCGACGCGGGTCTGGACACCAAGCTCGTCACCATGCTGATCAACCTGGTGCTCGGGATCGCCATCGGCTCGCTGGTGTCGACAGTCTCACGAAGCGCGGTACTCCCCGAGGTCCGGTGAGGTCTCGTGGGCCAGGCGGTCTCAGATCAGCCCGCGCTCGCGTGCCTCGCGCACCGCGGCCGAGCGGGTGTTGACCCCGAGCTTCTGGTAGATCGAGCGTACGTGGGTCTTCACCGTGTTCTCGCTGACCCCTTCGGCCTGCGCGATCTCGGGGATCGTCAGCCGCGAGGGGAGGTCATGGAGCACGTCGACCTCGCGTGCGCTCAGTAGCGTGTCGATCACCCCCGCGGCGCGGTCCGCCTGCTCGGCGTGATGGGCGAGCAGGGCCGCGACGAAGCCCTCGGCGGGACCGAACCGTGAGCGGTTCCTCGACAGCAGCGGCTCCAGATGAGGCCACACGTCGATGAACGGCCGGCGGAAGTTGTTGGGGACCGCCCACTCGAGCGCCTTCCTGAGCGCATCGAAGGCGCGGACGTCGTTGCCCAGGGACGACTCCAAGGCCGCAGCCAGCACCTGCGCGTAGACGACGGTCGTCGGTACGTGTGCCGGGCGGGTCCCGTCGCGCACCGGCTCGAGCTCGGTCAGCGCGTCGCGGGTCCGTCCGGCGGCGGCGAGGATCTGGGCGTCCGGGATCGTGCACTCGGCGCTTCGCGGCATCTGGGCGCGGACGCGGGCCGCGGTCTGCGCCGCCCAGTCCTCGCTGCCGATGGCGAGGGCCACCCGGATCTCCTGGGGCGTGACGGCGCTGATCGCGGCGGGAGAGATGTGTTCGGCGGGCTCGATCTGCCAGATCCGCCGGAAGGCCGCGGCGGCCGCAGCCCGCTCCGGTCCCGTCGTGGCCTCGAAGGTCGCCAGCGCGTGCATGCCGCGTACGCCGAACTCGACCTCGGAGTTGTTCACGCCGTCCAGCGCTCGCATGCCGAGCTCGGCGTACTGCAGCTGTCTTTGGCAGTCTCCGGTCTGGAAGGCGGTCCATGCGGCCACGAGATAGGAGTAGGCCAGCCGCGGCGAGTCCCGCCAGCCGTGCCGGGTGGCGAACGCGATGGCCTGGTCGGACCAGTCGAGGGACGCATTGAAGTCGCACATCGCGCCGGTCATCCCGGACAGCTGTGACATGGTCTCGAGCACGACCTGGTCGTAGCGACGGCTGCGGGCCAGCACCAGCGCCTGCTCGAGGTCGTCGATGGCTCCGAGATAGTCGCCGGCGCGCATCCGGGCGGGTCCGCGCTGGGAAAGGAGGACCAGGTTGACGTCGCTGTCTCCCGTCGTGGCGATGTCGAGGATCGCGCTGTCCTGCAGGGCCGCGACGACGTCGCCCCCGGCGAGGGCACGCTGGACGACGGCCGCGGCGACCATCGCTGCGTACGTCGGTTCGGATCGTGGATCGCCGGCCGGCACGACGCTCAGCGCATCGTCGGCCGCAGGAAGGTCGTTGACATCAAGTGCCGCCAGAGCGGCGATGACTGCGACCCGATGGTCGGTGGCGATCCCATCGCGGGATGCAAGGGCTGCGCGTACGAGATCACCGCGGCCGGAGAGGATCATCTGGAGTCCGTTCGCGCGGAGCAGGGCGTCGAGCAGGTCCTGGTCCCCGCCCCGCGCCGCATGCCGCAATGCGGTCGCGGGTTCGCCGTGTGCGTCGAGCCAGACCGCGGTGGCCCGGTGCTGGCGTGCCGGAGCCTCGACGTCGCGTCGGGCCAGAGCGGCGAGCAGGCAGCTCCGCAGCAGGGCGTGGTAGCGGTACCACGCGGAGTCGCCCGACTGGCTGACGAGCGCGTTCGCCGTGCACAGCCGGTCGAGCAGGGCGCCGGCGTCGGGCCTGCCGGAGAGGTGGGCAGCCAGGTCGATGGACAGGTGGTGGGGCGCGCAGGTCGCGTAGAGGAACTCGACCAGCTCCGGTTCGAGCCGGTGGACGACCTCGGTCAGGACGTACTCGATCACCGTGCGGACGTCGCCGTCGAAGGACGCGACGACCTCGGCAGGGTCGTCGCCGACCATGGCCGCGACCACCGCCATCCGGAGCGCTGCGGCCCAGCCCTCGGTCAGGCCGACGAGATTCGAGATCGCGTCCGCCGTCATCGGTAGGTCGCTGGCCGCGAACAGCTCCAGCGCCTCGCCGTCGGTGAAGGCGAGGTCCTTGCCGCGTACGTCCGAGAGCGACCCGTCGAGCCGCAGCCGGTGGAGCGTGAGCGTCGGCTCGGATCGGCACGCCATCACCAGGCCCACCTCGGGCGGCAGCTCGGCGAGGAGGATGTCGAGCCCGCGCAGGACCTCGTCGTCGTGGAGCAGATGTACGTCGTCCAGCACGATCCAGCGCACCCCGGCGGCCAGGAGCGACTCAACGACCTTCGTGACGAACCCCGGCTCGGTCCCCTGCGCGGGCGGGGTCAACCCGTCGAGCTGCTCGGTCCTCCCGGGCAGGCCAGCCAGGACGAGGGCCTCGATCAGCGCCGACCAGAACTCGAACGGCCCATCGTCCTGCTTGTGCAGCGACAACCAGGCCACCGGCTCCTCGCGAGCGGCGGCGCGGGTGGCCCAGTCGGCCACGAGCATGCTCTTCCCATAGCCCGCAGGGGCGCAGACCAGGGTGAACCGGCACTGCCCGACGGCGTCCTCGACCAACCGAGACCGGCTGACGAACGTGGGCAGTATCCGCGGAACGCGCAGCCTTGTCGGCGCCACGTAGGCACGGGAACCGGTATCTAACATTCGCAAACTTTCGAGTTTCCCATCTCCGAGAAGACTTTTACCGGCAACCATCCAATCAGCGACTCGTCGATAGAGTAAGGAGTCAAAGGGCCCGTATACGGGCCCGGGATACGCACACTCGGGTGGTCGCGCTCACCCCAATCGGGTGAGACGGACGGTCCGTACGGGCTAGACCATGGGAGCCGTGAGCCCCAGGACACAGAGCCCGGAAGAGTCGGCCACGAGTTGGCCACCGCAGTTCAGGGTCCTGGCGGTCCTGTTCGGATCCGCTGCGGTGGTGATCCTCGTGGCCGGGCTGCAGGCAGCCAGCGACATCCTCGGGCCGCTGTTCCTCGCGATGGTGCTGACCATCGTCGTCCATCCGGCGCGGAACTGGCTGGCGCAGCGCGTGCCGGCGGGCGTCGCCACCGCCCTCTCCATCATCGCGGTCGTCGCCGGGATCATCGGTCTCGGCGTGTGCGTGGTGCTCGCGGTGGCGCGCTTCGCCACCTTGCTGAGCACCTACAGCGGTGTCGCCAAAGAGCGCGTCGATGACCTGACCGACTGGCTCACCAGGGTCGGCATCGGCACGGACGAGGTGCTCAAGATCGTCGAGTCGTTCGACCTCTCGAACCTGCTGTCCGTGGTCTCCGGTGCTCTGAACGGGATGTTCGGGGTGCTGTCCACGGTGGTCTTCATCCTGGCGCTGTGCCTGTTCATGGCCATCGACGCGACGGCACTGCCGCGCCAGCTGGCCTCGGTCAGCCGTCGGCGCCCGGGCCTCGTGGACGCCCTGTCCTCGTTCTCGGTCGGAACGCGCCGCTACCTGCTGGTCTCGACGGTGTTCGGACTGATCGTCGCCGCCCTCGACACCGTGGCGCTCTACCTGCTGGGCGTGCCGGCGCCGTTGGTGTGGGGCCTGCTCGCGTTCCTGACCAACTACATCCCGAACGTCGGCTTCGTGATCGGGCTGATACCACCGGCGATCCTCGCTTTGCTGGACGACGACCTCGCGCTGATGCTCGCGGTCATCGCCGTCTACTGCCTCTTGAACGTGGTGATCCAGTCGGTGATCCAGCCGAAGGTCGTCGGTGAGGCCGTCGGCCTCTCGGTGACGCTGACGTTCCTGTCACTGATCTTCTGGTCGTGGATCATGGGCCCGATCGGTGCCGTCATGGCGGTCCCGTTCACCCTGTTCGTACGCGCGGTCTTCGTGGAGGCCGACCCGGCGAAGCGCTGGCTGATGCCGCTCATCGCGGGAAGCGCCCCGGTGGAGCTACTCGGGGATGGTGACGATCTCGATGACGTCGACCCCCAGCGAGCTGAGTAGGTCCAGCACGCCCTGCAGCTCCTTGGCGTCCGCGAGGTCACCGACCAGGGTCGTCGTCGCCCGCTGCGTGGCCCGGGTCAGGTGGGGGAACGTCTCGATGACGTCGTCCGACACCGACGAGCCCACCCGGATGAGGATCCGGGTCATGAGCGCATCACGTCGATCATGTGTTCGTTCATGGTTGGCTCCAGCGAGTGTCCTGGACGTTGGTTTGACCAACGTAAGCGGCGAGGCGCCCGGAGCGGTCACCGGAAACGGGCGAGGGTGAGCAGACGAGCCCGGGGGAACACTGCTCACGTGGACGTGGCTGCCCTGCGGGGCCGGGTGGAGGCCTTGGTCGCCCACGTCCCCCTGCTGCGGAAGCTCGCCACAGAGACCATTCGGATCGAGTTCATCGACCGGTGCATGCTGATCGCCGCCCAGGCGCTCTTGGCCATGGTGCCCATGCTGGTCGTACTCGCGGCCTTCCTGCCCCACCTCACCGGAAACGCCCTGGAACAGGTCTCGCAGGTCACCGGCGTCGGTGACGAGGCGGTACGCCAGGTGTCGGGAGAGGTCAACCTGGACCAGGTACGTTCCGAGACCGGGGCGTTGGGCCTGGCGATCACGATCGTGTCGGCGACCTCGTTCGGCCGTGCCGTGCAGCGGATGTTCGAGCGGGTATGGGAGCAGGAGCACATCGGAGGACTGCGCGGAGCCCGTCGCTGTCTGCTCTGGGTCGTTGTCTGGCTGGCCTGCCTCGGGGTGGTCAACACGGTCGTCAGCCTGCTCACCGATCCGGGAGACCTGCTCCGTCCGTTGCTCCAGATCCTGGGCGCGTGCGCCGTCTGGTGGGGGAGCAGCTGGGTGCTGCTGTTCGGACGCGCCCGTGGATTGCTGCTGCTCCCGGGCGCGGTGCTGACCGGCGTGGTGCAGGTCCTCTACAGCCGAGGCTCGGCGTGGTTGATGCCTCCCTATGTCGAGTCGAACGCCGAGCAGTTCGGCATGCTGGGCGTGATCCTCGCGCTCTCGACCTGGCTGATCGGCTTCGGCGGCATCATCGTCGGCGGTGCGCTGCTCGGCCGGCTGCTCGTCGAGGACCCGGTCGTCGCCTGGTTCGTGCAGCAGGTGCGTACGTTTCTCACCCGGAGCAGGTGAGGCCGGCGGACGCCGCCTGCGCTGAGGTCGGGCCATGGGCGAAGCAATAGGCGAGTCTCTGCCGATCGCGGTGGGTGTGCTCGTCAGCCCCATGCCGATCGTCGCGCTGGTCCTCATGCTGGTCAGCCGCCACGCCAGCTCTAACGGGACGGCCTTCGTCGTCGGGTGGCTGGCGGGCATCTTCGTGCTCGGTACGATCGTCGCGCTGCTCGTCGGTGCGGCCGGATCAGGCGACGCGGACACCCCGACGTGGGCGGCCCTGCTGAAGATCGTCCTCGGAGCTCTGCTCCTCCTGCTCGCCCTACGCAGTTGGCAGGGCAGGCCGGAGGAGGGCGAGCCTGCGGCCACTCCGTCGTGGATGGCCGCGCTGGACGAGTTCAACGCGTTCAAGGCCTTCGGCACCGGCGTACTCCTGGGATCGGTCAACCCCAAGAACCTGCTGCTCGTGGTCTCGGCCGCCAGCACGATCGCGACGGCGACGGCGGTGACCGGCGAGCGGATCGTGGCGATGGCCGTCTTCACCTTCGTCGCCAGCCTGGGCGTGCTGGTGCCGTTCGGCATCTACCTGTTGGCAGGTGAGCGCGCGGCCCGGCTGCTGGAGGGCATCAAGGCCTGGATGATCGCCCACAACGCGGCCATCATGACGGTTCTCCTCCTCGTGCTCGGGGTCAAGATGGTCGGCGACGGAGTGGGGTCGCTCTGATGGACGCTTCCACCTGGGTCGCGAGCCTCGTCAGCGCAGCGCTCGTCGTCGCCCACATCACCGTCTGTCTGGTGGCGCTGGGTGTGATCCCCGGCGGCCGGAAGCCGTCGACGGGCCTGGCCTGGCTGTTCCTCATCCTGGCGCTGCCGGCGTTCGGCCTGCTCGCGTTCCTGCTCTTCGGGAGCACCAGCGTCGGCCGCAAGCGCCGGGCTTGGCAGCGGCAGGTCAACGAGCTGGTCAGCGCGGAGATCAGGTACGACCCGGCGGCACAGACCGCTCCGGTGGGCCCCTCGGTCGGCGCCGTGCGCCTCAACGAGCGCCTGGGATCACTGCCCTTGACCGGGGACAACCGGATCGAGGTCCATCCCGACTACGCGCGGACGTTCGCGGCGATGACCGAGGTCGTACGCAGTGCCAAGTGGTTCGTGCACGTCGAGTTCTACATCTCGGCCTGGGACGAGGACACCAGCGACTTCTTCGACGCACTCGTCGATGCCGTCGCCCGCGGGGTGGAGGTGCGCTTCCTCTTCGACCATCTCGGCTCGCGCGGCATCCCCGGCCACCAGGACATGCTGTCGCGGCTCGATGGCTCCGGCATCAAGTGGGCGCCGATGCTGCCGGTCCGGCCGCTGCGCGGTGAGCTCCGCCGGCCGGACCTCCGCAACCACCGCAAGATCCTCGTCGTCGACGGCGTGGTGGCGTTCGCGGGCTCGCAGAACCTCATCGAACCCGGCTACAACAAGCCGAAGAACCACAAGGCGGGGCGCGAGTGGGTCGACCTGATGATCCGGATCGAGGGGCCGGCGGTGCGGGACCTGGCGGTCGTCTTCGCGACCGACTGGTACGCCGAGACCGCCGAGAGCATCCGGGACATGCTCCTTCCGCGCGAGCCCGTGGAGGTCGAGCGGCCGGAACGAGCCGCCGAGAACGTGGCGTGCCAGGTCGTGCCGAGCGGTCCCGGTTTCGTGACCGAGAACAACCTGCGCCTGTTCAACACGCTGATCTACGGCGCGCAGTCGCGGATCTGCCTGGTCAGCCCCTACTTCGTCCCGGACGAGTCGCTTCTCTACGCCGTCACGACCGCCGCCCAGCGGGGTGTCCAGGTCGAGCTGTTCGTGAACGAGGGCGCCGACCAGTTCATGGTCTTCCACGCTCAGCGCTCCTACTACGCTGACCTCCTCGACGCCGGCGTCCGGATCCGGCTCTATCCGGCGCCGTACGTCCTCCACACCAAGTTCTTCACGGTCGACGACACGATCGCCGTCGTCGGCTCCTCGAACATGGACTACCGCTCCTTCGCGCTCAACTACGAGGTCATCGTCCTGCTCGAGAGCGGGCAGGTCGTGGACGACCTGCAGAGCGTGCTCGACGACTACCGCGGGAAGTCGAGCGAGCTGACCGCTGAGGAGTGGTCGCGCCGCGGGCGCGGGGCTGCGTACGTCGACAACGTCATGCGCCTGACGGCGGCTCTTCAGTAGCCGCTGGCTGGGTAGCCGCCGCGAGGGCGGCCTCGACGGTCGGATAGACCGGCGGCGGGCCATCCTCGGCGGCCTCGGTCAGGACGTCGCGCACCTGGCCCACGTCGCCGGCGAGCGCCAGGTCGGCGCCGAGGCGCTGTAGATCGGCACGCAGCTGGGTCAGCATCTCGGTGGCGGTGACGTCGATCGACGGCGTTGCCCGGCCGTCCAGCACGACCAGTCGAAGGCCCGGCACGTCGGTGGCGAGCTCACGGACCTGCTCGCGCACGAAGTCGGCGTTGACGAACAGCAGGGGCGCTTCGACCCTGACCACCAGGACACCCGGGACCCCTGCGTACGCCGGATTGCGGCTCTGGTCGACCCACAGTCCCGGGTGCGCGGACGGCCTGTCGTCATCGGCGCCCTCGACCGGGGCCAGCGGCGCGATGTGCGGCCGCGAGGTCCGCGCGATGAGCAGGACGACCGAGGCGGCGATGCCGATCACGAGACCGGGCAGGGTGTCGAAGACGAGCACGCCGATCAGCGCCGCGACGGCGCCGACGAAGTCGGCGCGGGCGCTGATCTGGTAGATCTTGGTGACCTGTCCGGTCCGCACCCGCCACAGCCGGCGCAGCGCGGAGATGTCGACGAGCTCGATCACCGCGGCGATCACGATCGCCGCCAGGGTGGCCTCGGGAAGGTCGGCGAAGAGCTTGGTCATGAACAGCAGCGTGAGCAGCGTGAGCACCGCGGCGGTCACCGCCGAGAGCTGCGACTTCGCCCCGGCCGAGCCGTTGACGGCGGTCTTGGACAGCGAGCCGTTGACCACCATGCCGCTCGCGAGGCCGGCACCCAGGTTGGAGACGCCCAGGCCGAGCAGCTCGCGGTTCGGGTCGATGTCGTAGCCGCTCTTGGCGGCGTACGTCTTCGCGGCGCCCAGGCCCTCGGCGAACCCGACGAGCATCACGCCGACGGCGGCCGCGAGGAGGTCGCGGAACTCGGGAGCCGACACGTCCGGGAGCCCGATGGCGGGCAGGCCGGCGTCGATGTGGCCCACGATGGCGAGCCCGCGTTCGTCGAGGCCGAGCAGGGCGGTGAGCCCGATGCAGACCAGCGCCACGATCAAGGAGGCGGGAAGGAGCGGCACCAGCCGCCGCAGAACGAGCAGGACGGCGAGGCTGCCGGCCCCGATGGCGATGGTCAGGGCATCGACGTCACCCAGCTGGCGCAGCAGGTCCCAGGTCTTCTCGAAGAAGTTGCCCGAGCCCTTCTCCACGCCCACCAGCGACGGTAGCTGCCCGATGATGATCGTCAGCGCGAGCCCGATGATGAAGCCTCGTAGGACCGGCTCGCTGATGAAGGCGGCCAGGAAGCCCAGGCGCATCAGGCCGGCGATGAGCGCGACGATCCCGGTCGCGATGGCCAGGCCGACGGTGAGCGCGACGACGTCGGCCCCACCGGACGCGAAGTCCGCCACGATCCCGGCCGAGAGCGCTGCGGTGGCCGACATCGGCGCGACGATCAGATGGCGCGAGGAGCCGAGCAGGCTGTAGAGCACCAGCGCCGGCACGGCCGCGTAGAGGCCCACGACCGGCGGCACGCCCGCGATGGTGGCGTACGCCAACGACTCCGGTACGAGCACGGCCCATACGGTGAGCCCGGCGAGGATGTCGGACCTGATCCAGGACGGCGAGTAGCCGCTGAACGACGGAGCGATGAGTCTGGCCACGATCGGTGAGGCTGCTACGACGGGCCTGTTCCGGGATCGCCCGGAAGGGGTGAGCCTCGGGTGACCCGTCCCGGGGACGATGCGTTGACGGCGTGGGCCCGACGTCCGTACGCCTTCTTCCTCCCTGGATTGGAGCGCTGGTGCTTCGCAGGAACCGCCCCCGATCGGCCGGAATGAACCGGCCCAAGTCACCCGATGCGGGTGAGCACCTTGGGCGCGTCGCGGCCTAGCGTCGGAATCGTCCTGCCGCCCGGCAGGCGCGCGATACGTGGGAGGCACGATGGAACGCGGCCCGGTCGAGATCCTGTTCCTGTCGATGTCGGAGGACGTCGAGCTCGGCGACCTCGCGGCAGTGCTGCGGCAACCGGTCGAGAGCGGAGTGATCCGGATCATCGACTGCGTGCTGATGTCCAAGGACGCCGGCGGCAGCTTCCGGGCCCTTGACCTGGAGGAGGCCGAGGGTCTGCCTGCGGAGCTGTCGGGGCTCCAGATCGACGCCAACGACCTGCTGAGCGACGCCGACATCGAGACGTTCGCCACCGCCCTCGAGCCCGGCCAGGCCGGGCTCGCGGTGGTCTACGAGCAGATCTGGGCGCGGGAGGCCGTCAGACAGATCCGGAGCGTCGGTGCCGAGGTCGAGCTGTTCCTGCGCGTGCCGCCCGAGGACGTCGACGTCGCCTTCGCATCCGCCGCCCGATAGAGAGGAGACACGCTATGTTGCGTAGACGCATGGGTCGGCCCGGTCTCGTCGGCGCCGTCGCACGTACGGCAGTCATCGCCGGCACCGCCACCGCCACCTCGAACGCCGTCAACCGCCGGCAGGCGGCCAAAGCCCAGGAACAGGCCGAGGCACAGGCGTACGAGCAGCAGCAGTACGAGCAACAGCAGTACGCAGCGGCCCAGCCGCCTCCGCCGGCGCCCGCTCCGGCGGCACCGGCGCAGGACGATCTGACCGGGCAGCTGGCCAAGCTGGGCGAGCTGCACAGCCAGGGGATCCTCAGCGACGCGGAGTTCGCAGCCGCCAAACAGCGACTGCTCAGCTGACGGATACCAGGAAGCAGGGGGGGGCATGTCGACAGAAACTCTGACTGTGTGGAGGTTCGACACTCCCGAGGGTGCCGAGGAGACCATGCACGTGCTCGAGGAGCTGGCTCGTGAGGACCTCATCGACCTCCACGACGCCGCGGCGCTCTCCTGGCCGTCGAGCACCACGAAGCTGAGGACGATCGAGCTGCATCCGGCCGCGGGCGGGAGTGGGGGAGCGTTGGGCGGGTCCTTCTGGGGTCTTCTGCTCGGCTTCATCTTCTTCGTGCCGCTGCTCGGCGCGGCCCTGGGCACCGCCACCGGGCTGATCTCGGACTCGCTGAGCGCCGTCGGGATCGATGATGGCTTCATCAACCGGGTCCGAGACCGGGTCACCCCGGGGACCTCGGCCCTGTTCGTGCTGACCACGGACAGCGTCGTCGACTCGGTCAGGGACATGCTCGGAGGGCGACTGCCGTCCGACCCGATCTTCACCGACCTGACCGACGGCCAGGAAGCTGCGCTGCGGCGCGTCTTCGGCGCAGGAGATTCGCCCGTTGCGGGTGAGTCAGCCGGCGCTGCGGCGGCCTAGCTTCGGATCATCCACCGAAGCGGTCGACGAGAAACCGCTCACGATTACAGGGAGTACCCCATCATGAGCACCACCACACCACGAGGCGGAGGCTACGACACGCCGGTCAAGACCGCCTTCGCCTTCTCCGGCGCGATCTTCGCAGGCACCATCCTCACGACGGTAGGCATCTTCCAGATCCTCTCCGGCATCGCTGCCTTGTTCGAGGACACGGTCTACGTCAAGGGCGTCGACTACGTCTACAAGTTCGACCTCACCGCCTGGGGCTGGATCCACATCGTCCTGGGGGCGATCGCGATAGCCGTCGGCATCGGCTTGCTCCTCGGACAGACGTGGGCCCGTATCTCCGGCATCGTGATCGCGGTCATCGGCTCGGTCTCCGCGTTCGCCTTCATGCCCTACTACCCGTTCTGGGCGCTCGCGATGCTGGCGCTCTACATCTTCGTCATCTGGTCGCTCGCGCAGCTGATGTCGAGCGGCGACGAGCTCTGACATGGCCAGTTCCGACATCCCGGGCCCCGATGTTCGGGGCCCGGGTACCGGCCAGGATCCGAGCGCGGCCACGCCGGCTCAGGACCCTCCCGTGGGCTCCGGGTCCGTGTTCGAGGGCCTCGGGGACTACTGGGGTCTGGTCCTGGCCTACGGGCTGGTCACCACGGCACTCGGCGTCATCCTGGCGGTCTGGCCGAAGCAGACGCTCGTCGTCCTCGCGGTGATCGTCGCCATCCAGATCATCGTGTCGGGAGTGTTCCGCCTCATCGCCGCGGTGGCCGGCAGCTCCATGGAGGGCGGCCTGCGAGCGGTCGTCGGCTTCTCGGGGGCGCTGGCGATCGTCGTCGGCCTGCTCTTCCTGCGTGACCCGGTCCAGACGCTGCTCATCGTCACCATCCTGCTCGGAGTCTGGTGGGTCATCGGAGGCATCGTCGACATCATCGGCGCCGTCCTCAGACCGGCCCCTGGGCGACGTATGTGGGACATCGCCACCGGAGCCATCACGGTCCTCGCCGGTGCCGTGCTGCTCATCAACCCGGAGGTCTCGCTGGGCGCGCTCCTCGTGGTCTCCTGTATCTGGCTGATCGTCGTCGGCCTCATCGCCATCGTGATGGCCTTCCGGCTCCGTTCCGAAACCACGACCTGAGGTTCGGACCCGGCCGAGAGCGAGCTCTCGCCTCGGCCGGGTCCGCGCGGAGATCGTCAGATGAGGTTCAGGCTCCGCGCCACGGCCAGTGCCTCGCTGCGCCGTGAGGCGCCGAGCTTGGCGTAGAGGCTGCTGACGTGGGTCTTCACCGTGTTCTCGGAGACGTAGAGAGCGGCGCTGATGTCGGCGTACGTCGATCCGCGAGCGAGCTCACGAAGGACGTCCCGCTCCCGGGCGCTCAGACCTGGGAGCGGCCCGGCCGCCTCGTCGACCGCCTCGGTCGGACGGGGCGTGCCCTGGTCGAAGTACGTCGTCAGGCTGGACATGTCCGCGATGCCCGCCGAGATCTTGCTGACCCAACGATGCGGCCGGAGCGCGGGGAACCGTCCCAGCATGGTCTGCACGGGCGTCCCCTGTCGGGTCCAGCCGAGGAACGGGATCGCGTTCTGACGCACCTCGGTCTCGATCGCCACCTGCTGGAGATGTTCGGCCGCCGCGTCCACGTCCCCGAGCTCGTGGAGCAGCTCCGCCCGCCCGACGAGCGCGACCGCGCGGGTCATCGGCTGGGGCCAGGTCGCCTGCTGGGCGGCCGTGTCGAAGTGGTCCGCGGCGAGACGCCGGTTTCCGTCGAGGTCGGCGCGCAGCGCCCTGGCCAGCGCCGCCTCGCCGTTCATCCCGCGCTCGGTGAGCTCGGCCTCCACGGACTTCAGCGAACGCCGGTCGGTCGCCAGCGCGGCCAGCTCGGCAAGGTTGAGCAGCAGGGTGACCTGCAGGTGGTCCGGAAGACGGAAGGCCCCGGGCAGGTCCAACGGCTCGCCGAGGATCTGGCGGGCGCGTACGACCGAGTGGTCGGACAGGGTGAGGTGTGCGTCCCGGAGTCTCATCCAGAACCGGGTGCACAGGTCCGCGGGATGGAGCTTCGCGTCCGGGATGGGCGCCAGCTCGAGCCAGGGGAGCCGTGCGGTGCGCGCCAGGGCTGCGGCCAGCGCCGTCCGGGTGCGGGTGAAGTCGCTACGGGCGCCGTGCGGCCCGCCTCGGTCGGCCCGCTCGAGCAGGGTGGCGGCCTCGTCGGCGATCTCTCCGCAGGCCGCCTCGCGACCCAGCATGTATTCGGTCATCGCCAGATGGCTGGAGGCGTCGGCCTCGACCGCCGGCATGTCCCAGGTGCGGGCCAGCCCGATCGCGGAGGTGAGGCTCTGCTCCGCCTCCAACAGCTGACCGAGCCAGCTCTGGGTGATGCCGAGCTCGGTGAGCAGCTGCGGCAGGACGTCGGCCTCGCCGCCGGCATTGTGCCTCCCCCGGACCACCTCGGCGGCCCGGTCGGCTGCGGCGCGGAGGGGCTCGAGGCCGAGTCGCGCCCGCATCAGTCCGATGCAGGCGAGCTCCTCCTCCGACATCGCCGCCGACTCAGCTACGCACCTGTCGAGCCAGTGCTCGGCCTCGGGTACGTCGCCGTCGAGCCAGGCCTCGATCGCGAGTGCGAACCATGCCCTCGGGGTCGTCTCGACGTGCTCCGCGAGGTTGCGTGCGAAGGGACCGAGGCGGTCGCCGTCACCGCGCATCGCCGTCTTGACGCCGTCGTCGGCGAGCACGACCGCCATCTCCTCGTGGGCGCCGACGGCTTCGAGTCGTCGCAGCGCGCCGCGCGCCTCACCGCGCGTGCGGTCGATCCGGACAGCACGCACCACGGTCGACTGCGCCCGGGCGACGTCGACCCCGCCGGCGACCAGCCGGCGGCGTACGACCTCGGCGAGCAGTGGGTGGATCCGGTAGGCCTCCTCACCGTGGGCGTCGGGGACGAGCGGGACCGCGCGGGTCACCAGCAGCCCGGTGTTCTCCAGATCGGTCAGTGTCTCCCCGGCGCTCGGGTCCTGGGAGAGATGGGCGGCGGTCCTGGCGGTCACGACCGTCTCGGCAGATGTGCACAGCAGCAGGTGCCTCGCGCGTGCGGACAGCGACGCGAACACCTCGCTCGCCACCCGGTCTCCGAGACCGACGGTTCCGTCCTCGAAAGCGGTCTCGCCCGCCCTGCCCGGAGGGCTTGCGTGGACCGAGCGGGCTGCGAGGACGACCGCGGCGCACCAGCCGCGGGCCTGTTGGACGATAGCGTCGATGACGGGCCTGGAATCGGTGCGGGCGTGCTCGACGATGAGCGCCTCGGCCTCGACGTCACTCAGCTGCAACACATTGCCTCGTACGACCGAGAAGTTGCCCAGCAGCTCCGGCACCAGCCTGGTGAAGGGCAGGTCCCAACGGCTGATCATCACCAGACGCATGGAGTCGGGATCGTCGTTGAGCCGCTCGTTGAGCATTCGGTGAGTGGCCGCGCGAAGCAGGTGTGCGTCGTCGATGACGATGCGAGGGGGCGTGCCCTCCGCTGCTTCGTCGATCATGCCGGAGAGCTGATCGGGAGTCATCGTGCCGTCGGCGTCCACCCAGCGCTGTGCGCGCGGAGGTCCGTCGCCGATCTGTTGCCGCAGCCATCCGGCGACGCCCAGGGTCTTGCCCGCGCCGGCGGGCGCGATCAGCAGGGTGATCGCGGCATCGGCGGAGCGGTCGAGGTCGGCCCACAGCGCGCGGCGTGGCACGTAGACCCTCGGGAGGCGAGGCCACGGGGCGCTGGCCGCGCCATCACCGTCCCTCGTTGTGGGTATCACCACCGTCGCCGCCTCACGGCGTGGCATCGGTGCGGATCCTTCTGTCGTCGGGTCTGTAGCGGGCGCCGGCCTGCTGCGCTGCACAACCCCTCCCCTCAGTCAGAGCTCAGATGCCACGTCGGCGTCGTGCGCTCGATTTGGGGGGGGAGAGTGCTGATGAGCGTCACCGCGCCGTAGATGAGCGGAAATACCCGTCCGGTCATCTTGCGATGCTACTCAAAGTAAACGGCAAAAAATGGCGAAGGATCACCTATTTCAGGTGACCGGGGTCAGATCATCTTGGGGAACGTCATCAGGATGACCGCCAGGATCACGAAACCCACGCCGCCGAGACAGAGCAGCGCCCACTGCGCGTTACGGCGACGCATGCGCTCGGAAAGGGCTGCGAAGAAGAGCACGGAGGCGAAGCCGATGGTCAGGACCGTGTAGTTGTCGCCGCGCTGGTTGTTGCGGAGCGCTTGGCGGAACTTGCGGTCGGCTGTCTTGTCCGCCTCGCTCGCCTGAACGGACTCGGGGATGACGTAGTCCTCCATGTCGAACGGCGTGGCGGGGGCGTCGGGATCCTTGAGCGGCCGGGTGTCGAGCCATGCCGGGAAGACCGTTGCCAGCGGCTCCGGGAACCGCGCCTGGAGGAACTCGGTGAGCTCGGTGTCGCCGCTCTGGTAGGCCTCGAGCCACTGCGTGAACAGGGCGACCTGGACCGACAGCTTGCGGTTGGCCGTGGACTCCAACCGGGCCGCCTCGATCCGGTTCGTCGATGCCTGCGAGAAGGAGATCGACATGGCGCCGCTCCACTTGCTGGCCTGGAAGCCGGTCCAGGCGGTCAGGATCGCCGTCACGGACAGCAGCAGGATCGCGATCAGCTCGCGCCAGTCCGTACGCGAATGCTCAGGGGCCACCGTGGTCGTCACAACCCCAGGGTGCATACGCCGGGAGGTGTCGGTGATCGCCGGAAAGGGGTGAACGAGCGGTTTCTTGCGAACAGCTCGGTCTCAGAGGGCCATCTGGTCAGGTGGCCAGTCGCCCTCGTGCGGGTCGCGGTAGGTACGCCCGGCCGACGGCCGTTCCTGGTCGCCGGACTCCTCGTCGTCCTGCGCCACCCAGGTGACGGCATCCTCGTAGGCCTTCCGGGTGGCCTCCCAGATCACCGCGGTGCCCTGGTACACGGAGCCTGCCGAGCCGAGCGTGTCGTCGGTCTGCAGCTGGCGAACCAGCCGCTCGTTGTCGGTGACGATCACCAGCCTGCTGCCGAGGTCGCCGAGCCCGGCGGCGTACGTCCCCAGCACCTCGAGCAGCGTGGCGCCGGCGTCGTCCGCGCCACGCAGCCGCAGGATCACCACGGACCTGCGTGAGGCCGGGGTCAGGTCCGGCATCTGCGAGCGCAGCGAGCTGGCGGTGGCGAAGAAGATCGGCCCGTACGGCTGGAGCACCACGACCTCGCGTTCGCCGAGGCTCCCCGGAGGGTTGGTCTCGATGACCCGGTCGTCCGCGCCCATGACCAGCCGGCGCGTCACCAGGCGTGAGGACTGCCCGATCACGAAGAGCAGCACCGACAGTCCGACCCCGACGAGCACGGCGTACTGCAACGGCATCAGCAGGGTGAGCACCAGCGTCGTCAGCATCACCGTCAGCGGCACCGGCCCGGTCTTGCCGACCGCGATCAGCTTGGCCGGCTTGACGGTGCTGACACCGACCACGATCAGCAGCCCGGCGAGCGCCGGCATCGCGACGAGCTCGACGACACTGGCGAACAGGACGATGACGGCGGCCATGACGGCGGCCGCGACCAACAGCGCGAACCGGTTCCGGGCGCCCGCGCCGACGACCAGCGAGGTGGCCGACATCGACCCGCCCACTGGTACACCGCGGAAGAGGCCGGAAGCGATGTTGCCCGCTCCCTGGCCGATGAAGTCGCGCGAGGGACGGGTGGTGCCGTCCGGGTTCGGGAAGCCCGCCGAGACCCCGGCGCCCTGGACCAGCCCGACGAAGGCGAGCGCGGCGGCGGGCAGGAGGAGGTCGAGCGTGGCCGACAGGTCCGGGAACACCGGAAGAGGCAGCGAGCCGGGTACCTCGGCGACGTCGGCGACCAGCGCCACGGTGTCGCTGCCCAGCGCGTTGAGGAGGGCAGCCAGCGCGGAACCCGCGGCGACGGCCACCACCAGTCCGGTGGCGCCCAGCCGGGTGCGCTGCAGGACGAGGATGCCGGCGACGGTGGTCAGGCCGACCACCAGGGACGCGAGGTCGATCCCGCGAAGGTGGAGGAGCAGGTCCAGTGCCGCGGTGACGCGGTTGCTTCCCTGGGAGTCGTAGCCGGTGAAGTTGTCGAGCTGGCCGAGCACGATGCTGATCCCGACCGCGGAGATGAACCCCGTCATCACCGACTTGGACACGAACCGCAGCAGCCGGCCCAGGCGGAGCGCGCCGGCGACGATCATGACGACGCCGGTGAGGATCGAGAGGGTGGCGAGCGCCCGCACCGGGTCGTCGTAGGCGTCGAGGTCGACGTCGGCGACGATGATGGCCATCGCCCCGGTGCCCTGGATCGCCATCGCGGCGGTCCCGGTGAACAGCGCTCCGCCGGCGAGCCCGAACAGGTAGCCGTAGAGCCCCGCGACCGGGTTCACCCCGGCGAGGAGACCGCTGGCGAGCCCGTCCGGGACCGACTCGATGCCGAGCACGGCGCCGGCAGCGGCATCGCGCCGGGCCGTGCGCCGATCGAAGAGGTGGCGAGGCAGATGTATCCGCTCGCGCAGCCAGGTCAGCACCACACCATCGCATCGCCGCCGGCGCGGCGCCGCCTCACCTGACTCGGGTGAGGCGCGTTACGTCGAACTTACGAGCCGAAACGGGCTTCGTATTCCAGGCGTAACCAGTCCGAAACGGCAGGGCCGAAGGCTTGATGCCATGACCAAGCCCCTCCACGACGCCCACCGCCACATCGGCCGGCTGCCGGCGTACCCGTTCTACGGAGGCCCGGCGATCACCGCCGACGTCACCGCGCGCGGCACCGTGAAGGAGCTGGTCGCCGATCTCGACGCCGATCGGATCGAGCGGGCGCTGGTGCTGCCGAACTACGGCGTGCCCGACCCGGACGCGGCCTTCGACCTCAACTCCCTGGCCATCGAGGCGGCCCAGAGCGACGACCGGATCCGGTGCGGCCTGTGGGTCTCACCCAAGGCCACCGACTCGGCCCGCAACGACGCGGCCCTCGCCCTCGCCGGCGAGGAAGGCGTGGCCGCGCTCAAGACGAGCTTCCTGCTCGGCGGCCATCCCAGCGACCCGGAGTGCCTCGAGCAGCTCGACAAGGTCTTCGCCGCAGCCCGTGATCACGACCTGACCGTGCACGTGCACACCTCGCCCGGCGCCGCCTCCGACGTCGACCAGATCGGCACGCTCGTGGAGCGCTATGCCCGGGACGTACGTCTTCATCTCGTGCATCTCGGCGGCGGGATGAGCGGCCACATGAAGCTCATCGGTGGCCGGCTCTTCGACTGGATCGAGGCCGGGATGCAGGTCTACACCGACACCAGCTGGGCGATCGGCTTCGCGCCGGCCTGGCTGGTCCAGGAGATCGAGCGCCGCGGCGTCGGCCACGACCGCATCCTCTTCGCCACCGACGCGCCCTGGGGCGACTTCGCCGGCGAGCATGCCCGGCTGACCGCCGCGGCCGGTGACGGCGAGCTCGCCGAAGCCTTCTTCCACCACAACTTCTCAGCCCTCTACGGCTGAGACCGGCAGCTCGACTGCCGGCCACTCGTCAAGGACGACGAGCTCGCCCCCACCCCGCATCGCCCATCCCACCTCTTTGGAGACCCCAGTGACCACTGACACCGCTGACATCGACGCCCAGATCGCCGAGAACATGGCCAAGTCGCTCGGCGAGATCCCGCACCCCTCGCAGCAGCCGGGCACCAACATCTACGGCTCGACCAAGATCTTCCCCGACTACCAGGCCGAGGACGGGGAGACGTACTTCACCCTCGTGCACGGCATCCCGCACGAGTCCTCCGTCAGCTTCGTCGCCGTCCTGCAGGCGACTCGAGCACTGCGCAAGGGCTTCGAGTCAGCCATCTACTTCTACGGTCCCGGGACGCTGGCGTGCATGGCCTCCCGTGGCTTCCCGACGATGGGCGACGCCGGATTCCCCGGAGAGCTCAACACCAACGGCGCGATCGAGACGTTCATCAAGGAGGGCGGCACCGTCTTCTGCTGCCGCTTCGGGATGGGACTCCACGGCCTGCGCGAGGAGGACCTGATCGAGGGCGTCGTGCCCTCGCACCCGCTCGACGTCCAGGACGCGCTGATCCACTACGCCCGCAAGGGCGCCATCATCAACTCGACCTACAACCTCTGAGGGTCCGGCCATGACCTCGCCGATCTCGTCCAGCACCCGCGTCGACGTCGCCATCCAGGGGATCCGCCTGCTCGACGCCCCGGTCGCCCGCCGCTCGGGCGCGGGGCCGAGCGACGACGGGCACGTCCTCCTGGACGGGGTCGGCGCGGCCATCCCGCTCAACCCCCGAAGCCCCTATTCGGTACGCGGCGGCAAGCTGCTCCTCGACGGAGCCGACACCGGTCTCGGAGTCGAAGCCGTCGCCCGGCCCCGCTTCTACGATCTGGTGACCGCCGACGGTGTCGGCTACGACAAGATCGCTCGCCTGCACTCGGCCAACGTGCTCGCCACCACCGTCGTGCAGACCTGTGCGCGCTACGCCGTGGAGGAGCGCTGCCGGTTCTGCGCGATCGAGGAGTCGCTGCGCCAGGGCTCGACGATCGCGGTCAAGCAGCCCGCCCAGCTCGCCGAGGTGGCCAAGGCCGCGGTCGAGCTCGACGGGGTGACCCAGATGGTGATGACCACCGGCACCTCCCGGGGCCGTGACCGTGGGGCGACCCATCTGGCGCGCTGCGTTCGCGCGGTGCGCGAGGCCGTGCCCGACCTCCCGATCCAGGTGCAGTGCGAGCCGCCTGGTGACCTCGCCTCGATCCAGGAGCTGTACGACGCCGGTGCCCGTTCGATCGGCATCCATGTCGAGTCGCTCGACGAGTCGGCCCGGCTTCGCTGGATGCCGGGCAAGGGCGCGGTGCCGATGAGCGAATACCGGGCAGCTTGGGCCGAGGCGGTCCGGGTGTTCGGCTGGAACCAGGTCTCGACCTACCTCCTGGTCGGTCTCGGCGAGGATCCCGATGAGCTCGTCGCCGGCTGCGAGGAGCTCATCGCGATGGGCGTCTATCCCTTCGTCGTGCCCTACCGCCCGCTGGGGGGGACCCTCGCCAAGGACGTCGACGGCGTCGAGGCGCCGCCGCACGCCGACGTCTACCGGGTGACCTCCCGGGTCGCCGCGCTCCTGCGCCGAGCCGGCATGGCCGGCGCTGACCAGGCCGCCGGTTGCGCCTCGTGCGGCGCCTGCTCCGCACTCGGTGCCTGTGGCGAGGAGTCGGCATGACCGAGCTCCTCGACGACGTCATCCTCGCTGGTGCCGTACGCCGCTCGCCGAGCCTCGAGGGCTACACCGTGTTCCGGGCCGAGACCGCGGCGGACCTGGAGGCGTACCTCCGGCTGCGCCGGGAGGTCTTCGTCACCGAGCAGGGTCTCTTCGCGGGCTCCGATCTCGACGACGTCGACGACGACCCACGCCGGATCGTCCTGCTCGCCCGCTCGGACGACGGTGAGGTCCTGGGCGGCGTACGCCTTCACCCGGCGCAGCCGGATGGCCGCGATGTGGGCTGGTGGCGGGGGAGCCGGCTGGCGGTCAAGCAGGACGCACGCCAGCTTCTCGGTGTCGGCGCGGCGCTGGTCCGAGCGGCCTGCGCCGCCGCCGAGCAGGCCGGTGCGCTCCGCTTCGACGCCACCGTCCAGTCCCGGAACGAGGGGCTGTTCCGCAGGCTCGGCTGGATCCCGCGCGAGCGGGTCCACCTCCACGACATGACCCATGTCGTGATGGAGTGGCCGGTCCGACGCATCCGGCAGCTGTCAGAGGCCACCAAGGCGCCGCTGGGCGATCTGGTCGGTGCCCTGGTGGGGCAGTCGACTCCGGGATTCCGGGGTGACGACGCGGCTCCGGTCCCGGGCAGCGACCTGGTCGCGGCCTGCGACGCGATCCTTCCCTCGATGGTCGAGCGCGACCCGGAGTGGGCCGGGTGGTGCGCGGTCCTCGTCAACGTCAACGACCTCTCCGCGATGGGCGCGGCGCCGGTCGGTCTGCTCGACGCCATCGGAGCCCGCGACGCCTCCTTCGCCCGCCGGATCGTGCGCGGTCTGGCCGAGGCCGCGCGGGCGTGGGGCGTACCGGTCCTCGGTGGGCACACCCAGCTCGGCGTCCCGGCCGCGCTCTCGGTGACCGCTCTGGGACGCACCGAGCGGCCGGTCCCGGGCGGTGGGGGAGCGCCCGGTGATCTCCTGAGGCTGAGCGCGGACCTGGGCGGAGGATGGCGGCCCGGCTACCGCGGCCGTCAGTGGGACTCGTCCTCGCACCGCACCTCGGCCGAGCTGCGGGCGCTGTCCGGAGTCGTGCCCTCGCTGGCGCCGACTGCGGCCAAGGACGTCAGCATGGCCGGAACGGTCGGCACCGCCGGGATGCTGGCCGAGGCCAGCGGCTGCCGCGCGATCATCGACGTCGGCGCCGTCCCCACCCCGCGCACCGCATCGACCGCGGACTGGCTCACCTGCTTCCCGGGCTTCGCGATGCTCACCGCGCAGGCGCCCGGCCGCACCGAGGTGCGACCCGAGCTGCCTGGCTTCGTCTCCTCCGCCGTCTGCGGCGAGCTCGTCCCCGGCACAGGCGTCGGCCTGCGCTGGCCGGACGGCACCGTCACCGATGCCATCGACCACACCGTCACCGGACTAGGACCAGCGACATGACCACCAGCACTCAGCCCGGCACCGCCGTGGCCGCCGTCTGCGCCGGCTTCGGCCGGGACGTGGACCAGAACCTCGCCCAGATCGGCGGCCTCATCGAGGACGCCCGACAGGCCGGCGTCGGTCTGCTCGCCCTCCCCGAAGCCTGCCTCGGCGGCTACCTCTCCGTGCTCGGCGCCGGCCGCGACGGCAGCCACGACGAGACGCCCGAGGACCTCCCGCCCGTCATGGACATCGACGGCCCCGAGCTCCGGCGCGTCGCCGAGCTGGCCGGAGACATGACCGTGGTCGTGGGTCTGTGCGAATCGGACGGTGCGGACCGCTACAACACCGCCGCCGTCGTCACCGGCGACGGCGTGCTCGGCGCCCACCGCAAGGTGCACCAGCCGCTCGGAGAGAACCTCTACTACGCGGCCGGGGACGGGTTCGGCTGCGTGGACACGCCGGCCGGCCGGATCGGCACCATGATCTGCTACGACAAGGCGTTCCCCGAGGGCGCGCGGGCGCTGGCCGTCGACGGCGCCGAGATCATCGCCTGCATCTCCGCCTGGCCGGCCTCACGCACCGCCACCAGCGCCTCGATCGAGGACGACCGGTGGACGAAGCGGTTCAACCTCTTCGACGCCGCCCGGGCGCTCGAGAACCAGGTGGTCTGGCTGGCCTCCAACCAGCACGGGACCTTCGGCAAGCTCCGCTTCGTCGCCAACGCGAAGGTGGTCGGCCCGGGTGGCGACATCCTGGCGACCACCGGCGTCGAGGCCGGCATGGCCGTGGCCGAGCTCGACGTGCCCAGCGCTCTGACGACGGCGCGCCGGGCGATGTTCCACCTCCGTGACCGCCGGCCCGAGGCATACCCCTCCGCGCTGGCGACCGCCGATCCGCTCTCCCCGGTGGGTGAGGGTCATGCCTGAGATGACCTTCACCGTGCGCTGGCCCGACGGCAGGGTCGAGGACTGCTACTCACCCTCGCTGGTGGTGCACGACCATCTGGTGACCGGCCGTACGTACGCCGTCGAGGACTTCCTCGACCGCAGCCTCACCGCCCTGGCCACCGCCTCGGAGCGGGTGCGGGCGAAGTTCGGCTTCGCCTGCACCAGCGCGATGGCAACCTCCGACCAGCTGCGGGCCTCGGCAGCGGCGTACACGTCCGATCAGCGCGTCACCGTCCTCGCCATGCATCCGCCCCTACCCGCCACCCCGAATCCGCAGGAGCCCCGATGACCACGCACCACCGCGCCACCGTCGCGATCGTCGGCGGCGGGCAGGCCGGCCTGGCCGCAAGCTGGTTCCTCGTCCGTGACGGGGTGGACCATGTCGTCCTCGAGGCAGGCACCGCCGGCCATGAGTGGGCCGACACCCGCTGGGACAACTTCACCCTCGTGACGCCCAACTGGCACTGCCGCCTGCCCGGCTACGAATACGCCGGCCCCGACCCGGACGGCTTCATGACTCGCGACGAGGTGGTGGCCTGGCTCGCCGGCTACGCGCCGACCTTCGGCCCGCCGCTGCGCGAGCACACCCGGGTGACCTCGCTGACCCAACGCGCGGGAGGCGGGTTCCTGGTCGAGGCCGAAGGCCCCGATGGCGCCGAGACCTGGGAGGTCGAGCACGTCGTGGTCGCCACCGGCGGCTACCACGTACCGGTCGTCCCGGCCTGGGCGCCCGCGCTCGACCCCGCCATCGACCAGCTGCACTCGGCCGACTACAAGAGCGCCTCGCGGCTTCGCCCGGGCGCGGTGCTGGTGGTCGGCTCGGGCCAGTCCGGGGCACAGATCGCCGAAGACCTGCACCTGGAGGGACGCCAGGTGCATCTCGCGATCGGCGACGCGCCACGGGTCGCGCGGTTCCACCGCGGCCGCGACTGCATGACCTGGCTGGCCGAGATGGGCCTCTACGACACCCCGGTCCCGAGCTACCCGGGCGGCCCGGCCGCGCGGGAGAAGACCAACCACTACGTCACCGGCCGCGACGGCGGACGCGACATCGACCTGCGTCAGTTCGCGGCCGAGGGCATGCGGCTCTACGGCCGGCTCGCCTCCGGGGCAGGCACCGACCTCGTGATCGAGCCGACGCTGCGGGAGGCGCTCGGCTCCGCCGACGACGTCTACCGCTCGATCTGCCGCGACATCGACGCCCACATCGCCTCCCACGACCTCGACGTCCCACCGGCGGAGCCCTATCGCCCGGTCTGGGCGCCAGAGTCGGACCCGACCGCCCTCGACCTCGCCGCGGCGGGAGTCTCGACGGTGATCTGGGCGATCGGCTACCGGCCCGACTACCGGTGGGTCCGGGTGGGTGTCTTCGACGGCACCGGACGACCGACCCACACCCGTGGCGTCACCGCCGTCCCAGGGCTCTCCTTCCTCGGCCTGCCCTGGCTGCACACCTGGGGCTCGGGGCGCTACCTCGGCATCGCCGCCGACGCGGAGCACATCGCCGGCACCATCACCGGCAACAGCCTCCGGACCATCGAGCCCGCCGCCGAGCTGGCCCGGCGCCGCTCACCCGGCCCGCTGGACACCTCGGCGGCGGTCGCCTGAGGCATCGTCCACCCACGATCGAGGACGGATAGGTTGAGGAGCATGTCGAAGGTACGCATCGGGGCGGTCGCGGCCCACTTCGGACGCGATCTGCCGCGCGCGGTCGCCAAGCTCGAGGGGATCGTCGAGGACGCCCGGCGCAACGACGTACGCCTGCTGGTGCTGCCCGACGCGACCCTCGGTGGCTACCTCTCCGACCTGCGCCACCCCGACCCGCACGCGTTGCCGCCGGCCCTGAGCGAGGACTCCTTCGAGATCGGCCGGATGATCGCGATGGCCGGCGAGATGGTGGTCTGCCTCGGCTACGCCGAGGAGGTCGTCGTCGACGGCCAGGCGCGGCTCTACAACTCCGCCGTCTGTCTCAGCGGTGACGGCGTGCTCGGACGGCACCGCAAGGTGCACCAGCCGGCCGGCGAGTCGCTGGTCTACGCGGCGGGGGAGGGGTTCGCGGCCTTCGACACCCCGGTCGGGCGGCTCGGGATGCTCATCGACTACGACAAGACCTTCCCGGAGGCGGCCCGCACCCTCGCCCTCGACGGAGCCTCGGTGATCGCCTGCCTCTCGGCCTGGCCGGCCTCGGTCACCGACCGCGCCTCGCGGCTCCCGCAGGACCGCCAGTCGCGGCTCTTCGACCTCTACGACCAGGCCCGGGCCGCCGAGAACCAGGTCGTCTGGGTCTCGTCCAACCAGACCGGCGTCATGGGCGGGCTGCGGTTCCTGGGACAGGCCAAGGTGGTCGGTCCCGGTGGCGAGATCCTGGCCCGGACGACCTCCAAGGGCGGCCTGGCCGTCGCGGAGATCGACGTCGAGGCGGAGATCGCCAGGTCCCGGCGCGTCCTCCACCACCTCAAGGAGCTGACCCCGACGGCCTACACGTTCCCGGGGACCTCGCGATGAGGATCGCGCTGCTGACGTACTCCACCCGGCCCCGCGGCGGGGTCGTGCACACGCTGGCGCTGGCCGAGGCACTGGCGGCGCTCGGTGAGGACGTCCATATCTGGACCCTCGGCCGCCACGGCGACACCGCGTTCTTCCGGCCGGTCGACTCCGCAGTCACGGTCCACGCGGTGCCGTTCCAGGCCCGCGACGATGAGTCGGTGGGGGAGCGGATCGTACGTTCCATCGACGTGCTGCGAGCCGCCTTCGCGCAGCAGCGTGACCGCTACGACATCGTGCACGCCCAGGACTGCATCAGCGCCAACGCCGCCCTGCCCTGCATCCGCACCATCCACCACCTCGACCACTTCACCACCCCGCAGCTCGCCGCCTGCCACGAGAAGGCGGTCGTCGATGCGTACGCCCGGATCTGCGTCTCGCAGTCGGTCGCGGACGAGGTCGCGGCCGGATGGGGGTACGCGCCCACGGTCATCCCCAACGGCGTCGACGCCGCCCGGTTCGCGGCCGGAGCCGGCGACGCCGCCGGGCGCGAGGCCTGGCGAGAGCGGTTCGGCCGCTACGTGCTCGCCCTCGGTGGGATCGAGCCGCGCAAGGGATCGCTCGACCTGCTCGAGGCGTACGCCGCGCTGCGCGCCTCCGATCCCAGTCAGGCCGACCTGAAGCTGGTCTTCGGCGGCGGGGAGACCCTCTTCGACTACCGCGACTACCGGGCGGCGTTCGACGCCCGGGCCCGCGAGCTGGACGTACCCGTCGTCATCACCGGAGTGCTCGAGGAGGACGAGCTCCCATCGCTGGTCGCCGAGGCCGGCGCCCTCGCGATGGTGTCGACCAAGGAGGGTTTCGGGCTCGCGGCCCTGGAGGCCCTGGCCGCGGGCGTACCCGTCGTCGCCCGCGACCTGCCCGTGCTGCGCGAGGTCTTCGGCGAGACCGTCGCCTACGCCACGACGCCGGCGGAGATCTCCCTGGCGCTGGGCAAGATCCTGGACACGCGGCCGGACCCGACCGGCGGGCGGGACCTCGCCGCCGGCTACACCTGGGCTCGCGCGGCCCACGCCCACCGCGAGTTCTACAGCCGCATCTGAGGTTCCAGAGCCTTGCCGGGTTGACAGTCGCCGGTGACGCCCATCACACTCATCGCCATGAACCTGTCAGACAGGCAAACAGTCAAACCGATCCGGCGTGCCAACGCCATGGAGCTCGTCCTCGCCGAGCTGCGCTCGGAGATCGAGTCCGGCACCTTCCCCGTCGGCACCCGGCTGCCTTCCGAGGCGACCCTGGTCCGCGATCTGGGGGTCAGCCGCCCGGTCGTCCGCGAGGCGCTGCGGGCGTTGCAGGCGCTCGGCATGACGGAGTCGCAGACGGGGCGGGGCACGTTCGTGGTCTCCGACCGTGCCGCCGACAACCCGACATTCGGCAGCTACTCCGCACGCGACCTGGTGGAGGCACGTCGACATGTCGAGGTGCCGGCCGCCGGGTACGCCGCGGCTCGGCACAGCGGTGACGACCTCGACGAGATGCGCAGCCTGCTCGAACGGATGGAGCGCGAGGAGGACGGAGCGGTCTGGGTCGCACTCGACTCCCTGTTCCACATCGCCATCGCCCGCGCGTCTGCCAACCCGGTCTTCGGCAAGGTGATCGAAGAGATCCGCGAGGCCCTCGCCACCCAGTCCGCCCTGCTCAACAAGCTCGACGAGACGCGGCGTACGGCCTCCGACGCCGAGCACCGCCTGATCGTCGACGCCATCGCCTCCGGGTCCTCGGACACCGCCGAGGCGGCGATGCGCGCCCACCTCGAGCACGTCGACGGCGCGCTCGAGGACATCGTCCGTGACCCCACCACCGACAGGAACACCGACCGATGACCCTGCCAACCTCCACCGGGACCGAAGCCCTGCCCCAGCCCGCCGACGCGGGCGACGAGGGCTACGGCAAGTCCCTGACGCCACGCCACATCACGATGATCGCGATCGGCGGCGCCATCGGGACCGGCCTGTTCCTCGGCGCTGGCGGACGCCTGGCCAGTGCCGGGCCGTCGCTGGCGATCGCGTACGCCGCGTGCGGCCTCGTCGCGTTCATCGTCGTGCGCTGCCTTGGTGAGCTGATCCTCTACCGCCCTTCCTCCGGTGCCTTCGTCTCCTACGCCCGCGAGTTCCTCGGCGAGAAGGGCGCCTACACCGCCGGTTGGATGTACTTCCTGAACTGGTCGACCACCGGCATCGCCGACATCACCGCGATCGCGCTCTACGCGCACTACTGGTCGTTCTTCGCGCCGGTCCCACAATGGGTGCTCGCCCTGGGTGCCCTGGTGATCGTGCTGACGCTCAACCTGCTCTCGGTGCGACTGTTCGGCGAGATGGAGTTCTGGTTCGCACTGGTCAAGGTGGCTACGTTGGTGGTCTTCATGGCGATCGCGATCGTGCTCATCGTGACCCGGCACCCGATCGACGGCACCACCCCCGGACCCCAGCTGATCACCGAGCACGGTGGGATGTTCCCCGCCGGCATGCTCCCGATGGTTCTGGTCATCCAGGGCGTCGTCTTCGCCTACGCCTCCATCGAGCTGGTCGGCGTAGCCGCGGGTGAGACCGCGGACCCGCGCCGCGTCATGCCCCGGGCGATCAACACGATCATCTGGCGCATCGGCATCTTCTACGTCGGCTCGGTCGTGCTGCTCGCGATGCTGCTGCCCTGGTCGGCCTACTCCGCTGACGAGAGCCCGTTCGTGACCGTGCTGTCCCGGGTCGGCGTGCCGGGAGCGGGTGACGTGATGAACCTGGTGGTCCTCACCGCCGCGATGTCGAGCCTCAACTCCGGGCTCTACTCCACGGGCCGGATCCTGCGCTCGCTCGCCGCTGCGGGCACGGCTCCTCGCTTCGCCGCCGCGATGAACCGGCACAAGGTGCCCTACGGCGGCATCCTGATGACCGCCGGCGTCTGCGTCCTCGGTGTCGGGCTCAACTACGTCGTGCCCGCCCAGGCGTTCGAGATCGTCCTCAACCTGGCGTCGGTCGGCATCATCGCCACCTGGGCAATCATCCTGATCAGTCACACGATCTTCGTGCGCCGCAGTCGCACCGGCGAGGTCGAGCGTCCCGCCTTCCGGGTGCCGCGGTCGCCGGTGCCGCAGTTCATCGCGCTGGCGTTCCTCGCCCTGGTCCTGATCCTGATGTTCTTCGACCACGTCGGTCGGATCACGCTGCTCGCGATGCCGGTGCTGCTGGTGGCGCTGGTCGGCGGATGGTTCCTGGTCCGCGACCGGATCGACACCTCCACGTTGGATGCGCGATGAGTCAGTCCTACCTCATGCCACCGGTCGCCGACGCGGCTCCGATGCGGGTGCCGGCCCACGAGCCGCTGGTCGAGGTCTGGCGCGGCGAGATGGTCGAGGGCGTCCACCATGGCTCGGCCGTCCTCCTCGATCCCGACGGTCGGGTACGCCTGGCGGTCGGCGACATCGAGGCGGCGTTCTACCCGCGGTCGGCGGCCAAACCGATGCAGGCGGTGGCGATGGTGCGCGCCGGGCTCGACGTCAGCGACGATCTGCTGGCGCTTGCCGCGTCCAGCCACTCCGGCGAACCGCTCCACCTCGCGGCCGCCACCCGGCTGCTGGCCACCGCGGGCCTCGATGCGGACGCGCTGCGGAACCCGTCGGAGCTGCCGTACGACCCGGTCGAGCGCGAGGCATGGCTGCGTTTCGACCGGCTGCCCAGCCAGCTCGCGCACAACTGCTCGGGGAAGCACGCCGCGATGGTCGTGACCTGCGCGGCCGTGGGCTGGGCGCACGATCGCTACCTCGATCCCATGCACCCGCTTCAGGTCGCCGTCCGCGCCACCATCGAGGACCTCACCGGGCAACGGGCCGCGACGGTAACCGCAGACGGCTGCGGCACCCCGCTCTTCGGGATCTCGCTGCACGGGCTCGCGCGCGCCGTCCAGCGCCTCGTGCTCGCGCCAGACGACAGCCCCGAGCAGCGGGTCGCGGCGGCGATGCGGCGCCACCCCGAGATGGTCGCCGGCAGCCGCCGTGACGTCACCACCCTGATGCGGGCAGTTCCCGGACTGCTGGCGAAAGACGGGTTCGAAGGGGTCCAGGTAGCCGCCCTGCCCGACGGCAGCAGCCTCGCGTTCAAGGTCGCCGACGGCGCCGATCGGGCCCGCCTCCCCGCGCTGCTCGCCCTGCTGGTCGACAGCGGGGTCGCACCCGACGTCCTGGCTCCGTTCGCTCCGACCGGCCTGCGCCCCTCCGGCGCGCTCATCCAGACCCACCCCGACCTGAGGGAGAAGCCATGACCCGACCGACCCGCCGCGAGCACGACCTCCTCGGCGATCTCGACGTCCCCGCAGGGGCGTACTGGGGTGTTCACACCGCCCGCGCCCGCGCCAACTTCGCCATCACCGGCACCACGATCGGCACCTATCCCCACCTGGTGAACGCCCTGACCGCCGTCAAGGAGGCCGCCGCGCTCGCCAACCTCGAGCTCGGCCTCCTCGACCCCGAGCGTGCTCGGGCCATCGCGTCCGCGTGCCGGGAGATCCGCACCGGCGAGCTGCACGATCAGTTCGTCGTCGACGTCATCCAGGGTGGCGCGGGTACGTCGACCAACATGAACGCCAACGAGGTCATCGCCAATCGTGCTCTCGAGCTGCTCGGTCACGACAAGGGCAGCTACGACAAGCTCCACCCCAACGAGCACGTCAACCTCAGCCAGTCGACCAACGACGCCTACCCCACCGCCGTCAACATCGCGACCATCATCGCGGTCGGTGCGCTGGCCGACGCCATGCGGGTCCTCGAGGACGCGTTCGCCGCGAAGGCCGAGGAGTTCGGCGGCATCCTCAAGATGGGACGTACGCAGCTCCAGGACGCCGTGCCGATGACGGTCGGCCAGGAGTTCCGCACCTACGCGGTGATGCTGGGCGAGGACCGGCTCCGGCTGCAGGAGGCCGTCACGCTTCTGCACGAGATCAACCTGGGCGCGACGGCGATCGGCACCGGGCTCAACGCGCCCGCGGGATATGCCGAGATCGCCCGTCGTCACCTGGTCGAGATCACCGGTCTGCCGCTGGTCACCGCACCGGACCTGATCGAGGCGACTCAGGACTGCGGGGCGTTCGTCCACCTGTCGGGCGTGCTCAAGCGGGTCGCGGTCAAGGTGTCCAAGACCTGCAACGACCTACGACTGCTCTCCTCCGGGCCGCGAGCCGGGCTCGGTGAGATCAACCTGCCGCCGGTCCAGGCCGGCTCCTCGATCATGCCGGGCAAGGTCAACCCGGTCATCCCGGAGGTCGTCAACCAGGTCGCGTTCGAGGTCATCGGCAACGACGTCACCGTCACCATGGCCGCCGAGGCGGGCCAGCTCCAGCTCAACGCGTTCGAGCCGGTCATCCTGCACTCATTGGTCGGCAGCATCACCCACCTGGCCGCCGCCTGCCGCGTGCTCGCCGAACGCTGCGTCCGGGGCATCACGGTCAACAGCGATCTGACCCGCGCCCAGGTCGAGCGCTCCATCGGGCTCGTCACCGCGCTCAACCCCGAGATCGGGTACGTAGCCGCGACCGAGATCGCCCGCGAGGCGCTCAACAGCGGTCGTGGCGTCGCCGAGCTGATCCTCGAGCATGGCCTGATCTCACCCGAACGGCTCGCCCATCTGCTTCGGCCCGAGCACCTTGCGCACCCCGGCACCGCCGAGGAGCCCGGCATGCCCGAGTTGATCGGTTCGGACGTCGGGGGTACCGAACCAGGCGCGTAGCGCTTGTTCCTCGATCGCTGCCGAGGAGCGCCTGGTGCGGGGTAGGTCGGTTCCTGCAGGCCGAATGGAGCCAACGTTCACCCGTTGCGGGTGAACGGAACTCATGCTGCAGCGCCAACCATGGGTCCATGTTGCTGAGCTGACCTCGGGTGCCGGCCAGCATTCTCTGCGTCATCCCGATTGAAGGAGAACTTCTCACATGAGCTTCTGGGACATCATCTGGTTCATCATCGTGTCCTTCGCCTTCGTGGCGTACCTGATGATCCTGTTCAACATCGTCACCGACCTCTTCCGGGACAAATCGGTCTCTGGTGGAATGAAGGCCGTCTGGATGATCGGTCTCGTCTTCTTTCCGTTCCTCATCGCCGTGATCTACCTGATCGTCCGGGGTAAGGGGATGGCGGAGCGCCAGAACGAGGCGGTCCAGCACGTCCGGGCGGCACAGGACGAATACATCCGCTCGGTCGCCAGCTCATCTCCCGCCGAGGAGATCGCGAAGGCTCAGCAGCTGCTCGATGCCGGGACGATCACCCCGGAGGAGTTCGCCGCCCTCAAGGCGAAGGCCATGGCCACCTGACCGGCCTCCGCGCCAGCGCAATCGTCATCGCGCTGCCCGGTGCCAGTCGTCCGGCCGGGGTGATGCCCCGGCCTTCTCGGGGTGGCAACGTGACCGACCATGTCCACAAGCGCCCAGCCACCGGGACTGCTCTCCGCCGAACAGCTCGGTGAGCTGCTCGAGCTGACCAAGCAGGCCGACAGCGTCGAGCTCAAGATGACGGTGCCGAACGCCGAACGACCTCTGGCGGTGACAGCACTGGGGCTGGATCCGCTGGATGCCCAGATCCGGCAGGTGTACTTCTTCGACACCGCTGACCTCGCACTCAACCGACGCGGGGTCGTCGTCCGCGCGCGCCGGATCCGGGGACGGAACGACGACTCCGTCGTGAAGGTGCGGCCCGTCAACCCGACAGAGGTCTCGGCGGCGCGCAAGTCGAAGAACCTGTCCGTAGAGGTCGACGCGATGCCAGGAGGCTTCGTCTGCTCGGCCTCGATGAAGGCGACCCTCGGCCGCACCGACGTCAAGGAGGTCGCCGCGGGCACGCGCGCGATCCACAAGCTCTACACGAAGGAGCAGCAGAGCTTCTTCCGGGCCAACGCTCCCTCGGACCTCGATCTCGATGATCTGGTGCGCCTTGGTCCGATCACCGTCCTGAAGCAGAGGCTGAGACCAGAGGAGTACGCCGGCCGGCTGGTCGCCGAGCTGTGGCTCTACCCGGATGGCTCGCGAATCCTCGAGCTCTCCTCCAGATGCGCGCCCATGAACGCCTTCCAGGTCGCCGCCGAGCTCAAGGCGTTCCTGGTCAAGCGAGGGCTGGAGATCTCGGGCGACCAGCAGACCAAGACCACAACAGCGCTCGCGTACTTCGCAAGTGAGCTGGCCGCGTAGCCGCACCGGCGAGTCCGTGGTCCTCATCCGCCACGGACGACGCCTCGTCGCTGCTTCCGCAGCAGGATTGCTTCAGCTGTAGCGGCCAGGCACCGAGCGCGGGAAAGTCGAGTTGAGATCATGGATCAGAACCCGCGGGAGCCGGTAGCCGCCGGTGCCACAGATGCCCAGGCCTTCGAGATTCGGGTTGCCGGGCTGGTCCCGCAGCAGGTCCTGGTGCAGCTCGTCGACGTCGAAACCTCGTCGCGAGAGACGAGAACCGTGTTGATCCGCCGGTGTCGGGACCAAGCCGAGCTCCACGGGTTTCTCGCGAGACTTCGGACCTTCGGTCTCGAGGTCGTGGAGGTCCGACGGCTCATCACCGGGGCGGCGGACGAGGAGTCGAGCGGGGGCGACGCATGAGTGAGGTTGGGCCCGACGAGGAGGTCGTGTTCGAGCTGACCGTCGAAGGCGAGCTGGGTCCGGTGCTCCGTTGTGCGCTGCAACCGGATGCCGTGGAGCGGCAGCCGTGCACCGTCTTCCGAGCCACTGCCGGCGCGGGTCTCGGCGTCGCCGACCTCGTGGGACTGCTGGATGCGGAGGGGCTGACGGTGGAGAGCATCCGGGTGGCCGGCCTCAGATGAACAGCGAGGATCTGGGCCGCGAGGTCAGCGAGCCGCACGGTGGACAGGACACGCGGTTCGGTCGCGGGCCCGGCGCGGTGTCCGGCGCCGTCTACGGCCTCGTCTCGATCATCGCCATCATCGCCGGAGCCTCACACTTCGACGACTCTGCCGGCCGAGTCTTCGCCTTCGCCGTAGTCTCCAGCTTCGTGATCTGGACCGTGCACGTCTACGCGTCGATCCTGGCCGAATCGGGGTCGGAGCTCGCGCCGTGGCGCAGCGTCCTCGTCGCGGGCGTACGTCACGAGATCGGAATCGTGGAGGGTGTGTTCATCCCGCTGCTCATCCTGTTCCTCGGAGCGATCGGGTGGGTCGATGACGGACGTGCCATCGCCTGGTCCATGTGGTCCGGCGTCGTGCTCCTGGTTCTCATCCCGCTGTTCTGGCTCCGTCGGACGGGCCGCTCGTGGGTTGGGTCCTTGGTCGCGTCCGGGGCGTGCGGGCTGCTCGGCCTGGGGCTGACCTGGATGAAGGTCCTGCTGCACTGACCCACGCGAGCTGACGCATACGGGCTATATACGGCATCAGGACGTAGTACTAGCGTAAAGAGTCGCTCGGGACTGACGTTCCCCCTGTTCAATCCGTTGGGCGCACGTGTGCGCTTTGGTTCGATCTAGGAGGCACGTCGACGAGATGGGACCTCACCCGGGCGACGGCTGGTTCGGCATCCCGACGGTTCCCTCGGGACATGTGCCGCGGCCTAGCCTCTTGCAGATGCTCGATCGCAGTGACGACTGCTCGTTCGTGCTGGTCAGCGCGCCGGCTGGGACCGGGAAGACCGCCCTGGTGGCGGAATGGGTCGCGGCGGGCGGGGAGCAGGACAGCACAGCGTGGATCACCTTCGAGGGGACGGATGCCGCGTTCTGGCCCGGTCTCTTCGGGTGCCTCGAGAGCCTGGGCGTAGCGGTCTCACCCGATACGGTCCGAAGGAATGAGGGCGCGCTCGACCGCCAGGTTCGCCGGACGGTTGCGGAGGCGGTCTGCGGCCACCCGGCCCGACTGACGGTCGTGGTGGATGGATACGACCTGCTCTCTGCGGACGTGGCGGAAGATCTGGACTTCCTGTTGCGACACACCGGTGACCGTCTCCGGCTGGTGATGGCGACGCGGTCCGATCCGGTGCTTCCGCTGTATCGATACCGGCTCGATGACACGGTCGTCGAAGTGCGGATGTCGGACCTCGCCTTCACCGATGAGGAAGCCGGTGAGCTGACCCTGCGGGCGGGACTGACCCTGACACCGGACTCGGTGCACGCGCTCAACCTTCGGACGAAGGGATGGGCGGCCGGGCTGCGGTTCGGCGCACAGCTCCTGCGGCTGCGACCGGAGCCGGATCACGCGGTCGCGGAGATCGTCGGCGACACCGGGAACATCGCGGAGTACCTCGTGGGCGAAGTGCTGGCCGCCCAGAGCCCAGACGTACGAGCCCTGCTCCTGGCGACGAGCGTTCCCGACACGATCCAACCGGGACTGGCCGAGGCGCTCGCCGGTCCCACGGCCGAACGTACGCTGAACCTTCTGACCCGGGACAACGTGCTCATCGAGCCCGTATCGGGGTGTCCTGGGTGCTACCGCTACCACCCGCTCTTCCGGGACCTCCTTCGCGCTGTGCTCGCCTATGAATCGCCTGATGAGATGAGGCGCCTGCAACGAACGGCGGCTGAGTGGTACGCCCACGACGGTCAGGTCACTGCGTCCGTCGGTCACTTCGTGGCGATCGAGGCCTGGGAAGAGGCGGCCGCAGAGGTTGTCGACGATCTGGCAGTCGGCCAGTTGCTGCTCGATGACAGCACGAGCGCCTTGACCCGGTCGCTGCGGTCGATCCCGTCCGAGCTGGAGGACCCCGCGTCCACCGTCGTGAGAGCGACCCTCGCGTTAGGAGCCGGCGACACCACCGGGTTCACGAACGAACTGGCTCAGGTGCGGACCGAGCCGGGGGAGCCATCAGGCTCTCATCCCTGGGCCACGAACGTCGCGGTCAGGGTGCTGGAAGCCGTGGGGGCGCAGGCGTCGGAGGACCCGGGTGAAGCGATGTCCCTCGCCACGGCGGCCGAACAGGCATTGGAAGCGCCGGCTCGCGGACCGAAGGGGAACTCCCGCCCCGAGCTGATCTCTCTCGTCCTTGTCAGCAAGGGCATCGCGGCCCTGCGCCAGGGAAGGCTGGCGACGGCAGATGCGATGTTCAAGTCTGGCGTCGCCGCGGCCGTGAGCGCCGGGTCCGAGGCCGTACTCGTGGAGTGTCTGGGCTACCAGGCCGTCATCGCCTGCTGCCGAGGCAAGCTCTCCAGGGCCGCGAAGCTCGGGGATCGAGCGATCGGTGCGGCCGAGCGCATCGGTGCCAACGCAGCAGACCGGTCGGCCGCCGCCCGGATAGCACGCGGCTGGGTGGAGATGGATCGGTACGACCTGCGCGCGGCTGCCGATCACGTTCAGGCGGTCGAACGACTGGACCTGCCGTTGCGTGATCCGATTCCCCATGCTTTCCTGGCCCTGATCAGGGCGCGCCTCCAGGTGGCGCACGGTGACCGGCTGGGCGCAGTCGGCAGGCTCGAGCAGGCGGCCGCCGGAGTCATGGACGAGAAGGGGTGGCTCGGTCAGCAGCTACGCATCGAGCTCGCCCACGTTCGAGTCGCGGCTGGTGAGCCGGAGGCGATGGCTGAGGTCGCGTGCTTCGACGACCAGCCCGAGGCTGCCCTCGTCGTCGGGCTTGCGCAGCTGCAGCTGGGTGATCCGGACGCTGCCGACGCCGCGATGTCCACGGTCCTGTCCAAGCGGGCTGCTGTGCCGGTCCAGGTCTCCGGCTGGCTGGTGGAGTGTGCGCGTCGGCTCCACGACGGACCATCAGTGCGGGCACACGCGGCGCTCCACCGGGCCCTCACACTGGCTTCGCAGGAAGGAGTGCGACGCCCGTTCCACGAGGCGCCCTCGGTGGTGCGGCAGCTGCTCGTGCGGGACAAGCAGCTGAGCGCTGAGCACGAATGGCTCTTCGAGATCTCGACGGCGCCTTCACGGCGGTTGTCCGTCCAGAAGGGCGCGCTGACTTCGGCCCCGGCGGGCCCTCCCGCACCCGTGTTCGAGGAGCTCACGGAGAAGGAGATGGAGGTCTTGGGGCACCTGGCGAACCTCCTCACCACCGAGGAGATCGCAGGCGTCATGTACATCTCCGTCAACACGATCCGCACCCACGTACGCAACATCCTTCGGAAGCTGGGTGTCAGTCGCCGCAACGCTGCCGTCAGGCGTGCGCGCGAGCTGGGGCTCCTACCGCAGTGAGCAGTGGCTTCGAGCCGCTTCGGTTCATCCACAGAGGATGAAGTCATCGGCGCGGACATCGTTCTACGGTCAGACGGCTGGAGTCCCGCCAGCCGGAGACCTGGAGGAAGCCGTGACCGCACCAGACGTGAGCGCCCCGCAGCCCGGGCTGAGTGTCGGGCCGACGAGCGAGTTCAGCCTGTTCTTCCGGGTCAAACCCGGTGAGTCGGTGTCCCTGCGCAACGCATTGCAGGCGCTCCAGGACACCCCCGGCTACCGGCCGGGCGACTACGGGATGGCGATCCAGACCATCCACGAGGCGCGATTCGTGCTGTTCGACGACGACACCCGGCTGGCGTTCATCACCAGCTTCGACGGTCCGTGGGACGCCTACATGGAGGACTTCTTCACCTCGGGTCCGACGCTGGCACTCTTCGACCTGATCTTCAGCCATGTCGAGGGGTACGACGGACTGCCGGACGTGGCGGCCGTGCGCTCGTTCGTCTTGGGAGCCGAGCAGAGCGCCGCGGCGTACGCCCGCAACTACGGCGGGACAGTCAAGGAGATCCGCAAGGCGCAGCGTGTGAACAGCGCCTTCCAGCAGGTCCTCGACCACCCGCAGGCCGCCGAGATCCTCGAGCATCCCGCGATGCAGCCGCTGCTCGACGAGGCCGGCGACTAGCCCGCGCGAGCGGGGCGAGGAGCAGCAGTGTCTGATCACATCTCAGGACCGCGTGCCCTGGCCGATCCGATCGCGGACATCACCGACTTCTACGCGTTCCCGAGCCCCGACTCCCCGGGCCGCCTCGTTCTCGTGATGAACACGCTGCCGATGGCCAAGCCCACCGACTTGTTCTCGGCGGGGTTGCTCTACCGCTTCCGGCTGCGCCCGCTGAGCGCTCCTGCCGCGGGCTCGACCAGCGGGGTGTTCGTCCCGGGTGAGGAGGAAGTGGTCCTCGACTGCGTCTTCGACTCACCGGAGCATGTGACGGACCCGGAAACCGGTCGGCCGGACCACGAGCAGCACGGCAGCTGCGTCGCGCCGGGCGGCGAAGAGGTCACCTTCCGCGTCAACGACGAGTCCGGAGGTGCTGGCGGGGGAGTACGTGTCTTCGCCGGGGTGCGTTGGGACCCGTTCATCATGGACGCCCGCGCCGCGCTGGCCACGATCGCGACGCGGAAGCTCGCGTTCACCGAGGACGGGTCGATCTTCCTGGACGGCAAGAACGTACTGAGCATTGTGGTCGAGATCGACTCGGGTCTTCTGCCACGCGGGATGCTCATGGGTGTGGTCGCCGAGACCCTGACCCGGGGCGAGTTCAACGTACGCATCGAACGGGTCGGCCGGCCCGAGGTGAAGAACATGATGCTGGCGCCGAAGGACTTCGACCAGGTCAACCGCGATCTGGAGATCCGCGACCTCTACAACATGGAGGACGCCTTCCACCTCGGCGAGTCGTACTACGGGGCATTCCGGGCGCGACTGGATGCCAACCTCGCGTTCTGGGACTGCCTCGACGGCAAGCAGGACTGGCCTCTCGGAGAGGACGGGAGCCACCCGCTCACCGACCTCGTCCTCGCCGACTATCTGGTCGTCGACCCCACCCTCCCGTACGCCGAGCAGGGGTCCTTCCTCGAGATCGAGCTCGCCGCCCGACGTGGCGAGCCGCATCAGACCTGCGGAGGCCGAGCCCTGAACGACGACGTGATGGACGCGCTCTTCACCCAGCTCGTCAACGCAGGCCACGGCCCCACGATCCGCGACGGCGTCGACTCCGCCAGTCGTCCGGCCACCGTCACGTTCCCGTATCTGGTCGCGGCGAACCCGGACCCGCCAGAACCTCCGGAGCATCACTGACATGGACGAGGTATCCCTCGAGCTGGACGACATCCAGTCCGGTGCGCTGTTCGAGCGCCCCTCGCCGTACGTGGGTGTCTACCTGCTGCTCAGCATCCGCGATGGCCAGGACGGCCGTGAGCTGGTCCGGCGGCTGCACCGGCTCCTCACCGCCGCCGGCGAGGCCAGCGAGGCAGGCAAGACCTCGCTGACGGTCGCGTTCACCTACCAGGGACTGAAGGCGCTCGGCGTGCCGAAGGCGTCCCTCGAAAGCTTCGCCCCCGAGTTTCGGCAGGGCATGGCGGCCCGGGCCGAGATCCTGGGTGACGTCGGTGAGAGTGGTCCCGACCATTGGGAGAAGCCCCTCGGAAGTGCCGACGTCCACGTCGCCATATCGGTGCTCGCTCCCGACGAGGACCGGCTTCGGGCCGTCGCTGAGAGGGCCCGCCGAGCCCATACCGAGCTGCCCGGGATCGAGCTCATCTGGCGCCAGGACTGCTACCAGCTCGCGACGGGACGGACGTCGTTCGGCTTCAAGGACGGCATCGGCCAACCGGCTGTCGAAGGAAGCGGCCGTCCTGCCACCGACTCGCGCGAGCCCCCGCTCAAAGCCGGAGAGATCATTCTCGGCTACCCCGACGAGACGGGCGAGCTCGCTGCGATGCCGTCCCCTGAGGTGCTGGGACGCAACGGCACGTACGTCGTGTTCCGCAAGCTGCACACCAAGGTGGCGGCGTACCGGTCCTATCTGCGGGCGCGGGCGAAGTCGCGCGCCGAGGAGGAGCTTCTCGGGGCGAAGATGGTCGGCCGCTGGCAGAGCGGCGCCCCGCTCGCGCTCGCTCCGGAACGCGACGACCCGGAGCTCGGGAGCGACCCGGTCCGCAACAACGACTTCGCCTACGGGGACGACCCGCGCGGCTTCAAGTGCCCGGTCGGTGCCCATGCGCGCCGCGCCAACCCTCGCGACGCCTTGGACCACGAGGGCAGCGTCGACGTGCGGCTGCACCGGATGATCCGGCGCGGCACCAGCTACGGCCCGCCACTGCCCGACGGCGTGCTCGAGGACGACGGGGCCGAGCGCGGCATCATGTTCGTCTTCGCCGGTGCGCACCTGAAACGGCAGTTCGAGTTCGTGAAGACCCAGTGGCTCAACGACGGGATCTTCATCGGCGCCCCGCTCGAGGCTGACCCTCTCGTCGGTCCGCACGGCGAGGCCGGCACGTTCACGATCCCGCAACGACCGATCCGGCGCCGGCTCCAGGACCTGCCGCCGTTCGTGGTCACCCGCGGCGGCGAGTACTGCTTCGCCCCGAGCCTGGGCGCGCTGCGCTGGCTCGCGGACCTGGAACCCGACGACCCCGCCACCGAGAGAGGAAGCAGATGAGCACCTCGAGCACCGACCGCTGGGCCGCACTCGACTTCGCGCCACCGGACCCCGACGTCGAGGAGACCGAACCGTCGGTCCTCCTCGACTACCTGTCCGACGGCAGCGTCGCCCGGATCACGCTCAACCGCCCGCACGCCGACAATGCGATCTCGACCGAGATGGGCGCGCTGCTGACCGAGGCCGTCGAGGAGATCGCGGTGCGAACCCGCGTACGGGTCGTCATCCTGACGGGTGCCGGTGAGCGGGCGTTCTCGGTCGGCAGTGACCTGCGCCAGCGCAAGGCGATGACCAAGGAGGACTGGCTGCGCCAGCGCCAGGCCTTCGACCGGACTTTGTACACCGTGCGCCAGCTGCGCAAGCCGATCTTCGCCGCCGTCAACGGCATCGCGTACGGCGGCGGTTGCGAGCTGGCTCAGAGCACCGACTTCATCATCGCCTCGACCGCCGCGACGTTCGGTCAGCCCGAGGCGATGCTCGGCCTGGCTGCCGGGGGCGGCTCGCCGGCGCTGCTGCCTCGCCTGCTGCCGCGTGGCAAGGCGCTGCAGATGCTGATGACCGGCGACCCGATCCCTTCGGCGGAGGCATACCGGCTGGGCATGGTCAATGAGCTGCACGAACCCGGTGACCTCGTCTCAGCGGCACTGGGGATCGCGGACAAGATCGCCGGCAACTCGCCGACCGCGGTCCAGGCGGTGAAGCGGGCCGTGCACCTGGGGGAGGGGCAGCCGATCGAGGAGGCGGTCGCGATCATGATGGACGCCCACTGGCGCTCCGCGGTCCACCCCGACCGCGTCGAGGGCATCGGCGCCTTCAACGACGGCCGCGAACCCACCTTCGCCGACTCCGACTTCTGACCCACACGTGATCCGCCCCAAGGAGGCTGAACCAACATGACCGTTGCCGATGAGCTCGAGGCAGCCCGCGCCGCCCTGGTGATGATCAACCCAGCGCCGTACAACGCCGAAGCACCACCGGGCGCCCTCGCCGCCGACGTCACGCCGACCGAGCTCCACTACGTACGCAGCAACTTCGCGGTGCCCGATCACGACGGCACCCTGGAGATCGGCGGCGCGGTCGGCAAGCCCACGACCCTGACGCTCGAGGACCTGCGGACGATGCCCGCGCACGACCGCACGGTCACCCTCGAGTGCGCCGGCAACGGCCGCCTGGAGATGAGGCCGCTACCGACCGGCGAGCCCTGGGGAGACTTCGCCGTCTCCACGGCACGGTGGACCGGAGCGCTGCTCCATGACGTTCTCGCGCAGGTCGAGCCGGCGACGGACGGGGTCGAGCTCCTCGCCACCGGCGCCGACCACGGGCCGTACCACCTGCAGGCGATCCTCCCCGAGACCGACCAGGACAACCTCACCTTCACCCGCGCGCTGCCACTGTCACAGGCCACCGACCCCGAGTCCGGAATCCTCATCGCCTACGAGATGAACGGCCAGCCCCTCGGGCGCGACCACGGCGCCCCGTTCCGGCTGATCGTCCCGCACTGGTACGCCGTCGCGTCCGTGAAGTGGCTCGAACGTCTCGATGTCCTCACCGAGCCGTACACCGGAGAGTTCCAGACCGGTCACTACATCTACGAATGGCTCGACCGGCCCCACGAGCCCGTCACCCTCATGCGGGTCCGCGCCCGCATCACCGAGCCCGCCCCGGGCTCGGTCCTCACCCAGGAGACCTGCATCGTCCGCGGAAAGGCCTGGTCAGGCACCGGTCCGGTGACGAAGGTCGAGGTCAGCCTCACGGGGGAGGGCGACTGGCAGCCGGCGGAGCTGGACCCGGCCACCCCGGGCGACTTCGGCTGGCAGGACTGGAGGTTCACCTGGGACGGGATCGGCGTCGGCCGGCACACTCTTCGAGCCAGAGCGACCGACGCTGCCGGGAACGTGCAGCCCGACGTACCGCCGTGGAACCGCCTCGGCTACGGGAACAACGCCATCGAAGTCATCTACGTCGACCGACGTTAGCCCTCCAGGGTGTGCTGCGCGCACACCGACATGGGCTCGGCATCCCTCGCGGTATGCGGCTCGCCATTCGTACGTTTCGAGCATGTCAGCTACGACGGAGCCACCTGCATCCAGCCGCCACGCGCTTGCCGAGGCGGGCGTACGACCGGTGCCGCGCTATGCACGATTCGTTCGCGGCTTGCAGCAGCGGTTGGTCATCGACATGCCCGGCGGACCGCGGATCATCAGCTTCGCGACTGTGATCAACTTCCAGAAGTGCCTGATGTTCGCCTACCTGGGCGCACTCATGTGGCTCTACAACGACCACACGCCGGCTGCCTCGAGTACTGCGGCATGGATCTATCTGGCCCTGCACGGATCGTACGGACTGGTCTGGTACCTCAAGGACAAGACGTTCCCGGATCCCGGGTGGCAGCATCGGCTCACTGTGCCGGGCGCCGTGAACGCCATTCTCGCCGTCCTCGGTTGGTACTGGCTGTTCGGCTGGCTGCTGATCTCCGGTCGCGGAGGGGACTATCCGATCGATGACAACCCTTGGTTCGCGGTGTGCATCACTCTCGTCGTGCTGGGTTCGGTGGTGATGATCGCGGCCGACGCGCAGAAGTTCTTCACGCTGCGCGTCGAGCGCGGTCTCATCACCGACGGGATGTTCAGCTTCGTACGGCACCCGAACTACACCGGCGAGATGATGATCTACCTCGGATTCGCGTTGATGGTCTGGCACTGGTTGCCGTTCCTGGTGCTGGCCTGGGTGTGGGGTGGTGTCTTCACGGCGAACATGCTGGCCAAGGAGGCGAGCATGAGCCGATACCCCGAGTGGGCGGCCTACAAGGCGCGCTCACGGTGGGTGATCCCCTTTGTCCTCTGATTGACGCTTCCCCTGCTCAGCGCTTCCGGGGCTGGGTCCGGGGAACCACGCTGCGGTCCCCGGAGGTGACCATCGCGTGAATCGGTGCGGCGCTGACCCGCAGGAGCGTGGCGAGGCCGCGGCGGCCCTGCTGGCGGGCGAGGGCTGGCCCTAGGGTGGTCATCAGGGCGGTGAGGGCTGGCATCGGACGCCCGAAGAGCGTGATCTCGCTGATGCGCGCCTCGTCGTCGAAGCGCAACAGCTGAGCCTCCTCGAACGGTTGGCCGGCCACGTGTGCCCGGTAGACGAGCGCGTACGTGTCTTCCTGTCCGGTCTGCGTGTGGAATCGGATGTCCTCGACGGCCTTGAACGCCTCGGTCAGGAAGTCTCGTAGCTGGGTGGTTCCCTCGAGGCGGAACTGGTCGGTGAGCGGCGAGCTGAGGACGATGGTGGGGCTCAGGCAGGTGACGGCGGCGTCGACGTCACCGCTTTCGGCGGCGGCACGCCAGCGTGCAACCGTGGTGTCGAGGTCTGGCGTGTCTGGCATGGATGTCTCCTGACATCGACGAAATGGACTTGGGGGAGGGGTGGCGGGTCGTTGGCCGTCAGCCAGGGAGGTGGTTCATCTTGCGGATCTGGCTGTCGAAGATCCGGGCGGGTGCGAAGCGGCGCAGGACGCCTGCGCGTCCGGCCAGGGTGCCGGCGGTGTAGCGCAGTTTCGGCGTCGGATCCGTCGCGGCCGTGACGATGACGTCGGCGACGACAGCGGGGTCGTCGCCGACCTTGAAAGCTTCAGCCATCACGCGATCGAAGGTGTCTCGCTGCTGTGCGTAGACCTGAAGGGGCGCCTCAGGCTGGATGCGCTTGGCCTCGAATCCGGTCTTGGTGTAGGCGGGGTCGACGAGCAGCGACCGGATGCCGTGCTCGCGGATCTCATGGTCGAGGGATTGGGAGTAGCCCTCGATCGCGTGCTTCGAGGCGCCGTAGACCGCCATGTAAGGCGCCGGGATGAATCCCTGCACGGAGGAGAGGTTGATGATGCGGCCACTTCTCTGCTCTCGCATGTGCGGCAGCACCGCCTTCACCATGCGCATGACTCCGAAGACGTTGATGTCGAAGATCTCCTGGGCCTGGGTGACGGAACCTTCCTCGGCCGCGCCGACCGAGCCGATGCCGGCGTTGTTGACGAGGACGTCGATCTGCCCGAATCGCTGGATCACTTGCTTGACCACGGTGGCGGCTGAGGCGTCGTCGGTGACGTCGAGGTCGAGGAACGTCACTCCCTCCGGCGGAGTGGCACGCGAGGTGTCGCGGCTGGTTCCGATGACCTCGAACCCTGCCTTTGCCAGCGCGAGCGCCGCCGCCTTGCCGATGCCGGAGGAGGCACCTGTTACGAGTGCCACGGGGCGAGCTGTTGTCATCGTGAGTTTCCTGATCCTAGGAGTGTGTTGTGATTTCCAACTGACCTGGCCAACCTAGACCAGTGAGTTGGAAAAGACAACACACCGGCCTATGGTGGGGAGATGACCGATTCCGACATGCGCCCCGGGATCCGCATGGCCGAGCAGCCCCTGGAGGTCCGCCCGTGCTCGCTCGCCGGGGCCCTCGAGGTGCTGGGTGAGCGTTGGTCGCTCCTGGCCCTGCGCGAGATCGGCTACGGGGTTCACCGCTTCGCCCGCATCGCCGGCTATACCGGGGCCTCGCGCGACATCCTGGCCGACCGACTGCGCAAGCTGGAGGCGGCGGGCGTCGTCGAACGTCGGCTGTACAGCGAACACCCGCCCCGCCATGAGTACCACTTCACCGAGGCTGGCAGGGAGTTGTTCCCGGTCATGCTCGCGCTGTCCCAGTGGGGCGACAAGTGGGCCGTCGACGCGCCGGCACTGAGCCGCCGGCACTCGTGTGGTCAGCCGGTCCAGGTCGATCTGGTCTGCCACCACTGTGGCGAGCCGGTCACCCGCGACACCATTCACGCCGAACCTGCCAACGCCTGAACGGGGCTAAGGACTCGAGGGACGAGACGTCAGAGCCCGCGCCAGGCCGACCACAGCTGGGCGTAGCGGCCATCGCCCGCGACGAGCTCGTCGTGGGTGCCGGTCTCGACGATCCGGCCGTGCTCCATGACGACGATCCGGTCGGCGGACTCGGCCTGGGTGAGTCGGTGGGCGATCACCAGCGACGTACGTCCGGAGGTGACCGCCAGGGCGGCCCGCTCGAGGTCGCGCGCGCCGCTCGAGCCCGCCTCGGCGGTCGCCTCGTCGAGGACGACGGCGACTGGGTCGGCGAGGAGAACGCGCGCCAGGGCGAGCTTCTGGACGAGCGCGGGGGTCAGCTGGTGGGCGCCGTCACCGACGAGGGTCTCGAGCCCGTCCGGGAGCGCGGCCACCTCGGCCCAGGCCTCGACCTCGCGCAGCGCCTTCTCCAGCACCGCATCGTTCGCGTCGGGTGCGGCCAGCGTGAGGTTGTCGCGGACGCTGCCGGTGAAGGTGTGTACCTCCTGGGTGACCAGGGCTGCCTGGCTCCGGCCGTCGCGGACCGGGAGCCCGCCCACCATCACGTCGCCGGCGCTCGGGGTGAGCTGGCCGGCCACCGCCGCGCCGAGCGTCGACTTGCCCGCGCCCGAGGCCCCGACCACCGCGACCAGCTCCCCGTCGGCAAGAGTGAGGTCGACGCGGTCGAGAGCCGGCCGGCCCGGCACGTACTCGTGATGCAGGCCGGTGACCACGATGCCGGAACCGTCCGGCTCGCCGGCGGCTGCCGGGGCCGGGCGCTCGAGGAGAGCGAGCCCGGCGAGGCGTACGAGCGAGGCGCCGACCGACTGCACGTCGTCGAAGAGAGCGATGACCGCGCCGATCGGGTTGAAGAGCCGGTGGAAGTAGAGGGCGGCAGCGGTGACGGCGCCGACGCTGGCGGCATCCGCGCGGACGAGGAAGAAGCCGGTGCCGAGGATGGCCAGCAGGCCCATCAGCTCGGCCCGGTTGTTGCGGCCCAGGAAGCGCATCAGCATGGCGAACACCTCGACCGAGATCGACGCCGAGGTCCACGAGGCGGCGCGGACCTTCTCCTGGTGCTGCGCGGCGATGCCGTACGCCCGCAGGGTCCGGTTGCCGTGGACGCCGGTCAGGAACGCCTCGGCGCGCACGCCGTTGGCCTCGCGCTCGCGGCGGTAGTAGGGACCCGAGCGGGGGAGGTACCAGCGCAGCGCCATCACGTAGAACGGCGCCGCGAACAGGCCGGCGAGCCCGAGGCGCCAGTCGAGCGCCATCAGGCCGGCGGTCGTGAAGACGATCGCGATCACCGAGTTGAGCATGAGCGGGACGACGTCGGCCATGGAGCCGCCGATGAGGCGTACGTCGTCGCCGACCCGGGACACCAGGTCGCCGCTGCCGCTCTCCTCGAGCCGCTGGGTGTCGAGGTGCAGGGCCCGGTCGAGAACCTCCTCGCGGAGCTCCGCCAGCGCCGGCTCGGCCACCCGGGCGAGCAGGTGGATCGAGACCGCCCCGGCCGCGCCGGCGACGAGCGCGGCCCCGAGGATCCAGGTGCCGGCGGTGATGATGTCGGATCCCGGGGCGCCGGCGCCGACCAGGTCGACCATCCGGCCGAGCATCCAGGGCGCCACCAGACCGGCCAGCCCCTCGAGGGCGAAGACGGCCAGGCATGCCGCCAGCAGGAGCGGACGGCGGGTGAGCAACCGCCGCGCGAGGCCGGCCGCCTCTCGTGGTGTGGAGACGGGAAGCTGTGTAAGGGTCGGGCCCTGGGTGGTCATCGCAGCACCGCCGCGCAGTAGTCGGTGTGGGCGGCCAGCTCGTCGTGGGTGCCGCGGGACTCCACCCGGCCGGCTCGGATCCAGACGACCTCGTCCGCGGCAGCCAGGAGCAGCGGGCTGCTGGTGAACAGCAGGGTGGCGCGGTCGGAGCCGGGGCCGTGCCGGAGGCGGCGTAGCTCTTCGGCGACGTACTGCTCGGTGACGGCGTCGATCGCCGTCGTGGGGTCGTGCAGGACGAGCACCGGCGCCTCCGCCGCGAGGGCCCGGGCGAGACCCAGCCGCTGGCGTTGGCCACCGGAGAGGCTCTGCCCGTCGACTGCCACGTGCGTGGCCAGGCCGTCGGCCGCGATCGCCACCAGCTCGGTGGCCGAAGCGGCCGCCAGAACGGCCGTGACCTGGTCGTCGTCGAGGCGGTCGAGCGGGTCGACGTTGTTCCGCAGCGTGCCCTCGAAGAGGTCGACGTGGTGGTCGGTGACGAGCAGCCGGTCGCGTACGTCGGGGAGCGCGAGCTCGGTGAGGGGCTCGCCGCCTAGCCTTACGGTCCCGCGCTCGGGCAGCGACTCCCCGTGGAGCAGGGACAGGAGAGTGGTCGGCACCGCCGGTTCGTCGGCGACCACCGCCACCAGCCGCCCCGGCGGCACCGCGAGCGACAGCTCGGCGACCGGGCCGGCGGCGACATGGTCGAGCTCCAGATCGTGGCCGTGCGCGCGTCGCTCGCCCTCGACGACCAGCGCAGGCGTCGAGAGGAACCCGACGATCCTTGCCGCCGAGGCGCGAGACTGCGCCACCCGGGCGACCAGGGCGCTGAGCATCCGCATGGGCTCGGCCACGAACTGTGCCAGCCCGACGACCGCCACGAGCTCGCCGATGCTCAGGTCGCCGGAGAGGGTCCGCAGACCGGCGACGATCGCGATCACCGCCAGGAAGACACCGCTCCCGGCGGACGTGATGCCGGTCAGCAGGCCGGCCCAGCCGGCCGCGGCGACGCTGGTGTGGGCGGCCGTACGACTCTCGCGGCGATAGCGCTCCAGCGCGACCTCCACGCCGCCGATGCCCTTGAGCGGCCGGATCCCGCGGATCAGGTCGCTGGCGATCCCCGTCGTACGTCCCAGCGCCTCCTGCCGTCGCGCACTGCGGTGGGCGAGGCCCGGCGCGACCAGGTGGGTGGCGCCGAGGACGAGGGGTACGCCGACCAGGACGATCAGGGCGAGCCACGGGTCGATGACGGCGAGCACCACGCCACTCACCACCAGCCCGATCGTGCCGGCGGCCGCCAGCGCCACTTGCCGGATGACCTCGCCCACCAGGTCCGCGTCGCCGGTGGCCAGCGCCAGCAGGTCCCCGGAGAGCCGGTCGGTCCGTGCGCCACGCGGGTCGAGCACGTGCCCGGAGACCTCGGTGCGCAACCGGTGGCTCTCGATGTGGACGGCACGGTTGGCGATCCGGGCGCCGAACCGGTAGGACAGGCTCAGCACCAGGAAGTGCAGGCACAGGACCACCGCCCACAGCACCAGCTCGCGCAGGTCGCCGGTCGTCACCGCCCGGTCGATCATCACGCCGATCAGCACCGTGACCATCGCCTCGCACACCTGCCACAGCGTGATCAGGGCCGACGAGGCGAGCACGGCGCGCCGCTGACGGCGCAGCGACCGCCGCATCAGCGCACCCGGCGTACGGGGTGTGGACACCGGGGTCCTCCAGAAGTCCGAAGCGGTTGGGTTAGGACAGCCTAACTTGGGTGTGTCTGGGTGGGAACGGCGCCTCGTCGAAGGGGACGAGCTGTAGCGCTTTGGCCGACTCGCGGGGGCCGCCCGGCGGGATTCCTTACGTGAGCCCGGCATGCTGGGGACATGTCCGTCAGACAGACACGTCGCCGAGGCGCCACGTTGGAGAAGGCGATTCTGGACGCCGCCTGGGACGAACTCGCTGAACGTGGCTGGGGTCGTTTCTCGATCGAGGGGGTTGCCGTCCGCGCCGGCACGGCGAAGACGGTGCTCTATCGCCGTTGGGACAACCGGGTGCAGCTTGCCCAGCAGGTGCTGCAGCAGCGTGCCAACCGGATGTACATGTCGGACTACGCCACCGGCGCCGGCCTGCGTGAGGACTTGCTCCGGTTCGTACGCGACATGTCGGAGTTGCTTCGCGGTCCGTTCGGGGAGGCGGTGCGGGGAGTCATCAGCGAAGGTGACCCGTCGACGCAACAGAGCCTGTTCGCGGGCTCGGTGGTCGTCACTCGCGTCGATGAGATCATCGGCCGTGCGCGGGCCCGGGGCGATCTGCCCGGCGATCCGGACCCGCTCACGGCGAACCTCGGTCATGCGATCGTGATGTCCGAGTTCCTCCACACTGCCTCGCCGCCGCCCGACGAGGGGCTGGTGGCGCTGGTCGATACGGTCTGGTTGCCCGCGCTCATCGGATCGGCACGTCCCGGTACGGTGTGAGCCGGATCGGGCCGATCAACCCGGCGCGCTGCCAGTCGGGCAGCTGGTAGTTGCTGTCGCCGGAAGCGCGGACCGCGTTGAACATCGTGGTCGCGACCGTCACGGTGATCGTGTTGGCACCGGGCCTCAGTGTCGCGCCGAGGTCGATCCTGCTGCGGTCTGCCTGGTTCACCACGACGTTGGTGCCGTTGACCGTGACAGAGGCGGTGTCCAGGACCTTGCCGAGGTCGAGGTGAGCCCCGTCCTCGGGGCGCCAGTTCCCGGGAAGGGTGATTGTTGTGCGGTACGTGGCCACCCCGGACGCGGTGCTGAGGTCGACCGGCGCGGTGATGTCCCGCCACGAGGGAAGGCCGTTCGGGCCTGACCTCAGAGGGATCTCCGGTTGGTCGGTCTTGACGCTGGTGTACTGGTTCGCTCCTGGTGTCCAGGTCTGCGGGCGCAGCGTCCAGTCCGCCAGCTCGCGCGGCTGCGCCAGGCCGTCGATCTCTGTGTCGACCCGCTTGCCGTTGCTGAGCGTGGTCGTGTAGTCGCCGTTCGCCGACGCCCTCAGTGAGAGTGTCTTACGACCGGTGGCGAGCACCTCGCCCGTGCTGGCGACCGCGTGCACGCCCGGCGTCGGAACCAGTGCGCTGCCGTTGCCGGCGAGCGCGATGACCACGTTGTCGTACGGCGCGATCCGGATCGGCACCGTGACGCTGCGCCCTTCGGAGGTGTACTCCGCGATGGGCTCGATCTTGCCGGTCCAGGTGTTCAGTCGGTACGGCCGGCCCGACCCGGCCAGGGTCAACTGCTGCTCGACGGGCTGGGCGGAACGGTTGTAGATGAAGTCGTAGCTGATCCCGCGTCCCTGACGCCGTACGAGTCCGAGCGCCGCGGTCGGCGTCTCTGGGGTGACGTGGGGACGGATCCCCGCTGCCCGCAGCGCTGCCGGGAGCTGGGTCTCGGTCCTGACTTCGTGGACTGACGGCTGGGCCAGCAGATCAGCGACCACCTCGGCGAGCTGGCCCTCGTCAGGTGCTGCGCCAGGGGTCGCGCTCGGGGCGCTGCCGATGACGAAGATCCGCATACCGTCCTTCGCGAGCTTCAGCAGCCGCTTCGCACTCGCGACCGACATCGACTTCTGGTCGTTGAGGACCAATGCCTTCTCCTTGGCTGCGCCTGCCCTGAAGCTGCCGTCGTCAGAGACGGTGACGTGCGGCTTCTCGAGGAACGCCGGTGCCAAGTAGTCGTAGGTGTACCCAGCCGATGATGTGGCCGAGTCGTTTCCGAGCAGGTGCTGGGCGATGCCAGGAACGACGTGGTCGGCGTTGCCGATGTCGTCGTAGTAGATCCCGAGGTCGACGGAGCTCCGGCCCTGGCGCAGGACCAGCTGGGTGCGCGCGAGATTGTCGTTGAGGTTCTTGTAGTCGGGCCAGTTCGGCTGCCGCGGACCGAACTCGTCGTTGACGTTGAGGGCGCCGAAGATGTCCCATGGGTGGTATCCGGGCCACGAACCGTCGCGTCCGCTGGTGCCGACTCCGGCCGGGGCGTCGCGGTAGGGATAGCCGTGCCAGACCACCTGGTTCACGCCGCCGGCGTACCCCTTGTACACGCTGTCCAGCACCCCGTTGGAGTACTTGCCGCCCACCTGGGAGCCGTCGCCGCCTTCGCCGTACATGCCGGGCAGTTGTGGGCCGGCGACGCTGGAGCGGTAGTTGCCGAGGAACACCGCGCAGCACTCGCTGGACACCACGTTGCGGCCGGCGACGTGGGCACCGGAGGCGAGGGCGCGGAAGCCCTGCTCGGGTCCGACTGTGCCGAGAAAGTTCCCCATCCCGAGCGACTCGCCCTCCGTGACGCCGGCGGCCGCGGACGCGACACCGCCCGCGATCGGGAGGCCGTAGGGCTGCACCCGGAAGTCCAGTCCGTGGCCACTGGCCCACTCCTGCATCGGTGCGACGTACTGGTCGGTGTAGAGGTCACTGAGGGTCTCGCGGTAGTCCGCCCTGACCTTCGCGCCGATGCCGGGCAGCTCGAACGCCGGCGCCTCGTTGGCCTGCTGGCCGGAGCCGAGGAGCGCGGGCAGCAGCAGCGCCGGGTCGTAGCCGTGACGCTGCTGGAACGCCTTGAGGAGCTTCCAGGTCCACTTCTGTGTGGTGCCCATCTCCAGGGAGTCTTCGAAGACCGCCCCGTGGCCGATGCGGTCGAGGTTGGCTCGGACGGCGTCGGTGAGGATGTGCTCGTCCCAGTAGTCGGCCTGGATCTCGACCCCGCCTCGGCTGAGGTGATCGGGGACGTAGTTGGGCTGGGTCGCGGTGTAGCCGCCGCGCTGGGCGACGAGGCCAGAGGCGGTCTGCTGAAGATCGATGAGCGCCCACGGGTTGCCATTGCCGTTCCCGAAGGTGTGGCTCAGGCGGCCATCGACGACCTCGTCGGTCACGTCCCTGACCGACGACGGAACCAGCGCGACCGGCTTGGCAGTCTGCGGTCCGCAATCGGTGGCGCACTGAGCGACGAGGGTCCGGATTCGGGTGGTGCGAGCGACGTCCACGACGGACTCGGCTTCCAGGTGGGGCTTGCCGACGCCGGAGGTCGTCAGGTCGGTGCAGGTCGACGTCCGGTCGCCGAGCTTGATCACCGTTGCCTTTTCCGCGGTCGCGCCCGTGCCCACCGTGATCGTGTCGCCGGCAGCAAGTCCGCCGAGGCTCTTCACCCGCAACACCGTGTCGCCGATGGCTGCGGGTGCACACAGCTGCGTGGTCACCGACGGCGGAGATGTGGTCGGAGAGGGCAGGGGACCGGTTCGCGTGCTGCCCGGCTGGCCGAACTCTCTGCCGTAGATCAGCTGCTGCTCGGCCTCGGGCTGGTTGAAGTTGTTGAGGCTGGGAACGGTCGCGGGGTAGTGCGGGCCGAGGTTCTGGTCGACCACCAGGCCGAGATCGGCCGCTTCGGCGGTGATCACCTCCATCTTGTGCGCCCACCTGGGCGTGCCCCAGCCGTACTCAGCGAGGAAGGAGTTGTCCTGGTGGCCGGCTCCAGGCACCGCAAACGGAACCACCTCGACACCGCCGCCGCCAGAGGCCGCGATGTCGCGCAGCTCCTCCCTGAGCACGTCATCGTCGGTGTACGCCAGCGGCATCCACCACCGGTACATCGGACGCACACTGGTCGGCGGGTTTGCGAACGTTTCAGCGGTCAGTGTCCGAGTCTGCTCATGGCTCTGACGGCCCTGTGCGAGCGTCGACGCTCCAGTTGACGACTGGGCCTCCGCCGCCAAGGAGGCTGGGCTGAGTGGCGCCGCGATGGCGATGGCCAATGTGGCCGGTACGGCAAACGCGGCGAGGCGACGCACGAATGGCTGGGTCGACGGAGACTGAACCATGACGGACCTCGATGTGAGTGAAAGGTTTCAAAGTGACCGTGCTCACAGTAGGCGGGTGTGCCATGGGGGTCAATAGGATACGGCGAGTTTCTAATTGACCAGTGTTGTCGTCTGCTGTAGCGATCGCCTGATGAGGCGGCCTGTTCGCCCGTCTTCGGACCCGCCGCTGGCGACCCGGAGCGTGAACCCGTCGCCGATGAGCACGCAGTCGTCCAAGCCTCTGGGTGGTGTACCTCTGGGCGCGGTTGATTTGGCTCAGCATGCTCCGCCGGGGCGCCTCACGGACGCTGGTGCCCTCCGTGCCGCGATGGGCCCGAGGGACTCGTAAAATGCGAGAAACCCCAGGTCTCCCTGGGGTTTCTCTCTGTGCGCGAGGGGGGACTTGAACCGGTCTGAACGCCCCAGGTCAGGCCCTGGTTCTGGCGCTTCAGGCGTGAATCCGGCTGCGCACCGTTACCTCCGGTTCTCACCGGTGATGTGCCGCCATCCTCGCTCGCCCAGCCTGGCTCCGTCGCCTCGGAGACCTGCCGACCGCTCCGGCGACACGACGCGACTGGCTGAACTCAGTCGCTACCGTCGGGGCCTACCGAGATCGCTAAAGGATTACCAGCGATCTCCCGCTTGGACAGGGCCCGCGAACTGAAGCCGAGCGCGCCGACCGACACCAAGCACTGGCCGCCCTGCGTCGGGCAAGGGTGGTCAGCCGCGTGCCCGGCTTGACGACGCAGTCTGCGTCGGTTCCGCCAGTACCCAAGGTCGCCAGTCGTCTGGGCCTATAGTCTTCTGACGCTAGGCGGGTTGAACAATCTCCGATGGCTCAACTCCCGCGAGGTGTGCGACGGCGTCCACCGACTGGCAAGCCTCTGTCAGCCGGTCTCTAGGAGGAGGATGGCGCAGTCGGCCGGGAGGTATCGATGTGCGCCGCGGCGAAGCTGGCTTGCGAGGCGTTCTGGCATGGGCCTTCCTCCGGTGCGACCAGATATTGTGAAACTAATGCCTGAATGCCAAGGTCATGTCGAGCCGTCTGCGTGACCTTCGAAGCTGCTCGAACTTCTGCGAACGTGGTTGGCCTGACTCTCAGGCAGGGGTCGTTCCGGCTGCGTACGCCGGCAGCTCGGCGCCCCAGGAGGCGAGCAGCTTGAGGCGGTCGGCTGAGGGCGAGCCTGGCTCGGCGGTGTAGACCATCAGGACCTGGCCGGGCTCGGCGGTGACCGCGAGCTCTTCGTAGGCGAGGGTGACCTCGCCGACCTCGGGGTGGTGGAAGCGTTTGGTGCCAGCGCCGTGCTGGCGTACGTCGTGGGCGCCCCAGAGGCGGCGGAAGGTCTCGCTGCGGGTGGACAGCTCGCCGACGAGGTCCTGGAAGATCCGGTCGTGGGGGTCGCGGGCGGCCTCGGCGCGCATGATCGTGACGCACATCTCGGCGAAGAGGTCCCAATCGGGGTAGAAGTCGCGCGATGCGGGGTCGAGGAACTGGAACCGGGCGAGGTTGGGGGTGCGGCCGCCGTCGCCGATCAGGGGCGAGTAGAAGGCCCGTCCGAGCGGGTTGGTGGCGAGCAGGTTCTGGTGGGTGTCGCGGACGAACGCGACGCCCTCTGTGATCGAGTCGAGCGCCCATTGCAGGGACGGCCGCGGGGGAGCGGGCTTCGAGGGCCTCCGCCGGGCGCGGGCTGAGGTGGGGATGCCGTCGGCGGCGCGGGCGAGGTCGAGCAGGTGGGCCCGTTCGGTGTCGCTGAGCCGGAGCGCGTTGGAGATGGCGTCGAGCACGGAGGCGGAGGCGCCGCCGATCGCGCCGCGCTCGAGGCGGGCGTAGTACTCCACGCTGACGCCGGCGAGCAGGGCCACCTCGGAGCGGCGCAGCCCGGGCACCCGTCGGTTGGGCCCGGGTGGGAGCCCGGCGTCCTGCGGAGTCACCTTGGCCCGGCGGGTGATGAGGAACTCGCGTACCTCTGCTCGGTTGTCCATTCCCCCAGGATAAGCGGCACTTTGCCGATGAGGGGTGCCCTTCTGGTGCACCCCTCGACAGTGACTCCCGTGTTTGTCTGAAGGTGCGTTGACTTGTCTCGTGGGAGGAGTCTCACGACAACTTGGACGAAGGAGTCAGCATGCGTGGAGTAGTGATGCACGGCCCGGGCGACGTACGCGTCGTGGACCGGGAAGACCCGAGGATCGAGACCCCGACCGATGCGGTCATCCGGGTGACCGCGGCGTGCGTCTGCGGCTCGGACCTGTGGCCTTACCGCGGCCAGGAGCCTGCCGAGGGTCTGCTGATGGGGCATGAGTACGTCGGTGTGGTCGAGGAGGTCGGCGCCGAGATCACCACGTTGAAGCCGGGCGACTTCGTCGTCGGGTCGTTCGTGATCTCGGACAACACCTGTGAGATCTGCCAGGCCGGCTACCAGTCGCGGTGCGTGCACGCCGAGTTCGTTCACGGCGGCATCGGCACCCAGGCCGAGAAGGCGCGCATCCCGCTGGCCGACGGGACCCTCGTGGTCGTTCCCGGAGAGCCGACCGAGGAGCATGTCAAGAGCCTGCTGGCCGCCTCCGACGTCCTCGGCACCGGCTGGTTCGCGGCCGTCGCCGCCGAGGCCGGCCCCGGCAAGACCGTCGCCGTGGTCGGCGACGGCGCGGTCGGTCTCCTCGGGATCCTGGCCGCCAAGCGGCTCGGTGCCGAGCGGGTCATCGCGATGAGCCGGCACGCCGACCGCCAGGCCCTTGCCCGGAAGTTCGGCGCGACCGACATCGTCGAGGAGCGCGGGGACGCCGGAGTGGAGAAGATCAAGGCGCTCACCGGTGGGCTCGGGGCGCACTCGGTCATCGAGGCGGTCGGCACCCAGGAGTCGATGAACCAGGCGATCCGCGCCACCCGCCCCGGTGGCCACGTCGGCTACGTCGGGGTATCCCACGACGTCTCGCTCGACGGCCTGGAGCTGTTCTTCTCCGGAATCCACCTGCACGGCGGCCCGGCGCCCGTACGCCGCTTCCTGCCCGATCTGGTCGAGCTGATCATGAGCGATCAGATCAATCCGGGTGAGGTCTTCGACCTGACGCTCCCGCTCGAGTCGGCCGCTGAGGCCTACGCCGCCATGGACCAGCGCCAGGCCACCAAGGTCCTGCTCACCACCGGCGCCTGAGAAAGCCTGAGAGAGAACGAAGCAGATGCAGATCACCCGAAGCTCCATCGACACCTTCAAGGGCCCGGCCGACTGGTTCACCGGCGACGTGTACGTCGACCAGGTCGCCGCCGCCCCGGCACCTTCACGGCTCACTGCCGGTCTGGTGCACTTCATGCCCGGCGCCCGGACCCACTGGCACCGACACCCGCTGAGCCAGACCGTCTTCGTCACCGAGGGCGTGGGTCTGTGCCAGCGCCGCGGCGGTCCCATCGAGGTCATCCGTCCGGGCGATCGCGTGCTCTTCGAGGCCGACGAGGAGCACTGGCACGGTGCCGCCCCCAACCGGCTGATGGTGCACGTCGCCATCAACGAGGGCGACGACGACCACCCGGTCGTGCACTGGCTGACGCCTGTGACCGATGCGGAGTACGCCGCCGCACCACCCGTCTGATCCCGCCGTTTCGGCTGGCTTTCGCGGCCCGCCGCCACAGTGATCACCCCTTGCCCGAAACTCGTGAAGGAGCATGCATGTCGACAGAACCCACCGCCGAAGAGCAAGCAGGTCGAGGAGGTCTGTCGCGGCGTACGTTCATCGCTGCCTCGGGCGCCACGACCGCGGGTGCGGTAGCGGTCTCCGCGGGGGTGTCCGTCGCGGCGGACTCGGCGGCGGCCGACGGACCGAGCAGCACCGTGACGCTGCGGGTCAACGGTCGGCGGCATGTCGTCGACGTCGACAACCGCACCTCGTTGCTGGATCTGCTGCGTGAACACCTGGACCTGCCCGGTTCGAAGAAGGGCTGTGATGCCGGTGCGTGTGGAGCGTGCACAGTGCTGGTGGGCGGGCGGCGGGTCAATGCCTGTCTGACGCTCGCGGTCCGTATGGATGGCGTTGAGGTCACCACGATCGAGGGGCTGACCGACGGCTACGAGCTGCACCCGCTGCAACAGGCGTTCATCGACAACGACGCCCTGCAGTGCGGCTTCTGCACGCCGGGCCAGATCATGTCGGGCGTTGGGTGCATCCGGGAGGGCCACACCGGCTCCGAGAACGAGATCCGGGAGTGGATGAGCGGCAACATCTGCCGCTGCGGCTGCTACGTGAAGATCGTCGACGCGGTGCAGCAGGCCGCAGCCAAGGGGGCGTGAACCGATGTATCCGTTCGAGTATCTGCGGGCCGAGAGTCCGCGTGAGGCAATCACGGCCGCCCGGAGCGGCGGCCGGTTCATCGCCGGCGGCACGACCCTTGTCGACCTGATGCGTGAAGAGGTCGAGCGGCCGGAGACGCTGGTCGACATCTCATCGTTGCCGCTGAAGCGGATCAGGCCGACGCCGAGCGGCGGTCTGTTGATCGGCGCGCTGGTGACCATGTCGGAGGCCGCGGCCGACCGCCGCGTCCGCAACGAGATCCCGGTCGTCTCCGAGGCCCTGGAGCTGAGCGCGTCGGCGCAGCTGCGCAACATGGCCACCATCGGTGGCAACATCATGCAGCGCACCCGCTGCACCTACTTCCGCGACGTCTCCGCGGCCTGTAACAAGCGCGATCCGGGTTCGGGCTGTGCCGCCATCGAAGGCCACAACCGCACCCACGCCATCCTGGGCGGGTCGTCCTCCTGCGTGGCCACGCACCCGTCCGACCTCGCCGTCGCCCTGGTTGCGCTGGACGCCATCGTGCACCTGAAGGGCTCGCGCGGACGTCGGGTCGTGACGCTGGAGGACTTCCTGCTCCGCCCCGGGCGGCACCCCGAGCGGGAGCACGAGCTGGGCGAGGACGAGCTCATCACCGGCATCGAGATCCCGGCCCAGCCGGGGCCGCTGCGCTCGGGCTATCTGAAGGTCCGCGACCGGCAGAGCTATGAGTTCGCGCTGACCTCGGCGGCGGTCGCGCTGAGCGTACGCGGCGGGGTGATCGAGTCTGTGAAGGTCGCTGCCGGGGGAGTGGGGACCGTGCCCTGGCGACTCCGCGGCGTCGAGAAGGCGCTCGTCGGACGCCGTCCGAGCGATGAGTTGTGGCGTACGGCGGCGGCACATGCCGCCGAGGACGCCGAGCCGCTCTCTGACAACGAGTTCAAGGTCGACCTGCTCCAGCGCACGGTCGAGCGTCAGCTGCGAGTGGTAGGAGGACGCCGATGAGCAGCCAGCCCGAGGTAGTCGTCGGCGAGCCGAAGGTCCGCATCGACGGGCGCCTGAAGGTCACCGGCAAGGCACCGTACGCAGCCGACCACGGCCACGAGCACGGCATCGAGAACATGGCGTACGCCGCGATCGTGGACGCCACCATCGGTCGCGGCCGCATCACCGGGATTGACACCTCAGCAGCCGAAGCACATGAGGGCGTTCTGGGAGTGGTCAGCCACGAGAACGCGCCGAAGCTGCCCTACCGGGAGAACGCGGGCTCCAACAACCTTCCCGGTGAGCGGATCCGCGTCTTCCAGAACGACCGGGTGCTCTTCTTCGGCCACCCGATCGCCGTCGTCGTCGCCGAGACCCTCGAGGCCGCACAGCACGGTGCCCGGCTCGTGGAGGTGACCTACGACGAGGAGTCGCCGACCACCGACCTGGAGGACGGCACCCCCGACGAGCCGACCAACTACTCGCGGGGCGACGTGGAGGCCGCCATGGCCGACGCACCGGTCCGGCTCGACCTGACCTACAACCTCTCGCGCAACCACCACAACCCGATGGAGCCGCACGCCACCATCGCCCGCTGGGAGGGCGACAAGCTCACCGTGTGGGACAAGACCCAGTGGGTCGGCGACGGCACCCAGGTCGAGCTGGCAGCGGTCTTCGGCCTGGCTCAGGACGACGTCCGCGTGCTGTCGCCCTACGTCGGCGGGGCGTTCGGCAGCGGCCTGCGCACCTGGCCGAACACGGTCATCGCCGCGGTCGCCGCACGAGAGGTGGACCGCCCGGTCAAGCTGGTGCTGGCCCGGCGACAGATGTACTTCAACACCGGCTTCCGGCCCGCCTACCGCTACCAGCTGACGGTGGGCGCGGACCGTGATGGCCGTCTGCTGGCGACCGACCACGTCGTACGCGCGGAGACGTCGAGCTATGAGACCTTCTCCGAGGCGGTGCTCTCGGCAGGCCAGATGAAATACAGCACGCCCAACGTACGCCAGGACTACCGCACCGTTCCGCTGGACGTGAACACCCCGATCTGGATGCGTGGCCCCGGGGCAGCGACCGGTGACCACGTGATCGAGACCGCGATGGATGAGCTCGCCTACGAGGTGGGCATCGACCCGATCGAGCTGCGCCGCCGCAACGAGCCGACCGAGGACGAGTCGTCCGGTCTGCCGTTCTCGACCCGCCGGCTGCTGGAGTGCTACGACGTCGGTGCGCGCGAGTTCGGCTGGTCGCGGCGCAACCCTGAGCCGGCCTCGACCCGTGACGGCGACTGGCAGGTCGGCATCGGTATGGCCAGTGCCCTCTACCACACCTCGGTCGCGCCGGCCCGTGCGCGCGTCAGGCTCCGGATCGACGGCACCGCGCTCGTCGAGTCGGCCACCAGTGACATGGGTCCGGGGACGTACACCTCGATGACCCAGATTGCGGCCGACGCCCTCGGCCTCACGCTCGACGACGTCGACTTCCGGCTCGGTGACTCCGTCATGCCCGCGACCCCGCCGCATGGTGGTTCGATGACCATGGCCAGTGTCGGCTCAGCGGTCCAGAACGGCGCCGACAAGGTACGCCGCGAGGCGATCGACCTCGCGGTCAACGACCCCGTCTCACCGCTGCGCGGCGCCGACCCGGCCGACATCGTCGTACGCCGGGGGCGGCTGCAACTGCGCAACGATGCCGGCCGTGGCGAGACCTACCGTGCGCTCATGGCGCGTAACGGCCGGACCCGGATCCAGGCCACGGGCCTCTTCTCCCCGCGCGAGGAGGCGACGAAGTCGGCCTGGGCCTACGGTGCCGTCTTCGCCGAGGTCGGCGTCGACGCCCAGCTCGGCCTGGTGCGGGTACGCCGCATGCTCGGCGTCTACGACGCCGCACGCATCATCAACCCGCGGCTGGCCGAGAGCCAGGCACTCGGCGGCATGGTCGGCGGCATCGGCAAGGCACTGCTCGAGCACACCGTCACCGACCACCGCGACGGGCGCATCGTCAACGCGAACCTCGCCGACTACCTGGTGCCCGTCAACGCGGACGTACCGGACCTGAAGGCGATCTATCTCGGCGGCCGCGACGACTACCCCGACCCGATCGGCGTCAAGGGACTCGGCGAGGTCGTCATCTGCGGCGTCGCACCGGCCATCGCCAACGCGGTCTTCCACGCGACCGGGCGTCGGGTGCGGGATCTGCCGATCACCATCGACAGCCTTCTGTGATCCCGGGACTGGGATCTCAGGACGAGAGGAACATCATGACGACAGTTGCCATCATCGGCGCCGGGCCCGGCCTCGGCCAATCCGCGGCGCGCCGTTTCGGGCGTGAGGGGTTCTCCATCGCGCTGATCTCCCGCGCGCAGGCCAACGTCGACGCCCTCGCCGCCGAACTGACCGAAGACGGCGTGACCGCGCGCGGGTACGCGGCGAACGCCCGCGATCCGCAGGGGCTACGCAGAGCCCTCGACGCCGCGGCGGCGGACCTCGGCCCGATCGAAGTCCTGCAGTACAGCCCGGTCCCTGCCCGCGAGTTCATGAAGCCGGTGCTCGAGACGACGGCGGAGGATCTGGTCGGACCCGTCGAGCAGTCGGTGTACGGACCGGTCACCGCGGTGCAGCATGTCCTGCCGGGGCTGCGGGAGCTGGGCCGTGGCACGATCCTGTTCATCAACGGCGGCAGCGCTGTCCGCCCGAGCGGCGGTGTGGCCGGCACCTCGGTCGCCTTCGCCGGGGAGAGTGCCTACGGCCAGATGCTGCACGACGCCCTCGCGCCCGAGAGAATCCATGTCGCGCAACTGATCATCCCCCGCGGCATCGGCGGCGGCGATCCCGACCACGAGCCTGACGCTCTCGCCGATCGCATCTGGTCCCTCCACCGCGACCGTGGCGCGTTCCGATCCTTCGTCGGCGAATGGGCGGAATGAGAATCCCGCCCGTCGCCGCGCTGCTCAGCGAGCGCGACTCCAGCCGAATCCTCGATGGTTCGATGACACCGTTCAGGCCCGTCGTCGGCCTCGGAGCAGCTGTCGCACTTGCGCTGGTCCTCGCCGCATGCGGTGCACCCTCCGGGGATGGTCTCGAGACCGGCAGCGTTCCATCGCCGCCCATTGCGTCGCCTACGCCGACTCAGACCACGCCCACGAACGAGCCGAGCCCAACCGAGGGGACTTCAATGAACGACGACGTGATCGGTACGGTAATCCGTTTCGCCGCCTCCGGCGGCGCGATCGACGTGCGCATCGACCAGGACAACTCCGCCGTACGTGACCTGCTGACCATGCTGCCGCTCACGCTCACGTTCGAGGACTTCAATGGTGCGGAGAAGATCGCCTATCCGCCGCGGGATATTCGGACAGCTGGTTCTCCGCCGTCGAGTGCCGGCGCCGGCGACCTGGCCATCTACGTCCCGTGGGGCGACATCGCCTTCTTCTACGAGGGCGAGCGTGGCGCACCCTCTGCCGACATCGTCCACCTGGGCGTCTTCGACGCGTCTCGCGAGCAGCTCGAGGCGCTCGAGGAAGGCGACGTCACCGTCACGATCGCCGACTGAGGACTGATGACCTCGACCACGACACGATGAATCCTGGCGACGACCGCTGCCCCCCGCCCGGCTGCTCCCTGGCGATGCCGCGCGTGAGGGACACCCTGCGAGTACACCCATCAGGCGGGTCTCTCGCGGGCGCCGGAACGGTGGTGTCGTAGTGGCGTACGAGAAGACGACGTCAATCCCAGGAAGGCTCCTGTGCAATCCACACCCTCCGACCGTCCCGCCACCCGCAGGGTCGGTCTTGTGCTCGCCACGCTGCTCATGCTGCTCACCGTGTTCGGGCCGATCTCGATGGACCTCTACCTCCCGGTCCTTCCGGCGCTCACCGACGACCTCGGTGCTGCCACATCCGCCGCCCAGTTCACCCTGACCGCCTGCCTCGTCGGCCTCGCCGTCGGACAGCTGATCGCGGGGCCGCTCTCCGACCGGTTCGGACGTCGACTTCCGCTGCTGGCCGGGATCTCCGCGTACGTGGTCGCCTCGGCCCTGTGCGCGTTCAGCCCCACCATCGAGACCCTCGTCCTGGCGCGCCTGGTCCAAGGCCTCGCCGGAGCCGTGGGCATCGTCATCGCTCAAGCCGCGGGACGCGATGTGTACGAGGGTGGCGCGCTGATTCGCTTCTACGGACGACTCACCGTCATCGGCGGTTTCGCGGCCATCGTCGGACCCGTCGTCGGTGGTCAGCTGGCCAACTTCACCGACTGGCGTGGGCTCTTCCTCTTCCTCGCCGCGATCGGCGTCGTTCTCCTCGTCGTCGCTTTCGCGTTGTTCGGCGAGACCCTTCCTGTCGAGCAGCGCACCGGCGGTGGGCTGCGTCAGACCGGTCGTGACTTCCGTACGCTGCTCTCGGACCGGCTGTTCGTCGGATCCGTGCTGATCTGTGGTCTCACCTACGCGGCCCTGTTCGCCTACCTCAGCGGTGCGACGTACATCCTTCAGGGCACCTACGGCCTATCCCCACAGGGCTACTCGATCGCGTTCGGCGCCAACTCGCTGGGGTTCATGGTCTTCGGCTGGCTCGGCGGCCGAGCCGCCGAGCGCTGGTCCGAGCGCGGCACGCTCGCCGTCGGCATCGTCATGTCTGCTGGCGGCTCCCTCGGCCTGCTCGCCACCGGCCTGTTCGATCTTGCCCTGCCTGTCGTCCTCGTCTCTCTGTTCGTCCTGGCTTCCGGCACCGCCGTCGCGGCGCCGCCGACCACCTCGCTAGCACTCGCCGACTATCCCGAGCTCGCCGGAACCGCATCCTCCGTGCTCGGCATGGCCCGATTCGGTTTCGGCGGCATCTCCGCGCCGCTGGTCGGACTCGGGGGTGCAGAGGCTGTCCTGCCGCTGGGCATCGTGACCGTCGCGTCGGTCACGCTTGCCGCGGTCGCCCACGTAGCGCTGGTCCGGCGCACCACCACAGCCAGTGAGCACAATGCGGGCCACGTCGATCCGACCGGTGTCCTGGCCCCGGCGGTGGAGCGTGAGCCGGCCGGTCTCCCCGTCTGCTGATGACCTAGGAGTCGTAGTTTCGGCGGTCGACTTCGCAGTCCTCGCTGTAGGACGAACAGCGGGTCTGTGCGCCGATTGCCCTACGGCCGCACTACTTGCCTACTTGGCCATGAGGCCGCCTCGTGAAATGCGAGAAACCCCAGGTCTCCCTGGGGTTTCTCTCTGTGCGCGAGGGGGGACTTGAACCCCCACCCACTAATACGTGGACTAGCACCTCAAGCTAGCGCGTCTGCCTATTCCGCCACCCGCGCGCAACAAGAAGAACATTATCAGGAGGCCGTCCCCGTGCCGAATCGGGATGGCCCTGCGGGTACACGCCCAGGTCAGGCCGGGAGGAGGGCGCGGGCGGGGTGGTTGCTGGTGACCATCCAGACGCGCTTGTCGTGCACGAAACGGCGCAGACGGCCGGGGTTGTCGACGGTCCAGACGAGGACCTTGATGTTGCGGCGGTGGGCCCAGCGCAGCAGCCAGACATCGGCGAGGCGCTGCTCGACGACGACCAGGTTGGAGCGGGAGCGGCGGATGCGGCCCTCGGGGAAGAACTCCGAGAGCTTGAGATGGACGAGCTTGAGCGGGTGGTGGCGGAAGTCGACGCCACCGAGAGAGAGACCGACGAGGGTCTCGGGAGCACGGAGGTCGGCCCAGTTGCGCAGGACGCGTACGGACTCGTCGACCATCGTGGTCACGATGAAGCTCTCGTTCATCACCTCGAGGGCGATCTCGGCGGCGTCGACCTCGTGCGGGAGCCCGAGGTGGTTCGACGGCGAGGCGAACTTGAGGTCGATGTGGGCGTGCTTGCCGTGGGTGGCGAGCAGCTCGAGCGCCTCCCGGTAGCGCACCAGACGGAACGGCGCGAGCCTCGACAGCGCTGCGTACGTCCTGTCCGCGATCTTGACCCTGCGGCCGATGCGGTCGCGGATGTGGCCGTCGTGGTGGAGGACGAACTCGCCGTCGCGGGTGCGGTGCACGTCGAACTCGACGTAGTCGACCTCCATCCGGACGGCCTCCAGAAGCGACTCCCAGGAGTTGTCACGGTGCCCCGACTGACGCGCCGCGGCGCGGTGAGCGGAGAGGAGGGCACGCTTCTGCATGCGCCCATGGAAACCCACGCATCCAACCGCACTGAAATCCTCAGGTTGCGCATAGGTGGACGTCAGGGGGCGGTTTGTCGCACGCGGTCGATACGGTGGCGGTATGACCAGCGCCGAGACCGAGGTCGTCGACCTCTGCCGTGACCTGATCCGCATCGACACCAGCAACTATGGAAACGACCCGGGCCCGGGGGAGCGGAAGGCGGCCGAGTACGTCGCGGCGCAGCTCGACGAGGTCGGCATCTCCTCCGAGATCTACGAGTCCGAGTCAGGGCGGGCTTCGGTCGTCGCGCAGTGGGGCGGGGTCTCGACAGGCTCGACCACCGATCGGCAGGACGGGCTGCTCCTGCACGGTCACCTCGACGTCGTCCCCGCTGCCGCGGAGGACTGGCAGATCGACCCCTTCTCCGGCGAGATCCAAGATGGGTACGTCTGGGGGCGAGGTGCTGTCGACATGAAGGACTTCGACGCGATGCTGCTCGCGGTCGTCCGTGAGCGCCAGCGCACCGGGCGGATTCCCGAGCGCCCGATCACGCTCGCCTTCACCGCCGACGAGGAGGCCGGCGGGATGAAGGGAGCCCACGTGCTCGTCGAAGACCACCCCGACCTGCTCGCCCACTGCACCGAGGCGGTCGGAGAGGTCGGTGGCTTCTCGACGACGGTGAAGGGACGCCGTCTCTATCTCATCGAGGCGGCCGAGAAGGGCATGGCCTGGATGAAGCTGACGGCCCGTGGCACCGCCGGGCACGGTTCGATGATCAACCGCGACAACCCGATCACCCGGCTCTCCGGCGCGATCGCCCGCATCGGCGCCCACGAATGGCCGGTGCAGCTGACCCCGACGATGCAGACGCTGCTCGCCGCGGTCGGTGAGATCGCGGGGGAGGAGCCGACCCCGGAGAACGCCGAGCGGCTCGTGGAGGAGTTCGGCCCGGCCGCCCGGATGATCGGCGCCACCCTGCGCAACGTCACCAACCCGACGATGACCAGCGCCGGCTACAAGGTCAACGTCATCCCCACCGAGGCCACCGCCCACGTCGACGGCCGCTTCCTGCCCGGCTTCGAGGACGACTTCTTCGAGACGCTGCGCAAGCTGTGCGGCGAGGGGATCGACATCGAGTTCGACCAGAACCAGATGCCCTGGGAGACCCCGTACGACGGCGCCCTCGTCGCTGCCATGGAGCGCTCGCTGATCGCCGAGGACCCCGACGCCCTCGTCGCCCCCTACCTCATGTCCGCCGGCACCGACGCCAAGCACTTCAAGCGGCTCGGGATGAGGACGTACGGCTTCGCGCCGCTGCGGCTGCCCGAGGAGCTCGACTTCACCGCGCTCTTCCACGGCGTGGACGAGCGGGTGCCCGTCGACGCGCTCCAGTTCGGCGCGCGGGTCATGGACCGCTTCCTCGACCAGGTGTGACACCGCCAGCGCCCGAGTCGGCTCGTCCTGACGAGCCGACTCGGCGTCGGTTCAGGGGACCAGGGCGGTGAGAGTGTCCACGCTCAGAGTGGCCACCTCGGCGTGGCCGGTGCGGTGGGCCCAGGCGGCGACCGAGATGGCGTCGCGGATCTGGAGGCGGTGCCAGGCATCGGGCTCGCGGGGGTCGGAGCCGTAGCCCTCGAGGAACGCCTTCTCGAAGGTGTCGTTGCGGGCGAAGTCCTGCGCGGAGAGCCGGGAGAGGTCGTAGAGGGCGGGGCGGAAGCCGAAGCGGCCGGAGTCGATCACGCGCAGGGTGCCCGCGTCGACGACCCAGCTGGTCGGCTGCCAGTCGCCGTGGGTGGGGACGAGCACCGTCGTCGGGGTCGGCCACGAGGTGATCTCGGTGCGGAGACGCTCGGTGAGGTCGGCCCCCAGGCCCGCCGTGTCCAGCGAGGCGAGGGCGCGCTCGTCGAGCTCCGGCTCGTAGTCCTCGTCCTCGACGCTGGCCTGGCCGTGGAACGACGCCAGCAGCTCGCCCGCCTGGCGGTAGATCTCGGGGTCATGGATGGCGGCCGAGGTGCTCGCCGGCTCGCCGTCGAGGTGGGTCATCACGATGATGCGGGCGTCGAGGTCGGCCTCGACGAGGCTCGGCGCGCGGCCGGCGTCGGTCCAGGGGGCCAGCCAGCTGCGGTGGGCCGCGAGCTCACGGTCGATGTGGCGTACGCCTTCTGCCGTGGTCTTCACCAGGTACCGGTCGTCACCGGTGGAGAGCACGAGGGCGGAGGTGCCGGCGCGGTGCAGTGCGCTGCGGTCGGCAACCACCTCGGCTCCGGGGAGCCACTGGTCGAGGAGGTCGTGCTGGGCGGGGGTCAGGGTGTCGAGTGCCGAGATCACGGGCGGATCCTGCCAGCGTTGGGCAGGCCCCAGGTGCCGTGTCGCGGGGTGATGTCCATGTTGTTGGCACCTTGTGGGCGCCGGTTATCCAGATCGGCCCAGATAGATCAGATCGGGAGGATGACCTCGGCGTTGAACGTCTCGACGACGGGCTCACCGGCGAGGTTGGGTCCGATGCTGGTCAGGGTCGCGTTCCCGATCGGGCCGATCCGCATCCAGGTCGCCGGCGGGGCGTTGAGCACGTTGCGTACGAACCAGGCGACCACGAACGCGTGGGTGACCAGCACGATCTCCTCGTCGTGGTGCTCGAACCAGAGCTTGTGCCAGGCGGCGGTCAGCTCGGTGCCGTCGAGGTCGCGCTCGGCCTCCGGTACATCGTCGAACCACTCCCAGCGGTGGGTCGGGTAGTCGCCACGACGCTCCGCCGACGGCACCGGGGTGCGGTCGGCGAGAAGGTCGGAGGGCACCGGCCCCGCGCCGAGGTTCTCGGTGAGGATGCGGGCCGTCTCGGACGTACGCCGGCTCGGGCCGTGCAGGACCTGCCGGACAGGACGGAACGCGAGTCGGGTGGCGAGCGCCTGGACCTGGCGTCGGCCGAGGTCGGAGAGGCCGGGGTCGACAGTGTCCCCGCCGGCGGCTTCGCCGTGGCGTACGAGATGGATCACTCGCAGGACCCTATTATCTGGACGCGCGAGGAGCGCGGAGACGCGCTCAGACCGTCAGCCGCTGCCGGATGATCTTGCGCCGAAGCGTCACCCGGCGGGTGCCGTCGGCGGTGATCCGGACGCGGTCGAGCTCCCAGCCGCCGTGCTCGGCGCGCTCGACGAGGAGCTTGGTGACGATGTTGCGGGAGAACTCACGCGAGAAGATCACCTTGTCGTACTCCCACATCACTCCCGGGCGGGGCGGGCGGCGTTCGGCTCGAGCCATGCACGTCTCCTTCTCTGGACTGCCTGGAGAACCAGTGTGCCCAACCAGGTGTTCCCGCGCGTCGATTTACGTAGGCCGATCGAGGGCGCAGCGTCGCTGGATGAGCCAGGCGATGGACATCAGGACCGCAGGTACGACGGTGAAACCGACCAGCACGGCATCGACCGCGCCCGCGGTCTGCGGCACGCCTTCGCCGTCCACCGCCGCTGCGAAACCGCCGATGGCGAGGACCGCGGCGTAGACGTAGGGCCCGAGCGCGGTTCCGACCGCCTCGGTAGCGGTCCACACACCCGTGTAGGCACCGGCCCGGGCCGGTCGACGCCGCGCCGCGGCGGCCACGGCGTCGGGCACCATCGAGAAGGCCAGCAGCTGCAGGCCCGCGAAGGACGTACCGAGCAGGGCGACGACCGCGACGGTCAGCGCGGTGGGCATCCGGTCTCCGGCGACCAGGGTCGCGGTGCCGAGGACGAAGAGCGCCTGAGCCATCAGCAGGCCCCTCTGCTTGCCGATCCGCCGGGAGAGGCGTAGCCACAACGGCGAGGTGACCATCGCCGGGCCGAGGAAGGCACCCATCAGCACGGCGGTCAGGCCCGACCGGCCGAGTACGTGCTCGGCGTAGAACGGGACCGCGGCCAGCACCAGATGGGTGGTCGCGCCGGTGAACAGATAGGAGAGCACCAGCAGCCGGAAGTCGCGGTCGGCCCACGCCAGCCTCAGGTCGGCGAGGACGGACTGCGAGTGCGCCGCCGGCTCGCGGAACCCACAGGTGGCGTTCAGCCGGCGTACGCCGCGGATCGCGACCAGGGCGGTGAGCGCCATCACGACGGCGAAGACCAGCGCCATCCGGGTGTAGCTGTCGCGCTGCTCATCAGCGACCAGAATCGGCGCCACGACGCCCGCGGCGAGCAGACCCACAGTGAGCAGCACCATTCGGACCATGAACACACGGGTTCGCTCGTGGTAGCCGACCCGCAGGTCCGAGGGAGTCGTCAGATAGGGGACCTGGAAAGCCGCGAAGCAGATGTTGCCGACGACGTACCAGGCGGCGACCCACAGCGCCGCCGGAGTGCCGTGGAGGCCACCGGGGACGGTGAACATCGCGACCATCGCGAGCCCGAGCAGGAGGCCCCAGCGCATCGTGCCGCGACGGTGACCGTGGCGGCGGGCGTCCCGGTCCGAGAGCGTCCCGAACACCGGATGGACGACCGCGTCGATGACCTTCGGCGCCAGCAGCGCCAGACCCGCGACCAGCGGTGTGACGCCGAGCGTGTTTGTCAGGAAGTAGAGGAGGAGCAGCCCGGGGACGGTCACCCACGCGCCCATCCCGAGCGAGCCTGCAGCGTACTGGACCAGTGGTAGGTTTCCGGCGCGCGCCGTCTCCTGCTCCGTAGTGATCACGCGTCGGCCTCGGCATGGCGCTCCACCGCGGGGGCGGCGAGCTCGGCAGTGCCGAACGCGCCGGACCGGATCCGGGCTGAGAAGGTGCGCGCCACGATGCGGTCGGTGAGTGCGGGCAGGTGGCGGGCGAGGAAGAGCTCCACCGCGCCCCGACGTGTGGTCGGGACGTCGCGTCGAGCCCGGCGGGACAGGCCGGCGCGAAGCACCGTGTCGACGACGCCCTCGAGCGGCTCGTAGGAGCTCATCCCCTCCAGCGAGAGGCCGGCCGCCGCGGTGGTGTCGTGTATCGGACTGCGTACGGCTGAGGGATAGACGCAGGTGACACCGACGTGCGTGCCGAGCTCGAGGCGGAGCGCGTCGGCATAGGCGACCATGGCGCGCTTGGAGGCGCCGTACGCCGCGGCGAGCGGCAGCTGCATGACGGCCATCCGAGAGGCCACCATCACCACCCGGCCGCGCGAGGCGACCAGGGCCGGTACGCAGGCGGCGCTGACCCGCCAGGTCCCGAGCAGGTTGATGTCGAGCTGGCGGCGCACCTCCGCGCCCGGCGCCAGCTCGGCCGGTGCCGGGCCGCCGATGCCGGCGTTGTTGATCAGCAGGTCGAGGCCTCCGAGGTGCCCGAGCGCCGTCGCGACGGCGGCGGGGACCGCGTCGTCGTCGGTCAGGTCACACGCGACGACGGGGACAGGGTCGTCGTCGCGGGGCGCGACGTCGAGCCCGACCACCGCAGCTCCTCGTGCGGACAGCTCCCGGGCCAGGGCCCGGCCGAACGTGCCGGAGGCACCGGTGATCAGGACGCGAAGACCAGCGGCATCGCGCAGGCTGCTCATGTGGTGACCTCATCGGTGGTTGCGGTGGAGGTGGTTGCGGGCCGCGGCTGCAGGGGGACCAGCCGCGACACGAAGGGGGAAGCGCCGGCATCGAGGCGCTTTCGGCCGGCTCTGAGCTCGCCCGGCACCGAGGCGAGGTACGCGTCGAAGTCGATGCGCATCGCCGGCCGCTTCTCACCCCAGCGGGCCCGCGCCTCGCGCAGCGCCCGATCGGCGATGCGGCGGCGTTCGGACTCCACCGGGAGGGCGTACGTCCCGCTCAGATGGGCCGCGACGAGCTTGGCCTGGGCTTCGACGATGGGCAGCGCGGCACCGGTCGACTGCATGAGGCCGACGAAGGCCAGGCTCGGGTCGTCGAGGTGGAAGACGCGGTGGTGCAGCTGCATCTTCTCGGGGTCCGTTCCCAGCCAACGCTCGGAGAGGAACGGGATGCTCACGCGGTAGCCGGTGGCCCACACGATCGTGTCGACCTTGTCGCTGCGCCCGTCGGTGAAGACCACATGGTCGCCGTGGAGCCGCTCGATTCCGGGACGGGGGGCGACCTCCCCGTGGGTGAGGCGATGCAGGATCGTGTCGCTGATGGTCGGGTGGTTCTGGAACAGCCCGCCGGCCGGGGCAGGCAGGCCGTAGGCCTCGGGACGGCCCACCGCGGCGCGCAGCATCGTCTCTGCCAGGCGTTGACGCATTCGCCACGGCAAACCTGCGATCGCGCCACCGGTGGCATCGGCCGGTCGGCCGAAGAGGTACTTCGGGACGATGTGGACGCCGTGACGGGCCGAGAGCAGTACCGGGGAGGCGGCGACGTAGGAGGCGTCGACGGCGATGTCCATCGCCGAGTTTCCCATCCCGACGACGAGCACGCGGCGATCGCGGAAGACCTCCGCGTCGCGGTAGTCGTGGGCGTGCATCTGTAAGCCGGAGAACGTTCCGGGGTAGCCGGGCTCGGGCCGGCGGGGGTCCCAGTTGTGTCCGTTGGCGACGACCACCGCGTCGTACCGCTCAGTCGTACCGTCCTCGCACGTGACTGACCAGGTGGCGCGGTGGCTGCCGGACTCCTCGCGCTCGACGCCGACGACCGTGGCGCCGAAACGGATCCGCTCGGTCACCCCGAAGGTGTTGGCATAGTCGGTGAGGTAGACGGCGACCAGTTCGGCGGAGGGGTAGTCCACCCAGTTCGCCGGCATCGGGTGGTCGGCGAACTCGGTGCGGCCCTTGCTGGTGTTGAGGTGGAGCGAGTCGTAGGCGGCTGAGAGGCCGCTGCTGTTGTGCTGGCTCCACAGTCCGCCCGGCCGATCACCCTTCTCGTACGTCACGACGTCGGACCCGACGTCGAGCAGTGCCTTGGTGGTGGCCAGGCCGGCTGCGCCGGCGCCGATGACGGCGACGCGGGCGGACTTCCTCATGTCTACGTTCTCCTGGTCCGGACCGGCGATGAAACCCCCACGGTGGTGATCGCCACAACATTAGGGCGCATCGGCATTGAGATGCCTGGCCCTGGCCACCGATCTGAGAGCCGGGATTGTGGCGGACAACAATCGCGCGCCATGATCGGCGGGTGAAGACCGGACAACGTGACTGGGAGGCGATCGTCGACCTCATCGAACGGGTGCTGGCCGACGACGACCTGCTCCCTGCAGTCGTCGCCGCCGTTCGCAGCCATGTCGAGGAGTCGGCCACCCTGCCCGTCTCCGACATCACCGGCCACACCCGGGTCCTCCTCACCGCCGCCGGTCGAGCCGTGGCCGGCCGGCGTGCGCCCACCGAGGCGGAGCTGACCGTCGTCGAGCAGCTCGCCGTCAACCGGTCGCGCCAGGGCATCCCCATCGACGTGGTGCTCGGCTCGGTGCGGATCTCGGAGCGCGCGATCTGGGCACGCACCCGCGAGCTGGCCCAGGCGGCCGGGATCACGGCCGACAGCCTGCTGGATGCCCGCGAGCTCTATGACGATTGGGCCGACGCCGTGCGCACCCGACTGATCCGCGCTCACCGTGACGCTCCACGAACCCACGACGCTTGGGATCGCGACGCGGAGTCGATGCGGCGGCTTCTCGAGGGCGGCTCCGTGGCCGCCCTCACCGCCGCCGAGCGGGGCTTCGCCGCCGGCGCCGGGCTCTGGGTGCTGGTCACTCGACCCGGCGATACGGTGTCCACCGCCGCGGTGCGGCGGCTGACGGATGGCAGCGGCGTCAGCCTCGCTGCGGCCGTGGGCGACACCCTGGTCGCGGTGGTGCCTGGGCCGCCGGTGTTCCGTCCCGGTGGGACCAGGCCGGTGGTCGGGATCGCCGGCCCGGTGGCTGCGGAGGAGCTCGGCGTCGCCCATCGCCTGGCGGTGGCCGCCGTCCCGGCCGCCGAGGCGACCGGCCTGTCCGGAGCGGTTCACATCGGCGACGTCGCTCCCGCAGCTGCGCTGATCTCCCGCCCTGATCTCGCCGAGGCCCTCGCGCTGCGGCATCGAACGGCGCACCTCGAGCTCGGGGCCGCGGCTGAGGCGGTGGCTCGGACCGTACGCGCCTGGCTCGAGGCGGATCGCGACGCCGCCGCTGTGGCCCGGATCCTCTTCGTTCACGAGAACACTGTCCGCAATCGGGTTCAGCGGTTCGCCACGGTCACCGGGATCGACCCGCACCGTACGTTCGGGGCCATCTCGGCGTGGTGGTTGTGCCAGGCCTGGACCGCTGATTCCTGAGCGGTCTCGACCGACTCGACCAGCGGCAGGGGTCAGACCGCGGAGACGTCGTCGAGGGCGAGTGCGATCTCGGGCGGCAGGGTCAGGTCGGCGACCTGGAGGGCCTCCTTGAGCTGCGCGGCCGTGCGCGCGCCCATGATCGGCGCGGTGACGCCGGGCCGATCGCGCACCCAGGCCAGCGAGACCTGCAGCGGCGTCCACTCCAAGCCCTCGGCGGCCTTGGCGACGGCGGTGACGATCCCGCGGGAGCGCTCGTCGTCGAAGGCGTCCACCCGGGCGGAGAAGTTCGGGTCGGCGCCTCGGGAGTGGGACGGGATGCCGGTGCGGTACTTCCCAGTCAGCACGCCACCCGCAAGCGGCGACCAGGCCAGCAGGCCCATCCCCAGGGCCTCGGTCGCCGGCAGCACCTCGTACTCGATGTCGCGGGCCAGCAGGGAGTACTCCACCTGCGTCGAGGCGAGCGTCGCCCGTCCCGGGACGGCCCGCTGCCAGGTCGCGGCCTGGGCGGTCTGCCACCCGCTGTAGTTGGAGACACCGACGTAGGCGGCCCGGCCGCTGCTCAGCGCCATGTCGAGCGCCGTGAGGGTCTCCTCGAGCGGCACCTCGGGAGACCAGACGTGCACCTGCCACAGGTCGACATGGTCGACGCCGAGCCGCTTCAGCGAGGCGTCGAGGCCGGTCAGCAGGCCACCGCGAGATGTGTTCACGCCTCGGTTGCCGCCGCGCCAGGTGATGCCGCCCTTGGTCGCCAGGACGACGTCGTCACGAGCCACGACACGTTCTTCCAGGAGCGAGCCGAGCAGCGCCTCCGAAGCCCCGTCGCCGTAGCCGGCGGCGGTGTCGACCAGCGTGCCGCCGGCCTCGGTGAAACCGGCCAGCTGCTCGCGGGCCTCATGCTCGTCGGTCACGCTGCCCCAGGTCATGGTGCCCAGGGCGAGAGACGAGACTCGCAGCCCAGTGGCTCCGAGGAGTCGGCTCTGCATGAGACCAATCTATCCGTGCCCCCGGCAGGGTCCCGGCCGGACACGCTGGCAGTGACGGCGGACACACCGACGGGGAGGCAGCGGTCGGGTGCGGCGTACATGCCCCTTAGAGTTTCCGCCCGTGGATTATCTGCAGGCGATCGCACTGGGCATTCTTCAGGCACTCACCGAGTTCCTGCCCATCTCATCCAGCGCGCACCTGCGCATCTTCCCCGAGCTGCTCGGCTGGGGAGACCCCGGCGCGGCGTTCACCGCCGTGATCCAGATCGGCACCGAGCTGGCCGTGGTGGTCTACATGTGGCGCAACATCCGCGACATCATCGTGACCTGGTTCCGGAGCCTCTTCAACGCCGAGCTGCGCAGCCACACCGATGCCCGGATGGGCTGGTTCATCATCGTCGGCTCGATCCCGATCGTGGTGATCGGCTTCGTGATGAAGGACATCATCGAGCACGACCTGCGCAGCCTGTACGTCGTCGGCACCATGCTCGTGGTCATGGGCATCGTCCTCGGGATCGCCGACCGGCTCGGTGCGAACCGCAAGCAGTTCGACGACCTGTCCTGGCGTGACGCGATCCTGATGGGCTGCGCCCAGGCCTGCGCGCTGATCCCCGGCGTCTCCCGCTCGGGGGCGACGATCTCGATGGGCCGCGCGCTCGGCTACGAGCGGGCCACCGTGACCCGCTACGCCTTCCTGCTGGCGCTGCCGGCGGTCTTCGGCGCTGGTCTGTTCGAGATGGGCGAGATCGCCCACGGTGCCAACCTCTACGGCTGGGGCCCGACGATCGTCGCCACGATCGTCTCCTTCGTCCTCGGCTACGCCGTGATCGCGTGGCTGCTGAAGTACCTCTCGCACAACACCTACACCCCGTTCGTGATCTACCGGGTCGTCCTCGGACTCGTGGTTCTGGGACTCCTCGGCGCGGGTGTGCTCACCGAGTGGTGATCGTGACAAACTCAGGCACGTGCCTGAGTCCGGTGTGAAGCCCGCCGTAACACCCGCAGCGATCGAGGAGGCCGCCGCGCGCACGATCGCCACGCGCACGGCGGTCGAACGCTCGGTCAGACTCTCGGAGAGGTACGCCGCCGAGGTCCTGCTCAAACGGGAGGACCTGCAGCTGGGGCGCTCCTACAAGGTCCGGGGCGCCTACAACCTGATGAGCTCGCTGACGCCCGAGGAGCTCGAGCGCGGCGTGGTGTGCGCCAGCGCCGGCAACCACGCCCAGGGTGTCGCGATCTCCTGCGCCCGCCTCGGGGTGCCCGGCCACATCGTGGTCCCGACCAACACGCCCAAGCAGAAGCGCGACCGTGTCACCGCCCTCGGCGGCTCGCACGTGACGCTCACCCTGCACGGCTCGACCTACGACGAGGCCTCGGCCTACGCCTACGAGCTCGGGCGCGGGCTCGGCGCCACCTATGTCTCCGCCTTCGACGACCCGCGCACGATCGCCGGGCAGGGCACGGTCGGCTACGAGCTGACCTCCCAGATCAGTGAGCCGCTCGACGTGCTGCTCCTGCCGGTCGGTGGCGGTGGGCTCGCCTCGGGGGTGGCGACCTGGGTGCGCGAGGTCTGGCCGCAGACCCGGATCATCGGGGTCGAGCCCGCGGGCGCGGCCTCGATGGCGGCCGCGATCGAGGCCGGTGAGCCGGTCCGGCTGGACACACTCGACACCTTCGTGGACGGAGCCGCGGTCGCGACCGCGGGGAAGGTGACGTACCCGATCGTCAAGGAGTACGTCGACGAGCTCGTCTCCGTGCCGGTCGGCGCGATCTGCGTGGAGATGCTCGAGCTCTACCAGACCGAGGGGATCATCGCCGAGCCCGCCGGCGCGCTCGCGGTGGCGGCCCTGGGGCAGATCGATCTGCGCGGCGCCAAGCGTGTCGGTGCCGTCCTCTCCGGCGGCAACAACGACGTCTCCCGCTACGCCGACGTGCTCGAGCGGGCGCTGATCCACCAGGGTCTGCGCCACTACTTCCTGGTCTCCTTCCCGCAGGCTCCCGGGGCGCTGCGCGGCTTCCTCGACGACGTGCTCGCAGACGGCGAGGACATCGTGGTCTTCGAGTACGTCAAGAAGTCCAACCGTGAGCTCGGTCCCGCGCTGATCGGTATCGACCTCGACTCCGCCGACGGTCTCGAGGGTCTCCTCGGGCGGATGGGCGCCAGCGACCTGCTCATAGAGCGGATCGAGCCCGACTCGCCTCTGTTCACCTTCCTCCACTGATGCGCGCTGCCAAGGCCGTGAGGCCTCTCGCCGTGGTCGGCGTCGTCGGCTTGCTGGTCGGAGTCTCGGGGTGCTCCGGCCAGGCTGTCGACGCCGGCGCCGGCGTCGATCCGGGCCGTATCACCCACCGTGCCGTCGCAGCGGTCGCGCTCGAGCACCTGCCGACCGACACCTCCAGCCGGGCCGCCTCGTACACCGACGAGTCCACGCCTCCCGAGCAGGTCTCGGTCGACCTTCGCTACGGCACCGACGGTGAGTACGACGGCGACCTGGTGAACGTCGCCGTCTCGGCTCAGCCGCCAGAGGAGGTCGGGGCATGCCGGAGCGAGCTCGGGCAGCGCTGCGTCGATCTGCCGACCGAGGTGAAGAACGCCGAGATGCAGCTGCGCTGGACCGAGGAGGAGCCCGAGGAGGACCCCGGCGTCGTCGGGGTCGTGCTGCTGCGCGAGGGCGGCGAGACCGCCTCGATCGGCTACGCCGGGCCCACCATCACCGGCGACCCTCGCACGCTCGACATGCCGATCAGCGTCGAGAAGCTGGTCGCCGTCGTCGAGGACCCGCGGCTCCGCTACCAGGCGACCTCCTCGACCCTCGCCCTGGGTGAGGAGCTCGACGACTGGGAGGGCGGCGAGCCCGACCCCACGGCGTACGAGCTGGTGCCCAACACCGACCACGGCATCGCCCAGGCTTATGTCGGCGGCCGGGGTGGCTACGGCTACTACAAGGGCGTCATCCGGTCCCCGCTGCGTGACAAGTTCGGCCCCGATGCCATCGGAGGGCGGCTGCTGCAGCGCTCCTCGCCTGACTTCACGGGGATGCCGGACGCCGACATCGACGTCCTCGCCGCGCCGTCCCCGCCCGCCTGGATGACCCGCAAGCCCTGCTCGGCGCCGACGCTGCGCAAGCACTGCGTCACCACGAAGGGTCAACGTGGCCCGCTGGTCTTCGCCTGGCAGCCGGCCCAGGGCGACGACGCGGGTTGGGCGTGGATGATCTCTGTGCGCGAGAAGGAGGTCGTCGCGGTCCGCTACCAGGGCCCGCGGATGCCGGCCGGCTACGACGACGCCGCGATGCTCACCGAGTGGTATCAGGGTGAGCAGCTCGACTCGAAGGGCGGTGAGGGCGAGTCGGAGTTCGCCGACGACCTCTCGCTGTGGTGCGACCGGGAGCATCTCGATGCCCGCCCGGTCAAGCAGCTCGACTAGCTGTCGGTTGGTGGGTCGGCGAGTCTGCGGGCTAGCGACCGGTGGCGAGCAGTCGAGTAGAGCCGCTTCATGAAGCGTTCGTCGTCGAGCCGCTCGTGGTAGTCGGCGCGGAACGGATCCGCTCGTGACGGAGTCGAGTTCAGGGCGCCCCAGTGGGTCCAGGTCGCGCCGTTCTCGATCGGCAGCCAGGTGCCTTCGAACTCGGGGAACCAGTCTCCGGGCGGGGTCAAGGTGAATCGGGTGGGGCCATGGCTCCGGTTCTGTGGCCGCACGTCGACCGGCTCCATGCGGGTCTTCTCATAGCCGCTGATCCTGCCGCCGAAGACGACCCAGGCGCCAAGGGTCGCCAGGAACGGGACCGGATGGTGTCCGCGCATCTGCTCGACGGCGAGCCTTGGTAAGTACCAGCCGTCCGCCAACTGCTCGCGTTGCTCATCCCAAGCCGCGCGTGCGTCGAACGGCCGGTTGCGCCCGATACGAGCGATGAACGGTCTGTGCTGGTCGAGCGCCTCGGTGCCGCAACGGGGCCGGGCGAGGAGGGCATCGAGCGCGTCGCTGTCATACCCGTAACCGGCTCCGAGTCGCGTACGTTCTCCGGCGAGTCCGGACTGCAGCACCCGGAGCGCTTGGTTGCGGCCGAGGAGGTGCACCCTTCCCAGGAGCTCACATGCCTGGCCCGAGGTGATCAGCATGGGCCGACGGTAGGTCGCCACCGGACCCGCGTCCACGCCAATTGTTCTGCCAGACGAGGCCGCGGGAGCGCGCGCCTTGCAATAGAGGAAACTGGCTAGGAACCAGTTTCCTCTATTGCATGGCGCGCTCCGCGTACGGTTGATGGGTGTTCGGTCGACCAGAGGCAGCAGATTCGGACGACCAGTCTGTGGCACTCGTCGAGGCGCTCCTTGAGCAAGTGACTACGCGTGCAATCGAGTTGGGCTCGGCTGGCGGGACGCGTTCACCAGCCAACCGTGCCGTGCTCATCTGCGCCTGCGTTACGTCGGGCCGCGCACCGAACTGGCTGATCTACGACGACCCTGCGGGAGCGCTCCGATGGTCCCGGATCGCGGACGGCTCCGAGGTTTCGGATGTTGTCGACGCGCGACTCAGTGCCGAAGGTCATGCCGACCCCGGCGGCGTACTTGCCTGGCTCAGAGGCGACGAGGTCGACCCTTGGTTCGGCGGAGACGGATGGGGTGACGGTGCCGCGGTTCGGGACCTGGGCCGCAAGATTCGCACCGCGCGGGATGGCTGACCTGGTTCGTCGCGATCAATCAGAACCATCCGGACTTGCGGAAGAAGATCCACATCCCGGTGATCACGCCACCCATCAGCAGCAGCGCGAACGGGTAGCCGAACCTCCAGTCGAGCTCGGGCATGTGGGTGAAGTTCATCCCGTAGATCCCGGCGATGAGGGTCGGCACCACGATCATCGCCGCGCCCGCCGAGATCTTGCGCATGTCGTCGTTCTGCTGGAGCGAGAGCTGCGCCAGGTGGGCCTCGAAGGCGGAGGACAGCAACGTCTCGAGGTTCTCGATCGACTCCACGATGGAGGCGAGATGGTCGAGGACGTCGCGGAAGTAGGGGCGCAGGTCAGGGTCGATCCCGCCCTCTCCGTTGGCGAAGCGGCGCACCGGCTCGCGCAGCGGCATCACCGCGCGGCGTACCTCTGCGATCTCGCGGCGCAGGCGGTAGATCCGGGCCGAGTCGTGGGTGCGCTCGTCGGAGAAGACCGAGGTCTCGACCTCGTCGACGTCCTTGGTGAGCTCGGTGGCGACGTCCACGTAGCCGTCCACGATGTAGTCGACCACCGCGTGGACCGCGGAGTAGGGCCCCTCGGCGAGGAGCTGCTCGTCGCTGTTCTCCAGCAGCTCACGGGCCGGCGCGAGCCGGGTTCCGCGACCGTGGCGGACCGTGATCACGTAGTCGGGGCCGATGAAGAAGGCGACCTCGCCCGTCTCGACGGCGTCCTCGGAGTCGACGTACCAGAGCGTCTTGACGACCAGGAACATCCCGCCCTCGTAGCGCTCCAGCTTGGGCCGCTGGTGGGCGGTCAGCGCGTCCTCGACGGCGAGCGGATGCAGGCCGAAGGCCTCGGCGACCTCCTCGAGCTCGTACTGGCTGGGCTGGTAGAGCCCGAGCCAGACGAAGTCGCCCTCGTCCTTCACGCCGCTGCGCAGCGTGGCGTAGTCGTGCGGTGCGCAGTCGATCCTGTCGCGCGCACCGCCGCGGTAGAGAGCGCTGTCGACGATCACGTTGTCAGGTTAGGGCATGCTGCCCGGCATTGTGGGCCGGCTTCACCGGTGTGGATAGGGTCGCGAGTCGTGGCGACGATGATCCTGGTGAGACACGGCCGTACGACGGCGAACGCATCCGGCACCCTGGCCGGTCGGCTTCCCGGGGTGAGGCTGGACGAGCGCGGCGTGGAGCAGGCGAGCAGAGCTGCCGAGCGGATCGCGCCGGTCCCGCTGGCGCTCGCGGTGACCAGTCCGATGGAGCGCTGCCAGCAGACCCTGTCGGTGATCCTCGAGGGTCGCGCCGAGCAGCCCACCGTCGTCGTCGAGGACGGCGTCTCCGAGTGCGACTACGGCGAGTGGCAGGGGGAGAAGATCACCACCCTGGCGCGTCGCAAGCTGTGGAAGACGGTGCAGACCCAGCCCTCCGCGGTCACCTTCCCCGGGGGCGAGTCGATGGCCGCCATGCAGGCCCGAGGAGTCGAGGCCGTACGCCGCCACGACGCCGCCGTCACGGCCGCGCACGGCGACGCGGCGGTCTGGCTGTGCGTGAGCCACGGCGACCTGATCAAGTCGATCCTGGCCGACGCGCTCGGCATGCACCTGGATCTCTTCCAGCGGCTGCACGTCGACCCGGCCTCGATCTCGGTCGTCCGTTACGGCGAGGGGCGTCCCTCGGTCCTGGCCACGAACACGCACGCCGGCGATCTGTCCTGGCTGGCCCCGAAGCCGGCCGCGAAGAAGGGACGCAAGTCGTCGCGGCGGCGTAACGACGACGCCGTCGTGGGCGGCGGCTCGGGTCCTGAGCCTGGTCTGGATAAGGTTTGACCATGCCTGTGATGCACGCCTTCGACCCGCCCGAGCGATTCGTCGTCGGCACCGTCGGCGAGCCCGGGGCGCGTACGTTCTTCCTCCAGGCGCGTGAGGGAGCGCGAGTCGTCTCCGTGGCCCTGGAGAAGCAGCAGGTCACGGTGCTCGCCGAACGGCTCGACGAGCTCCTCGACGAGGTGATGAAGTCGGCGCCGGCTGTGGTGCCGGCGATCGCTCCCTACGACCTCGACGACAACGGACCGCTGGAGCAGCCGATCGAGGAGGAGTTCCGCGCCGGCACGATGACGCTGGCCTGGGACCCCGACGAGGACAAGGTCGTCCTCGAGGTCTTCCCGATCAGCGAGACCGAGATCATCGCGGAGGTCGACGAGTCGGGCCAGCTGGTCGACGAGGACGCCGTGGCGGCCATCGAGCTGGATGAGCCGGAGCCCGACGAGGTGCTCCTGGTGCGGATCGCCCCGCGCAACGCCCGTGCCTTCGTCAAGCGGGCCGAGGCGGTGCTGGGTGCCGGACGCCCCAACTGCCCGTTCTGCGGCGGCCCGATCGACCCCGAGGGACACCTGTGCGTCCGGGCGAACGGGTTCAAGCGGCGTGACCCGGTCTGATCCTGTGGATCCGGCCCCGGAGATCGCGCCCAGTGCCCCCGAGAATGAGGGGACGCTGGAGCTCGTCGGGCGACTGACCACGGCCTCCAACGCGACGTTCCTGGCCACCCTCGGCGAGTCCGAGGTGGTCTACAAGCCGATCGCGGGGGAGCGGCCGCTGTGGGACTTCCCCGACGGGCAGCTCGCGCACCGCGAGGTCGCCGCGTACCTCGTCTCGGAGACGCTGGGATGGTCCGTGGTCCCCGGGACCTGGCTCGGCGACGGGCCTCACGGCCCGGGGATGATCCAGCGCTGGGTCCACGCCGACGAGACCCTCGAGCCGGTCACGATCGTGCCGGAGGGGGCGGTGCCGGACGGCTACCTCCGGGTCTTCGACGGCTTCGACGACCGGGACCGGGTCGTCACCCTGGCCCACGAGGACACCCCCGGGCTGCGACGGATGGCGGTCTTCGACGCGATCACCAACAACGCCGACCGTAAGGGCGGCCACGTCCTGCCGGTCTCCGGCGGGCGTCGCTACGGCTGCGACCACGGGCTGACCTTCCACGAGGAGCCGAAGCTGCGCACCATCCTGTGGGGATGGCGGGGGCAGGGCTTCTCCGACGAGGAGCTCGCCGGTATCCGGGCGGTCCATGAGGGGCTCGCCGGCGCGCTGGGGCGGGAGCTGGCTGCGTACCTGACGGGTCGGGAGGTCGACGCGCTCGGCCGGCGCTGCGAGATCCTGCTCGCCGAGAGGGTCTTCCCGCGGCCGGAGTACGACCGCCATGTCATCCCGTGGCCGCCCTTCTGAGACACGTGGTCCCCGCCAAGTAGGCTGCACCCATGCGCGCATGGTCTGCCCCCGACGTCCCAGAACTGTCCGTCAACGGGCCCGAGGTGCAGCTCTATGACCATCAGCGGGACGCGGTCGTCCCGACGGAGGGTCAGGGGCGGCGTTCGCTGTACGTCTGTGGCATCACGCCCTACGACGCGACCCACATGGGCCACGCCAACACCTACGTCGCCTTCGACCTGCTCCACCGGGCCTGGCTCAACGCCGGCTACGAGGTCGGCTACACCCAGAACGTCACCGACGTCGACGACCCGCTGCTCGAGCGGGCCGACAAGGTCGGCATCGAGTGGGAGGCGCTCGCCGAGCGCGAGACCGAGCTCTTCCGGCAGGACATGGAGGCGCTGCGGGTCGTCCCGCCGCAGCACTACATCGGCGCGGTCGAGTCGATCCCGCTGGTCGTCTCGCTGATCGGCGAGCTCGAGGAGGCCGGCGCGATCTACAAGGTCGACGAGGACGTCTACGCCTCGGTGGCCGTCGACGACGCGTTCGGCGAGGAGTCTCGCCTGGGCCGTTCGGAGATGATCGAGCTCTTCGGCGAGCGCGGCGGCGACCCGGAGCGGGCCGGCAAGAAGGACCCGCTCGACCCGCTGCTGTGGCGCGCCGAGCGTCCCGGCGAGCCGTCCTGGCCCTCGCCCTACGGTCCCGGCCGCCCCGGCTGGCACATCGAGTGCACCGCGATCGCCCTGGAGCACCTCGGTGCCGGGTTCACCGTCCAGGCCGGCGGCTCCGACCTGGTCTTCCCGCACCACGAGATGTCCGGCTCGCACGCGCGGTCGGCAGGCAAGGACTTCGCCGAGATCTACACCCACGGCGGGATGGTGGCCTACGACGGCCACAAGATGTCCAAGTCGCGTGGCAACCTCGTCTTCGTCTCCGCCCTGCGCAACTCCGAGATCGACCCGATGGCGATCCGGCTGGTGCTGCTGGGCCACCACTACCGCGACGACTGGGAGTGGACCGACGCCAAGCTCTTCGACGCCGTCGACAAGATCGCCGAGTGGCGCAAGGCCGTCGCCCTCGGCCGCGGCGCTCCCGCGGCCCCGGTCGTCGAAACGATCCTGGGTGCTTTGGCCGACGACCTCGACGCCCCGCGTGCGGTCGAGGCCGTCGACGCCTGGGTCGCCGCCACGCTCGGTGAGGGCGGTCTCGCCGAGACCTCCGACGCTCTCGCCGGCGAGACGATCGCCCAGGTCGTCGACGCGGCGCTCGGCATCAAGCTCTGACTGCCGGCCCCAGGGGTCACATGCGTCACACCGCTCAGGTGTTTCCTGCGCTTCTCGGGTGTTGCATTGCCTGAGAAGCGCAGGGATACCCGGTTAACCGGGTATCCCTGCGCCCGGTTCTAAGAGTCGTCCGTACGCCGCTTGAGGTAGCGCTCGAACTCCCGAGCGATCGCGTCGCCGCTGGCCTCGGGGAGGTCGGCGGTGTCGCGGGCCTCCTCGAGGGAGCGTACGTAGTCGGAGACGTCCTCGTCCTCTTCGGCGAGGTCGTTGACGCCGCGCTCCCAGGCTCGAGCGTCCTCGGGGAGGTCGCCGAGGGGGATGGAGCACTGCAGGAGGTCCTCGAGCTTGTTGATGATCGCGAGGGTGGCCTTGGGGCAGGGCGGGGCGGCGACGTAGTGGGGGACGGCGGCCCAGTAGGAGACCGCGGGGATGTCGGACTGGATGCAGGCCTCCTGGAGCACGCCGACGATGCCGGTCGGCCCCTCGTAGGACGGCGAGTCGAGCTTGAGGCGGTCGACGAGGTCGGGCTCGGTGGCGGTGCCGGAGACCGGGATCGGCCGGGTGTGCGGGGCGTCGGCGAGGAGCGCACCGAGGGTCACCACGAGCTGGCCGCCGAGCTCGTCGACGCATTCCAGGATCTCGCTGACGAACTGCTTCCAGCGCATGTTGGGCTCGATGCCGCGCACCAGGATGATGTCGCGGTCCAGGTCGGGCGGGGAGCAGACGGCGACCTGGGTGGTGGGCCAGGTGATGGAACGGAAGCCGTTCTCGTCGGTGGCCGTGACCGGCCGGTTGACCTGGTAGTCGTAGAAGTCCTCGGGATCGATCTCGGCCACCACCCGCGCGTGCCAGACGTCCATCAGATGGTCAACCGTGCCGGAGGCGGCATCGGCCGCGTCGTTCCAGCCCTCGAACGCGGCGATCACCACAGGATCGACCAGGTCGCGGGTCTCTTCGATCTCGATCACACCTCCACCCTAGTCACCGGGACCAGGGAGTCGGCGCCGTTCACCCCACGTACACCTTCTCAATTCCCACCTGGTGGACTGCCAGTGTCAGGATTCGGAATGAAATGGCATGGCCCGCGCACCTACGTCGTAGCGTGTTTCAGGCAAAGCCGTGCACACCACCGTGCCCGCCCGGGAGAGGAAACAAGAGTGAGTCTGCGCCCTGATGTCACCGAGACCCTGACCGCCACCCTGAAGGAGCGGATCATGGTGCTCGACGGTGCGATGGGCACTGCGATCCAGCGTGACCGTCCCGACGAGGCCGGTTACCGCGGCGAGCGATTCAAGGACTGGCCCAGCGACCTCATCGGCAACAACGACCTGCTCAACCTGACCCAGCCGCAGATCATCGAGGGCATCCACCGCGAATACCTCGAGGCCGGCGCCGACATCATCGAGACCAACACCTTCAACGCAAACGCGGTCTCGCTGAGCGACTACGACCTGGCCGACCTCGCCTACGAGATCAACTTCGAGGCCGCGCGCCTGGCTCGTGCGGCCGCGGACATCTACGCGACCCCCGAGAAGCCGCGCTACGTCGCCGGCGCGCTCGGCCCGACGACGCGTACGGCCTCCATCAGCCCGGACGTGAACGACCCCGGCGCCCGCAACGTCACCTACGAGCAGCTCCGCGACGCCTACGCCGACGCGACCCGCGCGCTCCTCGAGGGCGGCTCGGACCTGATCTTCATCGAGACGATCTTCGACACCCTCAACGCCAAGGCGGCGATCTTCGCTGTCAAGCAGGTCTTCGAGGAGTACGGCCGCCGCTGGCCGGTAGTGATCTCCGGGACGATCACCGACGCCAGCGGCCGCACCCTGTCGGGGCAGGTCACCGAGGCGTTCTGGGATTCCGTACGCCACGCCGACCCGCTCCTGGTCGGCCTCAACTGTGCGCTCGGCGCCCAGGAGATGCGCCCCTACATCGCCGAGCTCTCCCGGATCTCGGACGCGTTCGTCTCCTGCTACCCCAACGCGGGGCTCCCGAACGCCTTCGGCGAGTACGACGAGGGCCCGAGTGACACCGCTGGCCACGTCCACGAGTTCGCCACGGCCGGGTTCGTGAACCTGGTCGGCGGCTGCTGCGGCACCACCCCGGCCCACATCGCCGAGATCGCCAAGCAGGTCGAGGGGGTCGCGCCCCGCGACGTCCCCGAGGTCGAGCCCGCGCTGCGGCTCTCCGGCCTGGAGCCGTTCACCGTGACCGAGGAGAGCCTCTTCGTCAACGTGGGGGAGCGGACCAACATCACCGGGTCGGCGAAGTTCCGCAACCTGATCAAGGCCGGCGACTTCGACACCGCGCTCTCCGTGGCCGCTCAGCAGGTCGAGAACGGCGCCCAGGTCATCGACGTCAACATGGACGAGGGCATGATCGACGGGGTCGCCGCGATGACCCGGTTCCTGACCCTGGTCGCCTCCGAGCCTGACATCTCCCGGGTCCCGATCATGATCGACTCCTCCAAGTGGGAGGTCATCGAGGCCGGCCTCAAGCTCGTCCAGGGCAAGCCGATCGTCAACTCGATCTCGCTCAAGGAGGGCGTGGAGTCCTTCGTCGAGCACGCCGAGCTGTGCAAGCGCTACGGCGCCGCCGCGGTCGTGATGGCCTTCGACGAGGACGGCCAGGCCGACTCCTACGAGCGCCGGATCGCGGTGTGCGAGCGGGCCTACCGGATTCTCGTCGACGAGGTCGGCTTCGAGCCCGACGACATCATCTTCGACCCCAACGTGTTCGCGGTCGCGACCGGGATCGAGGAGCACGCGACTTACGGCGCGGACTTCATCGAGGCGGTTCGCTGGATCAAGCAGAACCTCCCCGGCGCGAAGGTCTCCGGCGGCATCTCCAACGTGAGCTTCTCCTTCCGCGGCAACAACCCCGTGCGCGAGGCGATCCACGCGGTCTTCCTCTACCACGCGATCGAGGCGGGCCTGGACATGGGCATCGTCAACGCCGGCGCGCTGGTGCCCTACTCCGAGGTCGACCCCGAGCTGCGGGACCGGATCGAGGACGTCGTGCTCAACCGGCGCGCCGACGCCGCCGAGCGGCTGCTGGAGATCGCCTCGAAGTACAACAAGGACTCACCCGAGGCGGAGGCCAAGGCCGAGGCCTGGCGCGAGCTGCCGGTAGGGGCGCGGATCACCCACGCGCTCGTCAAGGGCCTGGATGCCTACGTCGAGGCCGACACCGAGGAGCTCCGCGCCGAGATCTCGGCTCGTGGTGGCCGTCCGATCGAGGTCATCGAGGGGCCGCTGATGGACGGCATGAACGTCGTCGGCGACCTGTTCGGTGCCGGCAAGATGTTCCTGCCTCAGGTGGTCAAGAGCGCGCGGGTGATGAAGAAGGCGGTCGCGTACCTGATCCCGTTCATCGAGGCCGAGAAGAAGCCGGGCGACGCCGAGACCAAGAACGGCACCATCGTGATGGCAACCGTCAAGGGCGACGTCCACGACATCGGCAAGAACATCGTCGGCGTGGTGCTGCAGTGCAACAACTACGAGGTGATCGACCTCGGCGTGATGGTGCCTGCCCAGAAGATCCTCGACGCCGCCAAGGAGCACGACGCCGACATCATCGGCCTCTCCGGCCTGATCACGCCGTCGCTGGACGAGATGGTCGGCTTCGCCACCGAGATGCAGCGCGTCGGGCTCGACCTGCCGCTGCTCATCGGCGGCGCCACCACCTCGCGGGCCCACACCGCGGTCAAGATCGACAAGGCCTACGACGGCCCGGTCGTGTGGGTCAAGGACGCCTCCCGCTCGGTGCCGACCGCGGCAGCCCTCCTCGACGCCGGCCGCCGCGAGAAGCTGATGGCCGAGGTCAAGGTCGACTACGACTCGCTCCGCGAGCGCCACGCCGAGCGGCGCGAGCGGGTGTCGCTGACGTACGTCCAGGCGAAGGCCAACAAGCCGGAGCTCGACTTCTCGAAGGCGCCGGCGGAGCCCGCACAGCCCGGCGTGCACACGCTGCTGGAATACCCGATCGCCGAGCTGCGCGACTACATCGACTGGCAGCCGTTCTTCAACGCCTGGGAGATGAAGGGACGCTTCCCCGACATCCTCAACAACCCGGCCACCGGCGAGGCCGCGCGCAAGCTCTACGACGACGCGCAGGAGATGCTCGACAAGATCATCGAGGAGAAGTGGATCGAGGCACGCGGCGTCTACGGCCTCTTCCCGGCCAACTCGACCGGTGAGGACGTGATCGTCTATGCCGACGACTCGCGCACCGAGGAGCGCGCGACACTGTTCCAGCTGCGTCAGCAGGGCCAGCACCGCGACGGCATCTCCAACAAGTCGATGGCCGACTTCGTCGCTCCGGTCGGCGAGGGGGCTGACCACGTCGGCGCCTTCGCGGTGACGGCCGGGATCGGCCTGCCCGACCGGGTCAAGGCGTTCAAGGACGACCTCGACGACTACTCCGCGATCTTGGTGGAGGCGCTCGCCGACCGCCTCGCCGAGGCGTTCGCGGAGCGCCTCCACGAGCGCGTACGCACCGAGTTCTGGGGCTACGCCGCCGACGAGGGTGGCGACGGGAAGCTCCCCAACGAGGACCTGATCGCCGAGAAGTACTCCGGCATCCGCCCCGCTCCGGGCTACCCGGCCTGCCCCGACCACACCGAGAAGCAGACCATCTGGTCGCTGCTCGACGTCGAGGCGAACACCGGCATCGAGCTCACCGAGTCGATGGCGATGTGGCCGGGCGCGTCGGTCTCGGGCCTCTACTACGGCCACCCCGACTCGCAGTACTTCGTCGTCGGCCGTATCGGTCAGGACCAGGTCGCCGACTACGCCCGGCGCAAGGGCTGGACGATGACCGAGGCCGAGCGCTGGCTGTCGCCCAACCTGGGCTACGACCCGGAGGACTGATCCTCGGGGTTGTCCAGCCACGCCGGCGGGACCTGACCGACGCTGACCACGTTCCAGAACGCCGTACGCCGCGTCAGGATCGTGACGAGGTGGTAGCCGTCCGGGTGGCGGATGAGCACGCCCGCCACCGGGTCGCGCTGCCGGTCCAGGGGCAGCGGGATGACGTGGGCCCAGGTCTCGGTGGCGGGATACCAGTAGGCGCCGACCGTCGAGGCGTCCCAGGTGCCGAGGGCGGTATTGGCCTCGGCGACCGCTGGCCGGAGCCGGGCCAGAATCTCCTCGGGCTCCATGCCGGCGCGGTCGGCGTGGTCGTAGGCGATGTGCAGAGCGCCCACGGACGTGATCCGTGAACCGTTGTCGAAGGCGGGTGGCGCCCAGCTCTCCAGCGCGGTCCGGCAGCGCAGGCAGTCGTCGTCGCGGCTCCAGTCGGCGAACTCGACGTCGTCGACGGCCAGGTCCTCTCCGCGGCTGGTGACCAGCACCAGCCGCAGCCCGTCCTGGTCGCGCAGCGGCAGCGGGTTGTGCTCGAGACCGTCGCGGAAGTGCAGCAGTGCGGAGGCCTCGTTGACCCCGATCCGGTGGACGACCGCGCTGCGCAGCCCCTGGAGCCGCGCCTTCGGCGACTCCTGCCTCAGCAGCGCCGGATCGACCAGGTCGGCGAGCCACTCGACCAGGTCGACGGTGAGCAGCCGCTCGGCCTCAGCAGGCAGCACGAGGGAGGGGTTCGGAAGCCATGCGGGACACCGTATCCGTCTCCGGGCCGTCCTCGCCGACGCGGATAGGCTCGGACGGTGCGACACGATGAGCAGTGGGCGAGAGAGCGGTTCGCCGGCGCCCGGGTGGCGCGGCTGGCGACGGTCTCGGCCGATGCCGTGCCCCGGATCGTGCCGATCGTGTTCGCCCTGGTGGGCGAGAAGATCCTCACGGCGGTCGACCACAAGCCCAAGTCGACCACCCGGCTGCGGCGGCTCGAGGACATCGCGGCGAACCCGGCCGTGTCGCTCCTGGTCGACGCCTACGACGACGACTGGTCGCAGCTGTGGTGGGCACGCGCCGACGGCGTCGCCCGGGTGCACGCGACCCGAGACCTCGACCCGCTGGTCGCGAAGTACGCCGACTACCGCGAGCAGCCGCCCACCGGGGCGGTGATCGTCATCGAGGTCAGCCGGTGGTCCGGCTGGTCGGCGACCTGAGGTCTGGGATCAGCGCGAGCGTCGGAAGGGGCGCAGGATCTCCCCGCTGGGAGACGGACCGCGCGAGCGCATCGAAGGAGGCACCGGCGGGGCCGTTCCGGCCCAGGGGCTGCGTACGTCCAGGACGGTGGCCCACTGTGACGCGGTCGGGCGGAGTCCGGGAGGACCGGCGGCCTGGTCCATCAGCCGGGTCAGCGGACCGACCAGGATGCCGGCCTCGCCGGCGAAGGTCAGGTCGGGCCGGAGGCCGGGGGCGGCGTTGCGGTCGCCGGTGAGCACGCGGGCGATGGTGAGGGCCAGCTTGAAGCGGTCGCTGTCGGCGGTCGGCGGCAGGCCGAGGTTGGTGGGGTCCTCCCAGCCACGGGTGTCGGCGGGCGGCAGCACCCCGTCCTCGCCTGCCGGCCGGATCCCGTCGCAGTCCAGCAGCATCACCCGGGGGACCGGCGACACCGACCAGGCGATGTTGCGCGGCGAGAGGTCGCCGAGGACGAGCCCCTGCCGGTGCAGCGCGTCCATCACCGCGGCCAGCGCCCGCATCAGCAGCACCCGCTCGAAGATCCCGGGGCTGCGTACGTCACCCGTGTCCACGAGCAGGCCCAGCTCCGCGAGCGCGGTCGCGGGACCGAACCCGGCCAGGAACGGCTCATGGACCCGCTGCATCAGGAAGCCGGCGGTGCGTAGCCCGTCGAGCACGACCGTGTGCGGCCAGGCGGCGAAGTGATCCACCTGCAGGCCCTCGCTCTCGACGAACCCGCGGATCCGCACCAGCTCCGCCAGGGCACGGCCGTCCACGAGGCCGAGCTCTCGCGTGCGGTACAGCTTCGCGACCGTCCCGGGGTGGTCGGCCAGCTCGATGATGCGGCCCTGTGAGCCCTGGGCGATATGGCGTCCAAGACTCAGGTCGCTGAGCTGGATCTCGTTCACGGAACCTCCGGCTCCCGTCGTAGGTAGGCAGATCGTACGTGGCTGGGCGATCCCGTGCCGAGTCGACGGGTCAACTGGCGGCACGACTGATGACAGGATGGTCCCGGGACCGGCGAAGGAGGGCATGTGACAGGACAGGACGGGCGATCTCGGCTCGCGGCCTGGGCGGAGCAGAACATCGCCCGGCTCGCCGACGAGGCGTGCGCGCAGGTCGCCGAGCGGATCACGACCTACTACCGCGACCGGGAGAGTGGGCTGGTCTCCCTCGACGAGCTGCGGCAGTCCTTCGTCCACAACCTTCGCTCGGTGGTCGCAGCGATCGGCGACCCGCACGCCCAGCTCGATCTGGAGGCCTCCGACCGCACCGGCAGGCGCCGCGCGAAGCAGGGAGTGCCGCTCCCGGAGGTGCTGAGGGCCTACCGGATCTGCTTCGCCGCGCTCTGGGACGCCCTGGTCGAGCACGTGCAGGTCACCCGTCAGCCGGCGCTGACCGATGCCCTGATCGACACCGCCGGCGTCATCTGGCGCTTCACCGACGAGCACGCCGTCGTCCTGACCGAGGCCTACCGGGCGACCACGGCCGAGCTGATGCTCGCCGAGCAGCGGCGACGCTCGGCGGTCGTGGAGGCGGTGCTCACCGGGCGTCCCGGTCCCGAGTCGGGCCCCTGGGAGGCGGCTGCGCTGCTCGGCTTCCCGGCCGACGCGCTGTTGATCGTGGTCGCCGCCGAGACGAACGGGCTCGCCAAGGAGAGCCTGGTCAACGTCGAGCAACGCCTCGCCGAGAAGGGCTTCGTCTCCGGATGGCGGCTGACCCCGGCGCAGCAGCTCGGCATCGTGTCGTTCCCCGAGGAGCGGGAGGAGGAGGTCCTGGAGACCCTGCGCGGCTTCGCCGACGCTCGGACCGGGGTGAGCCCGCCCTATGCCTCGCTCCCGGAGACTCCGCGCGCGCTGCGCCTGGCGCGAGCGGCGCTGGCCGGGCTGGAGCCCGGCAACGCCGGGCTGCGAGCCTTCGACCACAGTCCGCTGGCGGCACTGGTCGTCTACGAACCCGCCGAGGGTCGCCGGCTCGCGGAGAACGTCTTGGGGGAGGTGCTGCGGCAGCCGTCCGAGGACCGTGAGCTGCTGCTGGAGACCCTCGACATGTACCTGGAGCAGTCCGGCTCCGCCGAGCGCGCCGCCACCCTGCTCTACTGCCACCCCAACACCGTGCGCAACCGGCTGCGCAGGATCCAGGAACTGACCGGCCGGTCCCTGGCCGAGCCGATGGACGTCGCCGAGCTGGCGGCTGCCGCCTACGCCCTGCGGGTGGCCTCGGCGACCGAGCTGTGGGCGACCCACGCGCGGAAGAGGCCCGGCGTCAGCCCGCTGCGATCCCGGCCACCAGGTTGATCGTGCTCGCCAGCACCACCGCCCCGAAGACGTACGAGAGCAGGGTGTGCCTCAGCACGACGGAGCGGATCTCGGAGCTGGTCACCGAGGTGTCGGAGACCTGGTAGGTCATCCCGAGGTTGTAGCTGAAGTAGAAGAAGTCCCGGTAGGCGGGTTTGTCGTTGGAGTTGAAGTCGATCCCGCCCGCGTCGTCGGCGTAGTAGAGGTGCGCGTAGCGCGCGGCGTACATCAGGTGCAGGCTCGCCCAGGCCAGGAAGACGCCGACGAGCGCGACCGCCGCGGCGAGGCGCCCCTGGGAGGAGTGGCCGACGACGAGGAGCATCACGATCCCGAGCAGCCCGCACAGCGAGATGGCGACCACGACGAGCTCCTCGGTCGCTGGCCGGAAATCCTCGCGGCGGGTGTTGGCGCGGGTCGTGTCGGCATCGAGCGGCCACAGCGCGATCCAGCCGGAGGCGACGAACGCCGCATGGAGGACCGCCACCCCGAGAAGGGTGCCGATCTGGGCGTCGACGAGGAGTACGCCGGCCGCGGCCGTCACCGCTCCGGCCAGCAGCGAGCCGGCCAACCGCACCCCGGCGGCCGAGGGGAGAGGCGTGTGCGAACTCGTCCGACTCACGCCTGCAGGCTACCCGTCGTCGGCCGTCACAGCGGTCGGTGTGCGTGCGGACAGCGAGTCCGGGTGAGCGGCGACGAGGAGGGGAGCGCGGCGTACCGTGGTGTCCACCAGGACCGGCAGCGCGAACGAGAAGAGGACAGGTGCCCCTCAGCAGGATCGAGGAGTCGACCACCCGCAACGAGGGTGGGGTCGAGTTCGGCGGCGGACGGCTCGCGTACGCGCCCGGCGAGGCGACCGTGGCCGACGCCATGGTCCGCCGGCCGAAGCTGCTCGCGGCCACGGCGACCGGTGGTGACGTACGTGAATTCTTCCTCGACGACCACGTCCATGCCGCGCTGGTGTCCGACGGCGACAGGCTCCTGACTGTCGTCGAGCGGCAGGACCTCATCGAGGTGCGTGACGACGAGCCGGCGACGGCGATCGGGATCCTGTCGGGCCGGATCCTGTCGGGCCGGACGGTCGGTGCTGGGGCGGACCTGTGGTCGACCTGGACATCGATGACCGCTGTCGGTGTCCGCCGGCTCGCGGTGGTCGAGGACGGCCGGTGCGTCGGACTCCTCTGCCTCAAGCGCAGCGGTCGCGGCTTCTGCTGCGACGCCGGCGTCTGGGCGCGGGCCCAGGAACGGAACAACCACCGCGGCTGCGTCCCTCAGTCATGACCGAGATGCGAGAAGGCAGGAGACCCAGGTGACGCCGCAGGACCGGGCACAGGACGTGCTGGCACCACCCGCGAAGGCGGCCATCTTCCTCACCGTGACGGTCAGGGACGGGAAGGAGCAGGAGGCGCGCGACGCGCTCGCGGACGTCGCCGGGACCACCCGCGCGATCGGCTTCCGCATCCCGGAGGCGGCGCTCAGCTGCGTGGTCGGCATCGGGGCGGAGGCCTGGGACCGGCTGTACGCCGCCCCGCGCCCGGACGGGCTGCACCCGTTCCGGCCGCTGGCGGGGGAGAAGCACGAGGCCGTGGCCACGCCCGGTGACCTGATCTTCCATCTACGTGCCGGCCGGCCCGATCTCTGCTTCGAGCTCGGCCGCCAGCTGATGGTGCTCTTCGACGGGCTCGTCGACTGCGTCGACGAGGTCCACGGCTTCCGCTACTGGGACGAGCGTGACCTGCTCGGCTTCGTGGACGGCACCGAGAGCCCCACGGCGGCAGCCGAGTCCGGACCGGCGGCGCTGGTCGGCTATGGCGAGGCCGACCCCGAGGAGACGTACGCCGGGGCCAGCTACGTCATCGTCCAGAAGTACCTCCACGACCTGGACGCCTGGGACAAGCTCTCGGTCGAGGAGCAGGAGCTGGTCGTCGGCCGCAAGAAGCTCAGCGACATCGAGCTGGCCGACTCGGTCAAGCCCGATGACTCCCACGTCGCGCTCAACACCATCACCGATCCCGACGGCACCGAGTTCGCGATCGTGCGCGACAACATGCCGTTTGGTGCGGTGGGGACCGGGGAGTTCGGGACGTACTTCATCGGCTATGCCGCCGACCCGGGGGTGACCGAGGAGATGCTGCGCAACATGTTCCTGGGACGTACGCCGGGCCGGCACGACCGGATCCTCGACTTCTCCACGGCCGTCACTGGTTGCCTGTTCTTCGTCCCGCCCGCGGCGTTCCTCGAGGATCCAGAGCCGTTCCTCGCCCGCACCCGGGCCTGAGCGGATGATGACGTGGCCGCGGTGAGTGCGATCGGGGGTGTGCCGGAGGCGATCACGGCGTCGCCTGGGGCGCGCACCGACCGGGTCCTGGTCGCAGCGGCCCTGGTGGCTGCGGGCTGGGGCGCCAACCAGTTCACCCCGCTGTCAGTGGTCTACCGGCTCGAGGCGGGCTGGTCGACGATGTCGGTCGTCGAGGTGTTCACCATCTACCTCGCAGGTCTGGTCCCGGCCCTTCTCCTCGGCTGCCGGACGGCCGACAGGTTCGGCCACCGCCGGGTCGTACGCATCGCCCTGGCGATCACAGCGGCCGGAAGTCTCCTGCTGGCACTGGCCGAGGTGTCCGGCGAGGTCGTCGTCGCGAGCCGGCTGGCGACCGGGGTCGCGGCCGGGCTGATCGTCTCGGCCGGTGCCGCGTGGCTGCGCGCGCTCTCGCCCGGTCCCGACCGCGGCGCCCGCTTCGCGGTGTACGCCACGGGAGCCGGCTTCGCCCTCGGTCCGCTGCTCGCTGGCACCCTCGCCGCCTGGCTCCCGGCCCCGTCCGTGGTGCCGTGCCTGGTGCACGGCGGCTTCGCGCTGCTGGTGCTCACGCTGACCGCCCGCATCCCGGAGATGTGCTCGATACCCGGGCCGCCGCCCGCGGCGCCGGCGAGCGACCGCTGGTCGGCCATCACCCATCCGCGGTTCGTCGGGATCGTGCTGCCCGCCAGCCCGGCGATCTTCGCGGCGGTCACGGTCTCCTACGTCGTCCTCCCGCCGTTCGTCCTCGACCGAGTCCTCGACCGAGCGCCGCTGTTCAGTGGCCTGGTTGCCGCGGTCACGCTGCTCGTCGGGCTGGCGGTGCAGCCGCTGGCGGCGAAGATCGACCGTCCTGGAAGCGCTCGGGCGACCCTCGTCGCGATGGGGACCGTGGTCATCGGGCTCCTGCTCGGCGCCCTCGCCATCGAGGAGGTCTCCCCGCTCCTGGTCCTCGGCGCGGCCGTATTCCTCGGCGCCGGCTACGGCCTGACCCTGGAGTCGGGGCTTGCCGAGATCGGGCGCCTCGCGCCACCCGGCGCGCTGCCGACGGTGTCGGCGCTGTTCCAGGGCGTGGCCCACAGCGGCTTCCTCGCGCCCCTGCTGCTGGCGGTCATGGCGAGGTCCGCCTCCTATCCTGAACTCTTGGCAGGCCTGGCCCTGATCGGCCTCATCCTGCTCATCGGCGCAGCCGTGCACGCCGCCAGGCACGCCCACCATGACCCCTCACGAACCGACCCCACACCACAGGAGCTGACATGGGAAGAGTGACAGTTGGACGGCCCGTGCTGCGGGTACGCGATGGCGTCATCTCGCGGCGGCCCGACACGCTGGCCGCTGAGGAGCCGATGGAGATCAGGGTCAACGGGCGACCGCTGACCGTCACGATGCGCACCCCCGGGGGCGACTTCGACCTTGCCATCGGCTTCCTGGTCAGCGAGGGCGTCGTGCACAGTGCTGACGACGTCGCGAGCGTCCGCTACTGCGCCGGCGCCACCGCAGACGGCGGCAACACCTACAACGTGGTCGACGTCGGCCTGGCCGCACACGTACCCCCGCCCGACGCCTCCCTGGAGCGCAGCTTCTACACGACCTCCTCGTGCGGCCTGTGCGGGAAGGCCTCCCTCGAGGCGGTGCGTACGTCATCGGCCTGGTCGGTCGCGGAGGACACTCTGCAGGTCACGCCCGAGCTCCTGGCGACGATGCCGGAGCGGCTGCGAGAGTCGCAGCGCGTCTTCGACAGCACCGGCGGCCTGCATGCCGCCGGGCTCTTCGACGCCGACGGCAACCTGCTCTGCGTACGCGAGGACGTCGGCCGTCACAACGCGGTCGACAAGGTCATCGGGCACGCGCTGCGCGAGGGGCTGGTGCCGCTGCGCAACAGCATGCTGATGGTGAGCGGCCGGGCCTCCTTCGAGCTCGTCCAGAAGGCCGTGATGGCCGGCATCCCGCTGCTCGCCGCGGTCTCGGCCCCCTCCTCGCTCGCCGTCGACCTGGCCGACGACAACGGCCTGACCCTGGTCGGGTTCCTGCGCGGCTCCTCGATGAACATCTACGCAGGAACCGACCGCATCGCGGCCGTACCCGCCGGCTGAGGGTCAGTTGCTGCTGGGAGTCACCCGGACCTTGAGGTTCTTCATCAGCGGCTGGGCGCTCTGGACGCTGTAGTCGCTGGCCCCGATCAGCACGTTCATCTCCGGCATGTAGCCCGCGGCGCTGCCGCGCGGAAGGTCGTAGCGAAGGGCGCGGTAGCCACGGAGCGATCGGACGCTGCCGTCCTTGGCGGTGGCGACGATGTCGACCAGCGAGCCCTCGGTGATCCCACGCGAGCGCATGTCGTCCTCGTGCATGAGGATCAACGTACGCAGGTTCTTGATGCCGCGGTAGCGGTCGTCGTCGGAGTAGATCGTGGTGTTCCACTGGTCGTGGGAGCGCATCGTCTGGAGCACGAGTACGTCATCCTCGGCCGGGATCACGTCGGGCAGCGGCGACGCCAGGAACTCCGCCTTGCCGGACGGCGTGTGGAAGACCAGCTCGCGGGCGGGCTGCTTGAGCCGGAACCCCAGCGGGAGGCGGACCCGTCGGTTGAAGTCCTCGAAGCCGATCAGCGCCTTGGCCATCACGTCGCGGATCCGGTCGTAGTCTCCGACCCACGACTCCCACGGGCTGGAGCTGTTGGGCATGGTCGCCCGCGCCATGCCGGCGATGATCGCGGGCTCGGAGAGCAGGTGAGGTGAGGCGGGCCGTTTCATCCCGCGGGAGAGGTGGACCATGCTCATCGAATCCTCGACGGAGGTCTCCTGGAGGCCGCCGGCCTGGAGGTCCTTCTCGGTGCGGCCCAGACAGGGGAGGATGAGCGCCTTGCGACCGTGGACGAGGTGGCTGCGGTTGAGCTTGGTGCTCACCTGGACGGTCAGGTCGCAGTTGCGCAGTCCGCTGGAGGTGTAGACGGTGTCGGGCGCGGCCATGACGAAGTTGCCGCCCATGCCGACGAAGACCTTGACCTCACCCTCGTTCATGGCCTTCATGACGCCGACGGTGTCGAGGCCGTGCTCGCGCGGCGGGGTGATGCCGCAGACCTCGCCGAGCCGGTCGAGGAACGCGTCGGTCGGCTTGTGGTCGATGCCGCAGGTGCGGTTGCCCTGGACGTTGCTGTGGCCGCGGATGGGGGAGGGGCCGGCACCCTCGCGGCCGAGGTTGCCGCGCAGGAGGAGGACGTTGACGATCTCGCGCACCGTGTCGACGCCGTGCTCGTGCTGAGTCACGCCCAGGCACCAGCTGATCAGCGTACGGTCGGAGGCGGAGTAGACGGCGGCCGCCTTGCGGATGTCGGCCTCGCTGAGCCCGGCCTGGTGGGTGAGGTCGGCCCAGGAGGTCGACTCGACCAGGGACCGGTAGTCCTCGAAGCCCGAGGTGTAGCGCTCGATGAACTCGACGTCGAGCGCCTTCGGGTCGGTGCGGTGGTCCTCGAGCAGCGCCTTGGCCATCCCGCGAAGCAGAGCCAGGTCGCCACCGGGGCGGACCTGAAGGTTGAGGGTGCTGGTGCGGGTGGCCTTGTTGAGCGCCATGTCGACGAACTCGTGCGGGATGATCGCCTTGCGGGCGGCCGCCTCGACCAGCGGGTTGATGTGCACGATCTGGGCGCCGCGGTCGTACGCCTCGGTCAGTGCGGTGAGCATCCGGGGCGCATTGGAGGCCGCGTTGACGCCCAGTACGAAGAGGGCCTCGGCCGTCTCCCAGTCCTCGAGGTCGGCGGTGCCCTTGCCGGTCCCGATCGCGGCGGTGAGGGCTCGCCCCGAGGCCTCGTGGCACATGTTGGAGCAGTCGGGCAGGTTGTTGGTGCCGAACTCGCGCGCCCACAGCTGGTAGAGGAACGTGGCCTCATTGCCGAGCCGCCCCGAGGTGTAGAAGGCCGCCTCGTCGGGGCTGCCGAGAGCCCGCAGCGTCTCGCCGACCAGCGCGAACGCGTCGGCCCAGCTGATCGGGACGTAGCGGTCGCTCGCCTCGTGATAGACCATCGGCTCGGTCAGCCGGCCCTGGTCCTCGAGCTCGAAGTCGGACCAGGTCTCGAGCTCCGAGACCGTGTGCGCGGCGAAGAAGTCGCGGTCGACCCGCTTGCTCGTCATCTCCCAGACGACGTGCTTCATCCCGTTCTCGCACAGGTCGAGCTTGAGGCCCTTCAGATCGTCGGGCCAGGCGCAGCCGGGGCAGTCGAACCCGTCGTTCTCGTGGTTCATCTTGAGCATCGCCCGGGTCCCGGAGACGACGGCGTGCTCGCGGGCGAGCACCTTCATGACCGAGGTCGCCGCGCCCCACCCGGCGGCCGGATGGTGATAGTCGCGCTGCTTCCATTCACCTGTGGGGACGGGCCCCTGGCCGGAGGTGTCCTGGTCGACCATCTCGTGCTCCTGTGCATGTCGTCATCGCGGGCGCGCTGTGCTGTCTCGTCTCGGACGCTATCCGCGCGGATCCTCCGTCCGCGAGCGATCACGGGCCCGTCGGCACGAATGTGTCGGTGAGGACAACGCGAGTGGTGACGGGCGACAAACTTGAGTACGTCAGCTCAGGCGCAGCCAGTGCGTCGGCGGCAAGACTGCTGCCATGTCCGAGACTGAGCGCGCCACCCGGCGCCCGCGCTTCGCCCTGCTGCGCCACCACCTGCTCGCGCCGGCCGCCTCGTGCTTCCTGGGCGTCCTGAGCCTGGCCACGGTGCTCTGCTTCCACTTCCCGGAGCTGCTGACCACCCGTGAGTTCCGCGCCGTCTACACCGAGGACTTCGCGCGTACGCTGCTGCTCGTCGGCCTCGCGGCCGCCTTCTTCGCCGGCACGATCGCGGTGCTGCGCGACCAGCACAAGCGGATGGCCTTCATCGGTGTCGGGACGGCGACCGCCGCGGTGCTGCTCGGCGGCACCGAGGTCCCGTTCGACGGCCGGGTCGAGGACTCGCCGTTCTCGCTCGGCCTCGACTGGTTCGTGCTCGCCCTGTTCTTCTCCGCGCTGGTCTTCATCCCGCTCGAGCACGCCTTCGCCCGCCGCCCGGTGCCGGTCTTCCGGCCCGGCTGGCGCACCGACGCCTGCTACTTCTTCATGAGCCACGTCCTGGTCCAGCTCATCCTGATCCTGGTCACCACCTCGACGTCGTTGGTGGTCTCCTCGGTGAAGGTGCCGGGCGTACAGGCGTGGATCGACGGCCTGCCGTTCCTCGTGGCCTTCCTGCTCGCCGTCTTCCTCGCGGACCTCGCCCAGGCGGTGCTGCACCGCTGCTACCACCGGATCATGGTGCTGTGGCGCTTCCACGCGGTCCACCACTCCAGCCCCGAGCTCGACTGGCTGGCCGGCTCCCGGGTGCACTTCGTCGAGACCGTGCTGACCCGCAGCATCGTGTTGCTGCCGCTGCTGTTCCTGGGCTTCTCGACCTCGGTCGTCAACGCGTACGCCGTGCTGGTCGGCATCCAGGCGGTGGTCGCGCACGCCAACCTCGGCATCCGCTTCGGCTGGCTGGAGTACCTCGTCGTGCTGCCGCGCTACCACCACTGGCACCACGCCCGTCACATCGACTACTGGGACCGCAACTACGCCATCCACCTGCCGGTCATCGACATGCTGATGGGCTCCTTCAAGCTCCCGCGCGACGGCAGCTGGCCCGAGGAGTATGGCGTCCTCAAGCGCGAGACCGTCCCCGTCGGGATCGTCGCCCAGCACGTCGCCCCGTTCCTCGGTCAGCGGACCTTCGACGAGTACGTCCGCTGACGCGTGGCAAGATTCTCGCCATGAAACCTGCGGCTGTTCTCATGGACATGGACGGCACCCTGGTCGACACCGAGCCCTACTGGATCGCGGCGGAGTACGCCATCGCCGAGCGTTACGGGGCGACCTGGTCCGAGGAGCAGGCGATGGAGCTGGTCGGCAACGCGCTGATCGAGTCGGCGCGGCTGGTCAAGGAGGGCATGGGCCTTCCCCACGAGCCCGAGGAGATCGTCGAGATGCTCCTCGACGGCGTGGTCGAGCAGGTCGAGCGTGAGGTCCCGTGGCGACCGGGTGCGCGCGAGCTGCTCACCGACCTGTTCGAGCAGGGTGTGCCGTGCGCGCTGGTGACGATGTCGTACGCCCGGTTCGTCGGCCCCATCCTCCAGGAGCTTCCGGAGGGCACCTTCAAGGTGATCGTCACCGGCGACATGGTCCGCAACGGCAAGCCCCACCCCGAGCCCTACCTCACCGCGGCCGCCGCCCTCGGCGTCGCGGCCGAGGACACCATCGCGGTGGAGGACTCCAACACCGGAGCGCGCTCCGCCGAGGCGGCCGGCTGCACCGTCCTGGTGGTCGAGAACCACGTCCCCGTCGCCCCCGGCGAGCGCAGGGTCTTCCGCGACACGCTCGAGGGAATGACGTACGCCGACCTGGCTGCCCTCTGACCCCTCCGGGTCATCTAGGGTGCCTTCCGTGGGCCACATCCAGATCACTCCGTCCATCCTCAACGCCGACTTCGCCGCCCTCGGTGCGGAAGTCGCCCGGATCCCCAGCGCCGACTGGATCCATGTCGACGTGATGGACAACCACTTCGTGCCCAACCTGACCTTCGGGCCGGCGATGGTCGAAGCGCTCGCGCGGTCCACGGACACCCCGCTCGATGCCCACCTGATGATCGAGAACGCCGACCGCGAGGCCCCGGCCTACGTCGAGGCCGGCTGTGGCTCGGTGACCTTCCACGTCGAGGCCACCAAGGCTCCGGTCCGGCTGGCCCGCGAGATCCGCGCCAAGGGTGCCCGGGCGTCGATGGCGCTCAAGCCGATGACCCCGATCGAGCCGTACGAGGACATGCTGGCCGAGCTCGACATGGTGCTGCTGATGACCGTCGAGCCGGGCTTCGGCGGGCAGAAGTTCCTCGACCTGGTGCTGCCCAAGATCCGCCGGGCGCGGGCGATGATGGACAAGGCCGGCGTCGAGACCTGGCTGCAGGTCGACGGCGGCGTCTCGCTGGAGACCATCGAGCGCTGCGCCGAGGCCGGGGCCGACGTCTTCGTCGCCGGCTCCGCCGTCTACTCGGCGACCGACCCGGACGCGATGGTCAACGCGCTGCGTGACAAGGCCGTCTCAGCAGTCGACGCCTGATCCAGGTCCGTGCCACGTGTGTGGCACACTGGTTGAAGACGAGCTTGTGCTTGCGTGCTCTGGGGTCGGTGAAATTCCGAGCCGGCGGTGACTGGATCGAAGATTCAGAAGTCCGCGACCCGATGACAGCCAGTCATCGGTTGACCAAGTGAGAATCTTGGACCGACGGTTAAAGTCCGGATGGGAAGACGCACGCAGCCCGATTCGTCGTGACCACCCTGAGACCAGGGTGCGGCGCGATGTCTCGGCCTGACCCCGGAGTCCGTGAGACGGACCAGAGGGGATCAGATGAAGTGCTTGGACCAGCGTGACCCGGAGCCGGGAGCGATGCGTCGCGCCCTGGAGCTGGCCGCTGCGATCGGCGCCCCGGGACCTGCCATCTATCCGAACCCGCGGGTGGGCTGCGTACTCCTGGCGCCTGACGGGTCGATGGTCGGCGAGGGCTACCACCGCGGGCCCGGCACGCCTCACGCCGAGGTCGATGCGCTGGCCGGCGCCGGGGAGGCCGCTCGGGGAGCGACCGCAGTCGTGACGCTCGAGCCGTGCAACCACACCGGCCGCACCGGCCCCTGCTCGCAGGCGCTGATCGAGGCCGGGGTCGCCCGTGTCGTCTACGCCCAGTCCGACCCCAACCCGGTCGCCGCCGGCGGTGCCGCCACACTGAAGCAGGCGGGCATCGAGGTCGAGCAGGGCCTGTACGCAGCGGAGTCCCGTGAGCTCAACCGGGTCTGGACCCGGGCGGCGGAGCTGCAGCGCCCCTACGTGACCTGGAAGTTCGCCACCACGCTCGACGGGCGCAGCGCCGCCGCCGACGGCACCTCGCGCTGGGTCTCCTCGCGTGCCGCGCGGCTCGACACCCACAAGCTGCGGGCGCTGAGCGACACGATGCTGGTCGGGACCAACACGGTCGCGGTCGACGACCCCGCGCTGACGGTCCGTGACCTGGAGGACCGGCCGGTCGGCGTACAGCCTCTCCGGGTCGTCATGGGGGAGCGCGACCTTCCTGAGGACCGCCGGATCTTCGACGCGCAGGCGCCGTCCCTCCACCTCCGCACGCGCGATCCGCACGAGGCGTTGACCGCCTTGTGGGAGCGCGAGCGCCGCCATGTTTTTCTCGAGGGTGGGCCGACGCTGGCCGCGGCCTTCCTGGACGCCGGCCTCGTCGACGAGATCGTCGTCTACGTCGCCCCGTTCTTGCTCGGCGCCGGTCGCTCGGCCGTCGCCGACCTCGGGATCACGACCATCTCCGACGCCTTCCGGCCGCGGGTGCGCTCAGTCGATGTGCTCGCTCCTGCCGCGGTGGGCGACGAGCCGAACGTACGACTCATCTTGGAACCACAGAAAGGGGAGCAGTGATGTTCACCGGGATTGTTGAGGAGCTCGGCACCGTCGCCGGGATCGAGGACCAGGGCGACGCCGTACGCCTGACCATCTCCGCCGCGACCGTGCTGTCGGACGCCGAATTGGGCGCCTCCATCGCGGTCAACGGCTGCTGCCTGACCGTCGCCACTCTGGGTGAGAACGAGTGGACCGCCGACGTGATGCTGGAGACGCTCAAGCGCACCAGCCTGCACGCGCTCTCGGTCGGCGACCAGGTCAACCTGGAGCGCGCGGTCACCCCGAGCACCCGGCTCGGTGGCCACATCGTGCAAGGGCACGTCGACGGCGTCGGGCGCGTCGTCTCGCGTGAGCCCAGCGAGCACTGGGAGGTCGTCACGATCTCCCTCGACCCTGAGCTGGCTCGCTATGTCGTCGAGAAGGGCTCGATCGCGGTCGACGGGATCAGCCTCACCGTCGTCTCCGTGAGCGATGACGCCTTCACGGTGAGCCTCATCCCGGAGACCCTGGCGCGTACGTCACTGGGGTTCCGGGCCGTCGGCGACGAGGTCAACCTCGAGACCGACATCATCGCCAAGCACGTCGAGAAGCTTCTGGGAGGGGTTCGGCCGTGAAGATCGAGCACAGCAGTATCGAGAACAGCACCGAGCAGTACGTCGGGGTCCGGCTGGATCCGGTCGAGAACGCGATCGCCGACCTGGCGGCCGGCAAGCCGGTCGTGGTCGTCGACGACGAGGACCGCGAGAACGAGGGAGACCTGATCTTCTCCGCCGAGCTGGCGACACCGGAGGTGATGGCCTTCGCGATCCGCTGGTCCTCCGGCGTGATCTGCGTGGCGCTGCCGGGGGAGCGGCTCGACGCTCTCGACCTGCCGCCGATGACTCGTGTCAACGAGGACCGCAAGCAGACGGCGTACGCGGTCTCGGTGGACGCCCGCGAGGGCGTCTCGACCGGCATCTCGGCGGCCGACCGGGCGCTCACGACTCGGCTGCTCGCCGGTCCGTCGTCGGTGGCCGGGGACCTGACCCGGCCCGGCCACGTCTTCCCACTGCGGGCACGTGACGGGGGAGTGCTGGTCCGGGTCGGCCACACCGAGGCCGCGGTCGACCTGACCCGGCTGGCCGGTCTGGAGCCCGCCGGTGCGCTGGTCGAGCTCGTCAACGACGACGGCACCATGCAGCGCGCCCCGCAGCTGCGGGAGTTCGCCGACGAGCACGGTCTCGCGATGATCTCGATCGCCGACCTGGTCACCTATCGGCGGCGTACGGAGGTGCTGGTCGAGCGTCACGCGGTGACCCGGCTGCCCACCGAGTTCGGGGACTTCACCGCGTACGGGTATCGCACCATCGACGACGGGGTCGAGCACGTCGCGCTGGTCTACGGAGACACCGCCGGATGCGATCCGGTGCTCGCGCGCGTGCACTCGGAGTGCCTGACCGGCGATGTGTTCGGGTCGCGGCGCTGCGACTGCGGGCCGCAGCTGCGGGAGGCCCTCTCGCGGATCGCGGCGGAGGGCTGCGGTGTGGTTGTCTACCTGCGCGGACACGAGGGCCGCGGGATCGGGCTGCTCGCCAAGCTGCAGGCCTACCAGCTGCAGGACGGCGGTCGCGACACCGTCGACGCCAACCTCGATCTCGGCCTGCCCGCCGACGCGCGACACTACGGCGCCGCCTCGCAGATCCTGCGCGACCTCAAGGTCGACTCGGTACGCCTGATGACCAACAACCCCGAGAAGGTGAGTCACCTGGAGGCGTACGGTGTCGAGGTCGCCGAGCGGGTCCCGCTCACCCCGCGACCCAACGAGCACAACCTCGCCTACCTGCTGACCAAGCGTGACCGGATGGGTCACGCGCTGCCCGATCTGTCTGAGGAGAATCGATGAGTGGCAAGGGAGCCCCGACCCCCGAGGTCGTCGACGCGAGCGACCTGAGGGTCGCCGTGGTGGCGGCGCGCTGGCACGACGAGGTGATGGCCGGCCTGCTGAACGGCGCCGAGCGGGCGCTGAAGGACGCCGCCGTCGGCGGCCTGACGGTCGTCCGGGTCCCGGGCGCCTTCGAGCTCCCGGTCGCCGCGGCCGCGCTCGCGAAGTCGGGCTACGACGCCATCGTCGCGCTGGGCGTGGTCATCCGCGGTGGCACCCCGCACTTCGACTACGTCTGCTCGGCCGCGACCGACGGGCTGAACCGGATCGCGATCGACCACCTCATCCCCGTCGGCTTCGGCCTGCTGACCTGCGACAACGAGGAGCAGGCGCTCGACCGGGCCGGGCTCGAGGGGTCCAGCGAGGACAAGGGCTACGAGGCTGCGGCGGCGGCCATGGAGACCGCGCTCGCCCTGCGTGACTGCGTACGCCACTACTGAGACGCCGTCACCGCCAGATGGCTCGCCAGACCGTCTCGGATGCCGTCGTAGTGGGCCACGAAGCCCGGGTCTGCCTCGAACATCCGTCCGAGGCAGACCTGCAGACCTGCATCTGGTGTGTGATCGGGAAGAAGTTGCCGAAGACCTCACGGTGACGCTCGGCGAGCTCGTTGGCCTCGGGGCTTCCGGGCGGTACGTCCATGTCGATCGCGGCACCGAGATCCTGCTCGAGCGTGGTCATCGCCCGGCTCAGCCGCTGCAGGTCGGCGTCGGTATAGAGGCAGTATCCCGCCGGCGTACGAGCTCAGTACGCAGGAGAAGCTGACGCTCGTGGCCGGCGGTGCTGTCGGCTCAGCGAGCCCGGGCCCGGCGGGGACGAGCAGCACGTCCTGGAACATCCAGCGGCGCACGGAACAGTCAGGAACTGAGGCATGCCATAGATCCCGCGGAACGGCTCCGGGGCCACCGCGTCGGGTCCCGGCAGTGGCACGGGGCTGACCTCGAATGCGTCGTAGTAGTCGCTCATGCAGGGAATCGTTGAGCCTCACGTTGCGTGAGGGTCAAGCTGACCGGAAGTCAGGCGACGAGTCTCGCGACCAGATCGCCTTGCCGGCGACGCGCACCCGGGTCCTTCCGGGCTGACGTCTGCTCGACGATGAAGCCGTTCGGTTCCAGCAGGTCTCCGAGCGCCTCGGCGGACCAGAAGTAGGCCGTGTGCACCGCGTGGTCGAACGCCTCGCCTGGCTCGCCGTCGAAGAACCCGATCAGCACCGACCCGCCGGGTGTGAGCACGCGGGCGAACTCGTCGAAGATCGCGGGGAGGTCGGCGGGCGGGGTGTGGATGATCGAGCACCACGCCAGGATGCCGCCGATCGACCTGGCCTCCAGCGGGAGCGCGGCCAGGTCCGCTCGCTCGAAGCTGACCTCTGGATACCGCGCTCGTGCGGCGGCGACGAACTCGGCCGAGGCATCCACGCCGACCACCTCGCGTACGCCGCTTGTGGTCAGCTCCTGGCTCCAGAGGCCGGGGCCGCAGCCGGCATCCAATAGGCGGCCGGACGTGGTGTCTCGCCAGGTGGTGATCGTCTCGCGGTCGCGCTCGGCGAGCTGGTCGATCGTTCCGAACAGGTCGATGTACTCGGCTGCGCGGCCGTCGTAGGCTGCGCCGATCTCGGTCATGGTCATCGGTCATCGAGGGTAGCGGGCTTCGACTGCGGGCGCCTTGTGCTGAGTTCCAGCGTGGGTGGGGCCAATACTGTGTTTGGGTTGGGAGATTTAGAACCAGGGTGCCTGGCTGGGTGCCATTTGGCTGTCTTGCGGGCTTCCAGCCGCCGACCACCTCGAAAGAGGCGTGCCCTATTCATCCGGGAGACAACGGGTGTGGGGTAATCCAGGGGAACCAGGGGCGTGAACGCTGAGCTGCGAGGGTAAGTAATAGCCCGTACTCCGGGCCTCCGAGACCAGCGAACCAAGATGGATCTGCGTGTGTGCAGACCCTTTGAGTTCGTACGTCGGGAGGTGACCGTGATGACCACGCTGCAACAGCCACAACACCCTGTGCTCGGGGCCGTGGTCGCGATCACCGCCGCTCTTGATGGGGTTGCGGCGGCGAACCCTTCGTTCATGGCCACCGACCAGAAGGCCGCCACCTTGCTCGAGATCGCCCGGGCCAAGGCCCAGCTGGCTGAGCTCGAGCTCCGGGTGCTCGCCGCTGCCCATGATGTGGCGGCCGAGAGCGCGGCGCGGGATGTCGCGGCGTGGTTGCATCACCACACCCACCAGCGCCCCGAGAACCTGCGCGCCGACCTCCGGCTCGCTCACGCACTGGACCGGACCTACCACCAGGTCGCGGCCGCGATGCGCGCCGGGGACTGCAACCCGGCCCAAGCCACAGTGATCGTCGACGCCCTCGAAGACCTCCCCACCGATCTCGACCCAGAGATCCGGGTCAAGGCCGAAGAAGCGCTGGTCGGCTACGCGACCCAGTTCGACCCCACCCAGCTGCGCCGCCTCGGGCGTCGGATCCTCGATCTGATCGCCCCTGAGATCGCCGAGGCCGAGGAAGCCCGACGGCTCGCCGTGGAGGAGGCCCACGCCCGGAAGAAGACCCGCCTGTCCATGCGGCGCCTCGGGGATGGCACCACGCGGATCTCTGCGGTGGTCCCCGATGCCGCTGCGGACCGGCTGGCCACCAACCTGGAGGCGTTCGCCTCACCACGCCGTGACGACGGCAGCCGCACCGAGACCGGCGAGTTCCTGCCCTACGCCCGGCGGCTGGGTCGGGCGTTGTGCCAGATGCTGGAGACCCTCGACCCGACCCGGCTACCGATCCATGGCGGGGACGCCACCACGGTGATCGTGACCATCGACATCGACCAGCTCCGCAAGGAGGCCGGCGTCGGCGACATCGTCGGCGGCAGCCCGATCACCGCGGCCGAGGCCCGGCGGCTGGCCTGCACCGCAGGCATCATTCCGGCGGTCCTCGGCGGTGCCTCGGAGGTTCTCGATCTCGGGCGCAAGGAACGTTTCTTCACCGCCGCCCAACGCCGAGCTCTCCTGCTCCGTTCGGCGACCTGTGAGGCCGAGGGCTGCGACATCCCCGGCACCTGGGCCGAGGCCCACCACTGGATCGCCTGGGCCCAAGGCGGCGCGACCGACCTCGACAACGCCGCCCTTCTCTGCTCCCATCACCACCACCGCGCCCACGACACCGCATACCTCCACGAACGCCTCCCCAGCGGCGACATCCGCTTCACTCGACGCACATAGAGCGACCGATCACAGCGATTCACACCGCACCAGCCGAGCGCCCAAGAACCGCCCGACTCGGTCGAATTCAGGCCTTGGCCGGCACGGCCCTCTCAAGGGGTCGGGCGGCACCCGGTGAAGGCCCGTCAGGCCGTTGTGAACGGCTTCGTGCTCGGCTGCGAGTCTTCGCATCCTCTGTGCTCGGCAGAGCTGCCGACTCGACGGTGCCGTGGGTGGGGTGTCGAGGAGGCCGTCATATCGCTACAATTTGCGCATGCATGCAAATACGCAACCTCCGGTGTGGGGCGACGACGTGGTCACTCTTGCCGTCGAGGTGCTGCGGATGCTGGCCGACCCGACGCGCCTCCAGATGGCGGGGCTGTTGCTGGACGAGGAGCGGTCGGTCTCCGAGCTTGCGTCGATGCTGGACAAGCCGGTGCCGGGGGTCTCGCAGCATCTGGCGAAGATGCGGATGGCTCGGCTGGTGACGACGCGGAAGGAGGGGACCTCGGTGCTCTACCGCGTCGAGAACGGGCATGTGCGCCAGCTGGTCCTCGACACGATCGGCCACGTGGAGCATCTCCTGGACCAGGTTCCGGCGCACCACCGGTCGGGGGAGGAGTCGGCATGACCCATACGTTGCACGATCACCCACACGACCACAGCCATGCGCACGATGGGCGGTGGTCGCGGCTCAAGCATGCGGTCTCGGACGTCTTCGGGGCTCACTCCCACGATGCGGCGGATCAGGTCGACGAGGCGTTGGAGGCTGACGTACGTGGCCGGCGGGCGCTGTGGATCAGCCTCGGCGTCCTCGCGCTGACAGCGGGACTGCAGGCGGTCGTCGTGAGCCTGACCGGGTCGGTGGCTCTGCTGGGGGACACGCTCCACAATGTCGCGGACGCGCTGACGGCGGTGCCGTTGCTGGTGGCGTTCTGGCTCGCCCGGCGTCCGGCCAACGACCGGTTCACCTACGGGTACGGCCGGGCGGAGGACCTCGCCGGTCTCTTCGTCGTCGCCATGATCGCCCTCTCCAGCATCCTGGCGGGCTGGGAGGCCATCGACCGGCTCTTCCATCCGCGCGAGGTCGAGCACGTCTGGGCGGTCGCGGCGGCGGGGGTGGTCGGGTTCCTGGGCAACGAGATCGTCGCGCGCTATCGGATCCGCGTGGGCCGTCAGATCGGCTCGGCCGCTCTGGTCGCGGACGGGCTCCACGCGCGTACGGACGGCTTCACCTCGCTGGCCGTGGTGTTCGGTGCTGCCGGGGTCGCGGTCGGGATGCCGTGGGCAGACCCGGTGATCGGACTGCTCATCGCCATCGCGATCCTCGGCGTGCTGCGCTCGGCGCTCAAGCAGGTCGGCGCCCGGCTGATGGATGCGGTCACCCCTGATGACGTACGCAGGGCGAGGGAGGCGGTCGGCACGGTCGACGGGGTGCTCGAGGTCCGCAGCCTGAGGCTGCGATGGATCGGCCATACCCTCCACGCCGACGGCGACATCACCGTGTCAGCCGAGCTGCCCGTCTCCGCCGGCCACGACATCGCCCACCACGCCGAGGAGCATCTCCTGGAGGCGCTGCCGCGCCTGACCAGCGTGGTCCTCCACGTCAGCCCCGACGGCGCGCATGCCTAGTATCTGCGTCGATGAACATCTTCGAGTTCGACGGCAAGAGTCCGCAGATCCATCCCGACGCCTGGGTGGCGCCGACAGCGACGCTGATCGGTGACGTTCGCCTCGGGCCGAACGCCAGTGTCTGGTACGGCGCGGTGCTACGCGCCGACGTCGGGCCGATCATCATCGGTGAGGGCTCCAACGTGCAGGACAACTCGGTGCTGCACGTACGCCCTGGCTCCTCCCTCGAGATGGGCCCGCACAGCACGGTCGCGCACGGCTGCGTGGTGCACGGCGACCGGATCGGGACCGGGTCGCTGATCGGCAACGGGGCAGTGGTCTCCGACGCCGTGGTCATCGGCGACGGCTGCCTGATCGCGGCCGGCGCGATGGTGGTCGAGGGGACCGAGGTGCCCGACCGCAGCCTGGTGATGGGCGTGCCGGCGAAGATCCGCGGCACGATCGAGCCCGGCACCAACCCTGCGGCGATCCTCGAGCTCAACGCGCCAGGCTACGTCGAGTTCATGAAGCTGCACCGCGCGACGGTGCGTCCGGTCTAGCCCTCAACCTGAGGTGGAGGGTCAGTCGGCGCCGCAGGCCACGCAGTGGAGCGAGCCGACCCGGCGATCTGCCTCGCAGGTCGCGCACGGGGCGATGGTCTCTCGGCCGCAGCCCTCGCAGTGCTTGCCGCGGGCCGGGTAGCCGCAGTAGGGGCAGTCGCCCTTGCGTACGCGCATGGCTGGGATCCGCTTGGCCAGCAGGCGCTGGACGGCGACGAAGACGCCGACGGTGGCCGCGGCACCGAACAGCGACAGGATGAGCGGGCCGAAGTCGGCGTACTCGAAGGTGTAGTGGAAGGCGAAGACCAGGGCCATGATCACCCCGGTCGCGGCGAGCGCGAAGCCGAGCGGGAGGAAGCGGGAGCCGCTGCGGCGCAGCCGGTAGAGGACCCAGAATCCGACCAGGCAGAGCAGGATGATGAAGCCGAGGCGGATGCCGATCTGCATCGCCTCGTGACCGGGGATCTCACACGCCGTCTGGCCGTTGTTGCACTGGTCCCAGTCCATGTAGAGCGGCCACCAGCCGGCGACCTTGACGTAGAACCAGACGGTGCCGACGAGCAGGAAGGCGGTCAGTGCGACCGCCAGGAACCGCTCGCTGCGGGTCGACTCGACCTCATCGGCGGCAATCGGGGTCTTCATGGCGTGCTCCTGTGGGCTCGGGTGCGGGCGTGGAAGCCGACCTCGAGGCGGCAGTCGAGGGCGGCTGCCACCCGGAGAAGGGTGTCGATCTTGGGTGGACGGGACCCGGACTCCAGTCGAGCGATCGCCGACTGCGTCGTGCCGCAGAGCTCGGCGAGCTCGCGCTGGGACAGGCCCCGCGCGACCCGGTGCTCGGTGACCTGCGCGGCGATCCCGACGTAGAACGCGGTGTCCTCGTCGTCGGTGCTCATGAGATCGAAGATATCGCAGGTCTGCTATGGCCGTCTATAGCAGGACTGCTATCGATTCGGTGAGACGATTCGGGGGCCGGGTCGCGTACGGCCTAGGCTTGACGCTCGTGAAGACGTTCGACGAGCTCTGGGCCGAGCTGAGTGAGAAGGCCCGGACCCGACCTGAAGGATCCGGCACCGTGGCACAGCTCGACGCCGGGGTCCATGCGATCGGGAAGAAGCTGGTCGAGGAGGCCGCCGAGTCCTGGATGGCGGCCGAGTACGAGGGCAAGGAAGCGACCGCGGAGGAGATCTCCCAGCTGCTCTACCACGCCCAGGTGCTCATGCTCGCCAGCGGAATCTCGATCGACGACGTCTACTCACACCTGTAGGGGAACCCTCATGACAACCGATGACAAGCCTCTCCGGATCGCCGTCCCTAACAAGGGCTCTCTGTCCAGCTCCGCCTCCGAGCTGCTGCGCGAGGCGGGCTACCGCCAGCGCGAGGACTCCAAGCGTCTGACCCTCATCGACGAGGAGAACGGCGTCGAGTTCTTCTACCTCCGCCCGCGCGACATCGCGCTCTACGTCGGCGAAGGCACCCTCGACATCGGCATCACCGGCCGCGACCTGCTCCTCGACTCCGGCGCCAAGGCCGACGAGGTCATCGGGCTCGGCTTCGGCCGAAGCCGGTTCCACTTCGCCGGCCGCGCCGGTGCCTTCACCTCGATCGAGGAGCTGCGCGGCAAGCGGATCGCGACCTCCTATGTCGGGGTCGTCTCGGCCTTCCTGGAGCGCGAGGGGATCGACGCGAGCGTCACCCGTCTCGACGGCGCCGTCGAGACCTCGATCCAGCTCGGTGTCGCCGACGCGATCGCCGACGTGGTCGAGACCGGCTCCACGATGCGGCAGGCCGGCCTGGAGATCTTCGGCGAGCCGATCATGCGCTCCGAGGCCGTGGTGATCACCCGGTCGGGTGGCCTGGATGCCTCGGGCTCCGCTTCGGCAGGGCTGCCGGAGGCGTACGAGACCTTCAAGCGCCGCCTCGACGGCGTCCTGATCGCGCGCAGCTACGTGATGATGGACTACGACATCCGCGCCGAGGACCTCACCGAGGCCTCCGCGATGACGCCGGGTCTCGAGGGGCCGACGGTCAGCCCGCTGCACCGCGAGGGCTGGGTCGCCGTCCGTGCGATGGTGCCGCGGGCCGGTTCGCAGAAGCTGATGGACGATCTGTACGCCGTGGGTGCCCGCGCGATCCTGCTGACGGAGATCAATGCCTGCCGGATCTGACCTGCCGGTGAAGCTGCCGCACACCTGGCGCCCGCTCGGGGCACGCGTGATGGGCTGGTTCCTCGTGGCCGCCCTGGCGATCATGTGCACGATGGTCTGGGTCGGGTTCACGCCCGAGATCAAGGCGCAGGTGACCATGTTCGAGCGACTCACCTTTGGGGCCCTGGGGATCGGGATCGTGGTCTGCGTGCACGCGGTGACCCGGTCGCGGGTGGTCGCACGTGAGGACGGTCTGACCGTGGTCAACGGCTTCAAGCGCCGTGACCTGGAGTGGGCCGAGGTCCTCGCGATCAACTACCCGCGTGGCGCGCCGTGGCCCAACATCGACCTGGCCTCGGGCCACAACATCTCCGTCCTCGGCATCCAGGCCTCCGACGGGGGCTCGTCGAAGAAGGCCGTACACACGCTGCGCACACTGGCCGAAGAACTGTCCTAGCAGCGACCCTGCGGCGAACCACTTACAACGCTTCGGGGAATCTTCGCCCGAAGCTCTGATCGCGGTGCCCTCGGAGTCCTAGCGTGTCTTTGTGATCTCATGGACTCGTGCTCTCGCGGCGCTGGCGGCTGTCCTCACTCTGGTCTCGACCGTGCCGGCCCAGGCCGCGCCGGTGCACCCGGTCGGCACGTGGGGTGCCTCGGCCGACGAGGTGGGCGGTCAGACCGGCGCCGCCGGCCTGACGGACCGGTCGGTGCGCAACCTGGTGCACACCTCGCTGGGTGGCTCCGGCGTACGCATCACCCTGTCCAACGTGTTCGGCGACCGTCCGGTGACGTTCGCCTCGGTACACATCGGCCTGGCCGCGGACGGTGCCGCGGTGGTGTCCGGCACGAACCGGCCGCTGACCTTCGACGGCGCCGACCAGGTCACCGTCGCCCCCGGCACCGAGGTGCTCAGCGACCCGGTAGACGCGTCGGTGCCGGCCGATACGACCCTCGCGGTGAGCTTCCACGTCGTCGGCGAGAGCGGCCCGATCACCGGGCACGACGTGGCCACGCAGACCTCCTACGTCTCCGGGACGGCCGGCGCGGACGTGGCCGGCGAGGAGTCGGGCGCGGCGTTCACGACGGAGATCTCCAGTTGGTACTGGGTCGAGAGCGTCGTCGTCGAGAAGCCGCGCCGGGTCAAGACCGTGGTGCTCTTCGGCGACTCGATCACCGACGGCAACGGCTCCACGGTCGGAGCCGACCGGCGCTACCCTGACGTGCTGGCCGACCGGGTGGCTGCGAGCTCGTTCGCCGGCCGGTTCGGCATGATGAACGAGGGCATCTCCGCCAACCGCGTGCTCGTCGACAGCACCGGTGGCCAGCGCGGGCTGGACCGCTTCCGGCGAGACGTCCTGGACCAGCCCGGCGTCTCCACGGTCGTGCTGCTGGAGGGGATCAACGACATCCGCTGGGACGACGCCGACGAGGCTTCCGACCTGATCGTGGCCTACCGCGACCTGGTCGCGCAGGCGCACGCCGAGGACGTGTGCGTCGTCGGCGCCACCCTCACCCCGTACGAGGGCGGCAGCCGCTACACCCCGGCGCGCGACCGGGTGCGGGTCGCGGTCAACGAGTGGATCCGGACCTCCGGTGAGTTCGACGGCATCGTCGACTTCGACGCGGCCACGCGTGACCCCGAGCGACCGGCGCGGTTCCTGCCTGCGTACGACTCCGGGGACCACCTCCACCCCGGCGACGCCGGCTATGCGGCGATGGCCGACGCGTTCGACCTGCGGCTGCTGGAGTGTGACCGCTGAGCCTGGCTCAGCGGCGGCCGACGAGCACCCCGAGCGTCACGACCGAGATCGCCATCGAGACGGTGGCGCCGAGGGCGTCGGGGGCGAACAGCGCCGGGATGCTCACCAGCCCGGCGATGTCGAAGCCGCGCACCGCGTTGCCGAACAGCGAGACCGGCATCGCCCCCATCGGGGTGGAGACCATCGCTGAGGCGTAGTCGGGCGGGGGAGCGACGAGCCACCGGGTGAGCGTGGCGAGTGCGCCGAGCCCGATCGCTGGAGCCAGCAGCGGGTGTGGCAGCGCCCACAGACAGCCCAGCCCGTAGGCCATCAGCAGCACTGTCGGGACCACCAGCGCGCCGAGCCGCAGCTGCCAGGATGAGGTGCCCAGCAGCCGTGCGAGGCTGCTCGATCGCGACAGTACCCGCAGCCCGGCGCCGAGCGGGATGGCCGCCCCGAAGCCGAGGACCACCATCACCGGCACGACCAGCGCACCCGCGCCCGCCTCCGCCAAGGCGTACGCAGGCACCACCGCGGCGGCGGGCGCCAGGACGCGCAGCGGCGCCCGCCGCAGTCGGACGAGATCGGCGGTGACGAGCGCGAGCGGCCCGCGAGGACCCCGCAGGCGCCGTGCCCGGACGACGGCACGCTGGCTGCTGGTGTGCTGGAGCACGACGTCGTAGGCGAGGGCGGTGTCCATCCCGGCGAGAGCGCCGGAGAGCCCGTTGGCCAGCCCATGTCCGCGAGTCAGGTCACGACGGCGCAGGTCACCGAGACGACGGCGCGCGAGCACTGCGGCCCCGGTGGTCACCGGCGCGAGCACAGCCGGCACCAGCCACCACCGCGCGTCCGCGGGCGGGGTCAGCCGGGCCGTGACGCCGGCGGCCACGGCCGCCACCGCGGCCAGGGCGACGAGCGCCGTCACCGGCCCGACCATCCGCCATGCCGACCCCGGTCGCGCCTGGGCGACGGCCCCCGCGGCGTACGTCGCCGGTGCCAGCAGCGCCGCGGCGAGCGCCAGCGCGCCTCCGGTGTGCAGCGGCCAGCCAGCGGTCACGGCGGCGAGGAGGGCCGGGACCGCGGCGGCGAGGGCTCCTAGGGTCAGGACCGTCGCGTACTGCCGTCCCAGCCAGCGGCCACGGTCCACCGGCGTGGAGAGCACCAGCGCCGAGGTCGCGGGCGAGGCCATGAGCGGTCCCAGGAGCCGGAGCGCCGCGGCGCCCAGGGCCAGCCAGATCAGCACGAGAAGGACCGGTCCGGCGGCGCGGGTGCCGACGCAGGGCCCGGTGGTGCAGCCCTCCACCGCCTGCCCGGCATTGACCACCGCGCTGACGAGCCCCGAGCCGTAGATCAGGACCGTCAGGAGAGCGAGGTAGGCCTGGTAGAGCACCTCGCCCCAGGGTGCGGTGACGTGTCCGCGACGCCACTCGCGGACCAGTCCGCGGATCTCAGCCGGCGTCGGCGCCGGTGTCTCCGTGCTCATGCTTCGTCGGAGGAGGAGCCCAGGCGTACGACGTCGTCGGCCACCGCCTCGACAAGAGCCGGGTGGTGGCTGGCGAAGAGGATGCCGACCCCGGCCTCCTTCTCCCGTCGGAGCAGGTCGGCGAGCCAGATGGCGCCCTCGGCGTCCAGCCGCTGTTCGGGCTCGTCGAGGAGCAGCAGCCGGCGGGGCCGGACCAGGAGCAGCGCGAGCGCGAGCCGCTGACGCTGACCCGAGGAGAGCGACCCGGGCAGCTGGTCGGCCTGATCGTTGAGGCCGACCTCGTCCAGCACGCCGTCGACGGTGCCCTCGGGATCCTCGACCCGATGGGCGTGCGCGACCAGGTCGAGGTGCTCGATCACCGCGAGGTCCGGGAAGAGGTCCAGGTCGTCGAGCAGAGCGGCGACGTCCCGGCGCATCTGCGCCGAGCGTTCGTCGTACGGCCTGCCGTCCAGCAGCACCTCGCCGGCGGTCGGTTCGTCGGCCCCGGCCACGCAACGCAACAGTGTCGACTTGCCCGACCCGTTCGTACCGGTCAGGGCGATCGCCCGGCCGGCCGCGAGGGTGAGGTCGAGCCCGTCGAGGACGGCGTGGTCGCCGTAGGTCCTGCTGAGCCCGGAGACGGTCAGCAGCGTCATGTCAGCGCGGTGATGCCCCAGGTGACCTCGAGGCGCTCGTCGGGGGCAAGCGTGATCAGGTCGGTGCCCGAGTTGTAGGCGTCCGGGGGAGCGGTCATCGGCTCGACGGCGAGACCGCCGCGGGCCGGCGCCTGGTCGTCGGCGCTGTAGACCATCAGCCACGGGTGGTGCTCGTCGACCCAGAGCGCGACGCTGCCGTCGGGACCCTGGATCGTGACCGTCGCCCGTCCGTCCTCGCCCCGGTCGAGATCGGTGAAGGCGTGGTCGAGGACGACGTCGCCGATGGGCTTGGCGGAGGTGAAGTCGTAGGCCGTCCCCGCCGTCGCCTCGCTCGTGGTGGGCAGCTTGCGCTCGTCGGAGAGCAGGCGCGTCCGCGCCGGCAGGGTGAGCGTCCACTCGTCGACCGGACCGGCCCCGACGGTGAGATAGGGGTGCGCGCCGGCGGCGTAGGGCGCGGGGGAGTCGGCGTGGTTGGTCGCCGCCTGGGTCACGGTGAGCCCGTCAGGGCCGATTGAGTACGTCACCTCGAGGTCGAGGGTCCACGGATAGCCGCTCTGCGCCATCAACCGGGTGGCCAGGGTGATCGAGTCCTTGGCCTCGTCGATGGGCAGCCACTGAGACCACCGCACCAGCCCGTGGGAGGCGTTGTTGCGTGCGACCTCGGTGAGCCCGAGCTGATAGGTCTTCCCGCCGAACTCGTAGCGGCCGTCGCGGATCCGGTTGGGCCACGGCGCCAGCAGCTGACCCTTGCCCCCGCTGGACTGCTCGTCGTCGCCGAACCCGGCGATCAGGTCCCGCCCCTCGTAGGACAGCAGCCGCAGCGCGCCGCCACTCTCCGTCACCGTCGCGGAGTAGCCCCCGCCATCGATCGTGAACTGCTCTCCACTCGGTCTCAGCACGGTCACAGGCTATCGAGGTGGCCGGTACGTCCCGGTGGCCGGTCGGGTTAGCCTCGGGCCATGGAGCGACGGCCGCTCAGATGGTCACGATGATGTCGGCGCGGGCGGCGGTCAGGTCGCGGGCGAAGTGCTCGATCTCCGCGGCCGCCCAGGCGTCCCAATGGGGTGCGAAGGTCTCGCCGTCGCGGTCGATGCCGCGTCGCCGGCGCTCCTCCTCGGGCGCGTCGACCCAGGCGAGGGCGGTGCGGAAGCCGTCGTACGCGGCGGCGCCGCTGCCGACGCCCTCGATGACGAGCAGCGGGCTCGGCGGGACCAGCACGGTCTCGGCGAACTCGCGCGCGTGCCAGTCATAACGCCGGTAGGAGCCGGGGGCTCCCTCGACGAGGGGAAGCAGGATCGTCTCGAGCTGGGCGATGCCCTCGGCGAGGCCGTCCCAGCCGGCGTACAGGTCGTCCATGTGGACCACCGGGGCCTGCGTCATCTCAGCCAGGGCGGTGGCGAGCGTCGTCTTCCCGGAGCCGGCGGGGCCGTCGACGCAGATCAGCCGTCCGGGGCCGAGGGTGGCCGGGCGGCTCATCGCGATCGTGAGGAGATCGGTTGCCGGCTCGCTGAAGTGGAGCCCGAGGCCATCAGTGGAGTCGGTCAACTCAGGAGATGCCGTACTTCTTCAAGATGTCGTTCACGTCGGCCATGTCGTCGTCATCGTCGTCGACCACCGGGCCCTTGGCCGTCTTCGGAGCCGCGACCGAGGCCGGGCCGGCCGAACCGGCGGGCGCAGCACCGGCAGCCCCCTTCCGGGCCGCTCGGCTCGGCTTCTCCTTGGTGGGCAGGAGGCGGGAGACGAAGATCAGCACGATGGCGAGCGCGGCGATGCCGAACCCGATCCAGACGGTCGGGCTGAAGACCAGGCGTGCGGCCCAGTCGGCGATCGCGTCGACGATCCGGCCGCCGGCGCGCAGCAGGCCGGTGAGGTACGCCGCCGGGGCGAGCAGCGTCCACCCGGCAGCCTTCACGCCGGCTCCGAGGCCGCGCCGTCGGAACGCGACCCAGGTCCAGATCGCGCCCAGAATGGTGAGCGCGGCGGCTAGTGCGAGGTAGGCGCCTTGGTCCATACCTGCAGTCTTCCACCGTCGTGGTCGTCTGGCACCCGGACTGTCCCCGATATCTGCCCTGATGTTGCTCTGTTGTTGAATGGGGAGGCGATGAACGACAAACGACTACTCGGCACGGCATTTCCTGGCGACACCGGTGAGACCAGCCCTGAGGTCGCGACCGTGATGAGGTCGTACGCCGCGGGCCGGGCCACGCACGCCGATGTGCTCATCACCCTGGCGGCTGCCCGGGTGCTCGTCCCGGTGGTCGCGGTGCTGGGCGAGATCGAGGTCGACGAAGCCGGTCTGGCGCACGACAAGACCTCTGACATGGCCACCGTGCTGCTCACCGGTGCCGACGGGCGCCAGGCGCTGCTCGGTTTCACCGGCACCGCGCCGCTGCAGGCGTGGCAGGCCGACGCCCGCCCGGTTCCGGTCTCCCTGCGGGACGCGGCTCAGGCCGCCGTCCACGACGGCGCCGACGCCCTCGTGCTCGATCTCGCCGGCCCGGTCCCGTTCGCGATCGAGGGCGACGACCTGCAGAAGGTGGCCGAGGGCTGGCAGCTGGCGACCGTAGGGCCGCGTACCGCCTGGGTGCGGCCCTGACGATTGGGACAGCGGGGAATGTTGCAGTAATGTTCCGTGTTGACCGATCAGCCGACGTACGCCGTCGGTTTGATCCAACAAGCGGAGATCACGACAGCGTTCTCCCACCCGCATCGACCGCCTGGCAACGAAGGTCGTCGGGTCCGGTCCCGGAGACAGTGTCCCCGGTGGTGCGAGCCCGTGCGCGGGTGAGCGTTATGACTGGCTTCCGCTTGTGACCTGACAAGCGGAAGCCTTTTTTGATTTCCGGACCGCCCGTGCACGCGGCCCGGAAGCCGAGATCCAGAGCCTCCGCAGCCACAACAACTGGAGGACACATCAGCACTGAGCTTCGTATCAACGACCGGATCCGGGTTCCCGAGGTCCGCCTCGTTGGTCCCAACGGAGAGACGGTCGGCATCGTGCCGACCCCTGACGCGCTGCGCCTGGCCCAGGAGGCCGACCTCGACCTGGTCGAGATCGCCCCGCAGGGCAAGCCGCCGGTCTGCAAGCTCATGGACTACGGGAAGTTCAAGTACGAGAACGCCCAGAAGGCCCGTGAAGCCCGTCGAAACCAGACGAACGTGATCATCAAGGAGATGAAGCTTCGTCCGAAGATCGACAAGCACGACTACGAGACCAAGAAGGGTCACGTCGTGCGGTTCCTCAACGCCGGGGACAAGGTGAAGATCACGATCATGTTCCGCGGTCGTGAGCAGCACCGTCCCGAGCTCGGCTTCCGCCTGCTGCAGAAGCTCGCCGAGGACGTCGAGGAGCTTGGCTTCGTCGAGTCCTCGCCGAAGCAGGACGGCCGCAACATGACCATGGTCATCGGCCCTCACAAGAAGAAGGCCGACGCCAAGGTCGAGGCCAAGGAGGCCAAGGAGGAGAAGGCCGCCGAGCGCGCTGCCGACGAGGCCGCCGAGAAGGCGGAGCGTACGGCTGCGAACGCCGCGCGTCCGGTCTCCACTCCGAAGGTCAAGCGCCGCTCGGAGAACCTCGACCCCGACATCGACGTCTGAGCCTCCCGGGCCCAGCAAGAGACTTCCGCCGCCGCGGCGCCCCGTGACCGGCCGGACGACGAGAGAGAGAAGAACATGCCGAAGAACAAGACCCACTCCGGTTCCAAGAAGCGCTTCAAGGTGACCGGTTCCGGGAAGATCCAGCGCCTGCAGGCCGGCCGTAAGTCCGGCGCTGCGTTCGCCTCCGCGCCGACGACCGGCTCGCGCAAGAAGCACCGTCGCAACGCCGGTCTGGTGGAGCTCGCCCCCGCCGACGTGAAGCGCGCGAAGAAGCTGCTCGGTCGCTGAGCGATCACCCCGAAACTTTCCCTAGCATTCAAGGAGCACTGAAATGGCACGCGTCAAGCGCGCAGTGAACGCTGCGAAGAAGCGTCGCACCACCCTCGAGCGGGCCCAGGGTTACCGTGGCCAGCGCTCGCGCCTCTACCGCAAGGCGAAGGAGCAGGTCACCCACTCGCTCGTCTACGCCTACAACGACCGCCGCAAGAACAAGGGCAACTTCCGCAAGCTGTGGATCCAGCGGATCAACGCGGCGGCGCGTGCCGAGGGCATGACCTACAACCGCTTCATCCAGGGTCTCAACCTGGCCGGCATCGAGGTCGACCGCAAGATCCTCGCCGAGCTCGCCGTCAACGACGTGGCCGCGTTCAACGCGATCGTCGCCCAGGCCAAGGCTGCTCTGCCGGAGGACGTCAACGCCCCGGCGAACGCCTGAGCTTGCGTTTGAAACGACGCCCCCACCGGCCGCTGTGCCGGGCTGGGGGCGTCGTTCTCTGTTGCGACGTGGGAGTCTTCGTCAGTGAATGAGTCGGGGGAGAACGTGAAGCTGTCCGCGGGGAACTCGCGCCTCAAGGAGATCCGCAAGCTCGCGCGACGTGCGGTTCGCTCGGAGCGGCGGGTCTTCCTGGCCGACGGTCCGAAGGCCGTTGAGGGTGCGCTCGGCACTGTGCTGGATTCTGGGGTGAGTTGCGTGCAGGAGATCTTCGCGACCGAAGCCGGAGCCGAGGCGTACGCCTCGGTGCTGGCCGACCAACCGGTCACTCTCGTCGAGGACCGAGCGATGGCCGGGCTCTCCGACTCGGTCACCCCCGCCGGGGTGGTGGCACTGTGCCGGTTCCTCGACGTGCCGCTCACCGACATCGCGGGTCCGCTCGTGGTGATCTGTGCCGACGTACGCGATCCCGGCAACGCCGGCACCGTCATCCGCTGTGCCGACGCGGCTGGCGCGTCCGGGGTGATCCTGGCCGGCGACTCGGTCGACCTCTACAACCCCAAGACCATCCGGGCCTCGGTCGGCTCCGCCTTCCACCTCCCGATCGCGATCGAGCGGGATCCGCTGGTCGCCGTCAAGGCGGCCAAGGCCGCCGGCCTGACCGTCCTGGCCGCCGACATGCACGGCACCGCCGACCTGTTCAGCGCCGACGCGCTCCTGGCCCGGCCCACCGCCTGGCTGATGGGCAACGAGGCCTGGGGCCTCCCGCCCGAGCTCGCCGCCGAGGCCGACGAGATCATGAGCATCCCGATCTTCGGCAGGGCCGAGTCGCTCAACCTCTCCACCGCCGCCGCCCTGTGCCTCTACGCCAGCGCCAAGGCCCAACGCCGAGAAGTCAGTTCCTGACGCCGAAGCGTCGATCGGCCTCGTCGGCTCCGGGGTTCGGCGTTCCTGCCGGTCGCGGGACGCGGCCCTGTCGAACGGGTAGCGCCGCCCAGAGCGCCACGACGACGTAGACGACCTGCTCGGGGAGTCGGAACCAGAGCGGCGTAGCCGGATCGCCGTTGAGCGGGATGTTCTCGACCGCCGCGTAGATGTTGGCGGGCAACAGCAGGACGAAGAGCACGGCCAGTCCGAGTCCGGCAGCCGGGCGCGTCCGCGTGATGACGAGCCCGACGGCGCCCAGCAGCTCCAGTACGCCGGTGATGTAGATCGTGAGGCTGGCGGCGGGAACGAACGGCGGGACCATGGCGACCAGATCGTCATGGCTGGGCATGATCGTGACGCTGTCCGGAACGAAGTGCGCGCTCCCGGTGAACAGCAGCAGCACCGCCAAGCCGTGGGTGGCGCTGGATCGCCAGGTCGCGAAACGGCTCAGGCCCAGGGCCCCGAGCAGTCTGAACCCGGCCGTGGGAACAACGAGAAGCATGAGTGTCTCGAGCATGAGTGCTCTCCTCTGACGATGAAGTTACCACTGGCAAGATAAGCGCGCTGCCAAATGTTGTCAATGGTAAGATCGCCTCGTGACCGATCGGACCTACCATCACGGGGACCTGCGCAGAACCGCGCTCGCCGCGACCGTCGAAGCGCTCGAGGAGGGCGGCGGACCTGCCGCGCTCAGCATGCGCGACGTCGCCCGGCGAGCCGGCGTCTCGCACGCGGCGTTCTCCCACCACTTCGGCGGCAAACGCGGTCTGCTCACAGCGCTCGCGGCCGAGGGCTACGACCTGCTCGCGGACGCACTGTCCGCTGCCGGTGGCGACCTGATCGAGGCCGGGGTGGCGTACGTGCGGTTCGCGGTGGGGCACCGTGCGCACTTCGAGGTGATGTTCAGCCCGGCGCTGTACGATCCCGATGCGCCGGAGCTGGCTGCCGCCGAGCAGCGCGCCGGCCGGGCGCTCACCGAGGCGCTGTCGACATCGGCCAACAAGACCACCGAACTGGCCGCATGGTCGATCGTGCACGGCTTCGCCAGCCTGTGGCTCGCCGGCTCGGTTCCGCACGACCCTGCCGATGACGCCGGCGACGTCGCGCGACCTGTCATCCGGCTGCTGACCCTCCCGTGACGGCCTCTCGTCGGCGTCTTGACCTTCATCTGGCCTGAAGGACGATGGTTGCGGCATGGATGAGCCACTGTTGACGATCGGGGCCTTCGCGCGGGCGGTGGGCCTGACCGCGAGCGCGCTGCGGCATTACGACGAGTGCGGGCTGCTGGTGCCGGCGGAGGTCGACTCCGGGACGGGCTATCGCTACTACACGCCCGAGCTCGCCGACCGGGCGCGGCTGATCGTGGGCATGCGGGAGGCCGGGGTCCCGATCGAGACGATGCGGGTTGTGCTCGACTCGCCGGCTAGAGAGGCGCGGGCAGCGTTGATCGGGTTCCTGGAGGAGCAGACGGCGCGGACGGGGCGGGCCGAGGAGGCCGTACGCGGCGTGATGGCCGCCGTCGATGCCGGGCCCGCCGCCAGGCCCGCGCTCGTCGAGCTGCCCGGTCCCGTGCTGGCCGCAGCGATCCGGCAGGTGCGGCACGCGGCCGAGTCCGATCCGGCCTCCGAGCTCGCTTCTGTCCTGATAGACGTCGGGGGCGGTAGCGGTGGATCGGACGTGGACGTGGTGGCGACCAACCGCTACTGGATGGCGGTGCGGGAGCTGCCGGCGGCGGCCGAGGGGGACGGTGGCCGGGCGGTCCTGTCCCTGCCCGACGCCGCCGTGCTGGCCGACCGGCTGGATGCGATCACCACCGCCGAGCTGCGCATCGCCGATGGCACCCTCACCCTCGCCGGGCAGGACCTGGGCCGCGACACCACCTACCCGGCGCACCGGCTCGTGCTGGCCGGTCTGGAGCCGCCCGTCACCTGGGCGGTGCTCGTCAAGTCCGACCTGCTCGCGGGTCTCGATGCGGCCGCCTACGCCGAGGTCGACCTCTTCCTCGGCGATCAGGCGGGGCTCCGCTCGCCGCACACCGCCGAGCAGAGCGACGTACGTGGCGTGGTGACCGGCCCTCCGAGCCGGCTCCGACTGGGCACGGCCCTGTTCGGCCGCGCCCTGGCAGCGTGCCTGGGCGACGAGATCCAGCTGGCGGTGACCGCGCCGGACCGGCCGGTGGTGGTGACCTCGCCCTACCAGCCTGGGTTCACCGCGCTGGTCATGCCCGTGCGGCACAACCCCGAAGGCTGAGTCCGTGGGAGTGGCCCAGGGCCGGGGGTTCCGCCCCTGGCTGGCAGCGTCGACCGCATCGGTCTTCGGCGACTCGGTGACCTTCTTCGCGATCGGCTGGGCGGCGGCGGGTTTCGGTGCCGACGCGGCCAGCCTGGTGCTGACGATCGAGGGCATCCCGCTGGCCGTGCTGGTGCTCGCCGGGGGAGTGCTGGCAGACCGGATCGGAATCCGGCGGACGATGGCCGCCTGCGATGCCGCGATGGTGCTGGTCATGGCCGCGTTCGCGGTCGGCGCGATCGATGGTGCGGGACTGTGGATGCTGGTCGCGGTCGGCGCCCTCTCGGGCACCATCCAGGCCCTCCGGCGACCCGCTGAAGGAGTCTTCCCGCGGCTGTTCGGGGCCGAGGACCTCGACCGGCGGATGGCGCTGGTCGGCTCCGCCCACCAGATCGCCCGCACCGCGGGGCCTGCGGCCGGCGGCTTCCTGATCGGCCACGGCGGCTTGCCGCTGACCGCCGGCCTGGACGCGGCCACGTACGCCATCGTGCTCGTCGCGCTCCTCCTGGTCCGGCCACCGCACGAGCCGGCCCCCGAGCCCGCCCAGGGCTCGGTCTGGCACAGCCTGGCCGACGGTGCGAGGACGGCGGTGCGCACGCCCGGCGTAGTCCCGGTCCTGGTCGCCATCACCGGCCTCGCCGCGACGGTGCTCCCGCTGGTCATGCTCGCTCTGCCGCTCGCCGGCCGCGAACGCGGCTGGACGGCCGCCGAGACCGGTCTCGTCTCCGGGGCGTGGGTCGCCGGGGGACTGGTGATGACCCTCGCCGTCGCCCGCTGGGGCGCGCCGCGCGCACCGGTCGCGGTCGCCGGCCCGGCACTCGCGGCCGGCGGGGTGGTCCTGCTGGCGGTGCGTACGGAGATCTGGGCGGGGATCCTCGCGGTCGGCCTCGTCGGCGTCGGCACCACGATGCTGACCAGCTACCTCCTCCCGGCCTATGTCGCCCGCACCCCGCCGGAGATGCTCGCCCGGTTCTCGAGCCTGACCCAGCTGGCCCAGACAGGCCCGGTCCTGCTCGCGACACCGCTGCTCGGCGTGGCGGCCGGGGTCGACGTACGGCTGGCTCTTGCGGTCATCGCCGCACTGCTCCTGGCCACGGTCCCGGCCGCCGCCCGGGTCGCCAGGCTGCCGCGCCCGATACCCCAGAGGGTCTGATACACGAAAGGTAAATCTGTTTCACTCGGGATGCGGGGTTCTCTCAGGGCGATGCGAAGGAGCACGGCATGACGAACGTGAGCAGACGACGACTGTTGGCCTCGGGCGGCGCGGCGGCGGCCGCGGGCGCGACCTTCCCGCTGTGGACGTGGTCGCCGAGCGCCTCGATCGCGGGCACGGGGGAGGGCTTGGATCCCGAGTACGTCTGGGACGTCCGCGCCGACCCGGTCATCGAGCGTCTCTACGGCGAGGGCACCGACAAGGTCGCCGAGGTCAACGAGATCCTGAAGGGCTGGACCACCAACGACCAGCCGGTGCCCGACGGGCTGCCGGGCTACCTGACCGACTTCATCGAGGAGGCCCGCAGTCTCCCGACCTGGGCCGACCAGGGGAAGCTGCAGCTGGCCGGCACGTTCAACGAGGAGAGGTACGGCTTCTTCCTCGCGCTCCTCTACACCCTCGGCAGCGGTCTGATCAGCTGTGCCATCAAGCGCGAGGCATGGTCGGTCTACTACTCCTACGGTGGCGCGAACATGCGCGACCGGATCGCCAAGACGACCGTGCTCGGCTACGACGTGATGGACGCCCAGGGCTGGACCGCGTCCGGCCGGCTGATGGTCGACTCCGTCAAGACCCGGATGGTCCACGCCGCCGTACGCCACCTGCTGCCGCAGTCCCCGCACTGGGCGAAGGTCGGCGCCGGCCAGGAGATCCCGATCAGCCAGGCCGACATCCTGGTCACCTTCCACAGCCTCGGCACCTGGGTGATGAAGAAGTTCACCGAGTGGGACATCGCGCCGAGCAAGGAGCTCGCCGACGCCTTCCTGCACGCCTGGAACGTCGACCTCCATCTCCTCGGCGTTCAGGAGCAGTATCTGCCGAAGGACTGGGCCGCGGCGTACGCGCAGTACGACCAGGTGATGGGCCCGGCGACGGGTGGCACCCAGGAGGGCGTCGAGCTGGCCCAGGCGCTGCTCGACGCCGTGATCGGCGAGGGCAACCCGCTGCTGCGCCACGAGCTGGAGTCGCTGGGTCGCTACGTGATCGGGGATGCGTACGCCGACATGATCGCCTTCGACAAGGACCCGGTGCTCGCTCCGGTCTGGGCGAGCGCCGTGCCGCTGCTGGTCCGGTCCTACCAGAGCACCGTCCCCAACATCCCGCTCGTCTCCAACCTGCTCCCGGAGGCCGTGCACACCTTCATCAAGATCTACTTCTCGCCCGGTGACCCGGCGCCGATCACGCTGCCGCTGAGCAATCGTCCGGAGTAGCGGCCCGGCGTCGGTCTCCTCGGTCTAGGGTGTCGGCGTGGACGCCAGAGAACTCGCCGATGCCCTGCCCGACGGTGTCGTCGTCGCCGACGCGGATGGCGCGGTCGTCCTGGTCTCCGCCCTGGCCGGGCGAATGCTCGGCGTCGACCCGGTCTCGAGCCTGGGGAAGCCGCTGGGTGACGTACTCGCGCTGAGGAGCACCGAAGGGCAGACCTGGACCGAGGCCAACCGGCCCTACGACACCCTGCGGACCGTCACCGGCACCCCGGAGCAGGCCTGGCTGCTGCCCGACGGCACCGAGGTGCTGGTCGTCTCGACGATCCGGCGACCGTCCCTGGACGCCGACGTCGACCAGGTCTCGATCTCGCTGCGCTCGGGCCGGGGCCGCAAGCGCCTGGACCGGGAGCGGTCCGACCTGGTCGCCACCGTCGCCCACGAGCTGCGCTCGCCGCTGACCGGGGTCAAAGGGTTCGTCCAGGCGCTCCTGAACCGCTGGGACCGGCTCAACGACGATCAGAAGAAGCTGATGCTCAAGACCGTCGCCTCCGACTCCGACCGGCTCTCGAGGCTGATCGCCGAGCTCCTCGACGTCGCCCGGATCGACACCGGCCGGCTGCAGCTCTACCCGCGCGCCAGCGACGCGACGGTGCTCGTCACCCGGGTGGTCGAGTCGGTGCGCTCGGCGACGTCCAGGCCGATCGAGCTCGACATCTCCGCAGGTGAGGACGAGCTCGAGATCCACGCCGACCCGGACAAGTTCACCCAGGTCGTCACCAACCTCGTCGAGAACGCCGTACGCCACGGGGACGGTGTCGTCACCGTGAGCCTGGGCGTTCGGCCCGACGACCCCGACCAGGTCCTGCTGGTCGTCGAGGACCGCGGCGAGGGCATCCCCGCCGAGCTGCGCCAGCGCGTGTTCACCAAGTTCTGGAAGCACGGCGCCCGCGGCGGCTCGGGCCTGGGCCTCTACATAGTCGGCGGCCTCACCCGCGCCCACCACGGCTCGGTCACGATCGGCGATGCCGACGGCGGCGGGGCCCGCATCGAGGTCGCCTGGCCCCGGAATCCGCCGTCGGCCTGAGGTCACTCCCTCACGGCCTCGAGCGGGCCAGCAGGAAGATGAAGTACGGCGCGCCGATGAGCGCGACGACGAGACCCGCGGGGATTTGGGCGGGACTGATCGCGGTGCGGCCGATGGCGTCGGCGACCACGAGGAGCAGCGCCCCGACCAGGATGGCGACCGGGACCACCCGCGCACTGCGCCCGCCGACGAGGGCGCGCGCGATGTGCGGCGCGACCAGGCCGACGAAGCCGACGACACCGACGGCGGAGACCGCCATCGCGGTGAGCACCGCGGCGGTCAGCAGGATCAGCAGGCGCACCCGCTCCGAGGAGACGCCGACCAGCCGTGGCGTGTCGTCGTCCAGCGTGAGCAGGTCGAGCTCGCGACGTACCACGAAGGCGATCGGAATCGCGACGGCCAACGCCACCGCGACCGGGACGACCTGCTCCCAGCTGCGACCGTAGGTCGAGCCCGAGAGCCAGGTGTAGATCCGCGGTGTGTCCCACGGGTTGGAGCGCACCAGCAGGAAGGTGCTGAGCGAGACCGACCCGTACCAGACACCGATGCCGATGAGCACCAGCCTGTCGGTGTCGATGCCGTGGCGCCAGGCCAGGCCGTAGACGACGCCGAAGGCGACCAGCGCTCCGGCGGTCGCGGCGATGAGCATGGTGGTCGTCGAGGCCGCGGCCGAGCTGCCGCCGCTCCAGCCCGAGGAGAGGCCGGTGACCACGATGACCGCGCCCACGCCGGCGCCGCCGGTGATGCCCAGGATCCCGGGCTCGGCCAGCGGGTTGCGGCAGGTGGCCTGGACGAAGGTGCCGGCGAGAGCGAGGGCACCACCGGCGAGGACGGCTGCGGCGACCCGGGGCGCACGCTCGTCGAGTGCGAACTGGACCAGCGGGATGCCCTCGCCCTGGATCCAGGCGACGATGTCGCCGGTGTAGAGCCACTGATGCCCGGCGAGCAGGCCGACGACGGTGGCCCCGACGGTCAGCGCGAGCAGCAGGACGAGCACCACCAGGAACCGGAGCCGGCTGCGGATGGTGACGGTGGCGCCGGGTGGACGGCGGGTGGGCCCGGAGTCGCGCCCGCCACGGGCGAGGAGCACCATCACGACCGCACCGGCGATCGTCGTCGTCACTCCGGTGGGCACGGACATGGCCTCGTCCGCACCGAGCACCGCCCGGACGAGGACGTCCGCCACGACCACGACGAGGGCGCCCACGAGACCGGCGGCCGGGATCAGGACGGCGTGCCGGTTCAGCGCCGGGACGACCCGGCCAAGAAGGCGTACCAGCACTGGGGCGCAGAGCCCGACGAAGCCGATCGGCCCCGCCAGGGTCACCGCTGCTGAGGTGAGCAGCACCGCGAGCACGGTCCCGATCGCCCGCGTCGAGCGGACCGGTACGCCGAGGACCGAGGCGGCGTCGTCGCCGGCCGAGAGCAGGTCGAGCCGGCGGGCGAGCAGCAGGCCGCAGACGGTCGCCACCACGACCACCGGTGCCACCTGCCAGAACGCCTGCAGCCCGAGCTGGCTCAGCGATCCGCTGCCCCAGGCGAACAGGCTCGTGGTCTCCTCGGAGTACAGGATGAGCAGCGTCGAGGTAGCGGCCTGGAGCGCGAGCGCCACCGCCGAGCCGGCCAGGATCAGCCGGGTCGTCGAGGTGCCCGCGCCACCGGCGAGGGCGAGGACGATCCCGGCGGCGACGAGGCCGCCGAGGAAGGCCGTGATGCTGGAGGCCCACAGCGGGACCGACAGCCCGAACGCGGCGACCAGGGTGACCGCGAAGTAGGCGCCGCCGGTCACCGCCAGGGTGTCGGGGGCAGCCATCGCGTTGCGCGCGAGCGACTGCAGGAGCGCCCCGGCGACGCCGAGGGCGAAGCCGACCGCGATGCCCGCCGCGAGCCGGGGGATCCGCGACCCGGTGATGATCTCCATCGTCGACGCGGTCGCGCCGTGGGACTGCTCACGCCCGAGCAGCGCGTCGAGGAAGTCGGCGGGCCCTACACCCGAGGTGCCCTGGGTGAGATGCCAGCAAGCGGTGAGCAGCAGCCCGGCGAGCAGGCACAGGAGGACGACAGAGGCGCCTCCGGCACCCGCTCGCGGGGCCTTGAGGGCATCGGTCACTTGAGCAGGTCGACGTACGCGTCCAGAACCTGCTCGGCCGATCGGGGCCCACCGAAGGTCCAGATGCCCTCGGGGAAGGCGTGGGTGCGGCCCTCGCTGACGGCCGGGATCGACTTCCAGACCTCGTTCTTGGCCAGCTCGGCGTTGATGTCGCCGGCGGGGTCGACGGTTCCGGTGTGGAAGAAGGTGGCGTCGCCGAGGGTGGTCATGCCCTCGATGTCGGTCTGCCCGAGGCCGTACGCGGGGTCGACCTCGCCCGTCCAGGCGTTCTTCAGCCCGAGCTCCTCGCCGAGCTCACCGATCAGCGAGCCCTGGCCGAACGGGCGGATCGCCACGTTGGCGCCGTCGATCCAGCCGTCGAAGTAGACGAACTCGGTGCCTGCGGCGTCGGCCTCCGCGACCGCCTTCTTGGAGTCGGCGAGCTTGTCCTCGAACTCGCCGACGATCTTCTCGGCCTGCTCCTCGCGGCCGGTCGCCTCGGCGATCATCTCGAAGGTGGTCACCATGTTGGCGACCGGGTCCTTGGCGTCGGCGCCCTTGGTGGCGAGGACGGGGACGTCGTACTTGGCGAGCTGCTTGAGGATCTCGTCCTCGGCGGTGTAGGCCTCGACGACGATCAGGTCGGGGTTGGTGCCGAAGAGGGTCTCCAGGTTCGGCTCGCCGCGGGTGCCGACCTCGGTGGCGCCGTCGCCGAGCTCCTCGGCGGTGTCCCAGGTGCGGTAGCCCTTGCCGTCGGCGACGGCCACCGGGTCCACGCACAGACTGAGCAGGTCCTCGGTCTGCTGCCACTCCAGCACCGCGACCCGCTCGGCGGGCTTGTCGAGCTCGACCTTGTTGCCGAAGGAGTCGGTCAGGCTGACCGGGCCGGTGGAGGTCGAGACGCCCTCGCAGCCCGCGGAGGCCTTCTTCTCGGGCTCACCGGAATCGGCAGCGGTCGTCGTCTGTCCGCAGGCGGCCAGCATCAGGGCGCCGGCCGCTGTCAGGGCAGCAGTGGTCGTACGTCGAAACATCGTGTTTCCTCTTCGTGTCCGCCGGCGTCAGAGCCGGGCGTGATGCCTGCCGCGGGGCTCGACCCGGACGCGCCCGGACTCCGGATCGGAGGTCACCTCGATCGGGAGCCCGTACACCTCGGAGAGGTGTTCGGCGGTGAGCACGTCAGCGGGTTCGCCGGCGGCGTGCACATCGCCGTGGTGCAGCAGTACGACCTGGTCCGCCACAGCGGCGGTCTGGTTCAGGTCGTGCAGGACGACGCCGACGGCCGTCCCGTGGTGGTCCGCGAGATCGCGGACCAAGTCAAGGATCTCGACCTGGTAGCGCAGGTCGAGATGGTTGGTGGGCTCGTCGAGGAGCAGTACGCCGGTGTCCTGGGCCAGGCAGCTGGCCAGCCAGACGCGCTGCAGCTCGCCACCGGAGAGCTGGTCGACCGCCCGGTCCGCCATCGTGGCGGTCCCGGTGAGCTCCATGGCCCGGTCGATGCCCTCCAGGTCCTCCTCCGTCAGGGCGGCGAACCGACGGCGGTGGGGGTGGCGCCCGAATCCGACGACGTCGCGAACGGTCAGGCCGGAGGGGTGCGGGCGGGATTGGGAGAGCAGCGTGACCTTGCGTGCGAACGCGCGGGCGTGCAGCGGCGCGCTGTCGGCACCCTCGAGCTGGACGGACCCGGAGGTCACCCGGTGCAGCCGGGCCAGGGACCGCAGCACGGTCGACTTGCCCGAGCCGTTCGGCCCGATCAGCGCGGTCACCCGACCCGACTCGAGACCGATCGAGACGCCATGGACCACGGTGGCGCGGGCGTAGCCGAGCACGAGGTCATGACCGGAAAGGGCAGGGGGCATGAGGTGAGGCTAGCCTAACTATCCTCCGGGTTGTAGAGGGGGACCGGTTACCGGTTCGCGCGAGGGGCTGGGAGATTCCTAGACTGTCGCTCACACACTCGATGCGACGAAAGCCAGTGATGTCCGGTCCCAACACCGACTATGACCCGGTAGAGGTCACCCCCTTGAAGGCTGAGGAGGTCGAGGCCGCGCGCGACGCCGCGCTCAAGGCCATCGACGCCGCGACCAGTCTCGAGGAGCTCAAGCAGACACGGCTCGACCATGCCGGCGACCGTTCGCCGCTGGCCTTGGCCAACCGTGAGATCGGCGCGCTGCCGCCGGCGGCGCGCAAGGACGCCGGCCAGCGCGTCGGCAAGGCGCGCGGCGCGGTCAACCAGGCGCTTGCGGCGCGGCAGAAGGTGCTCGAGGCCGAGCACGAGGCGCGGATGCTGGTCGAGGAGACCGTCGACGTGACGCTCCCGACCGACCGGCTCCCCGCTGGTGGGCGGCACCCGCTCACCACCGGCGCCGAGTACATCGCCGACATCTTCGTGGCGATGGGCTGGGAGGTCGCCGAGGGCCCGCTCATCGAGGCCGAGTGGCTCAACTTCGACGCCCTCAACCTGGGCCCGGACCACCCGGCCCGCACCATGCAGGACACCTTCTGGACCGAGCCCGCCGAGAACCACGTCGTTCTCCGGACCCACACCAGTCCGGTCCAGGCGCGCACGATGCTCACCCGCGAGGCGCCGATCTACGTGGTCTGCCCCGGACGCGTCTTCCGCACCGACGAGTACGACGCGACCCACTCGCCGATGTTCCACCAGGTCGAGGGCCTGGCCATCGACGAGGGCATCTCGATGGCGAACCTGAAGGGCACCCTGGACCACTTCGCCACCCAGATGTTCGGCGAGGGCATCGTGACCCGGTTCCGACCGTCGTACTTCCCCTTCACCGAGCCCTCGGCGGAGGTCGACCTGACCTGCTTCGTCTGCCGTGGCGCGCAGGTCGTCGATGCCGGAGACGGTCAGGTCGTCACCTGCCGCACCTGCAAGGGCGAGGGCTGGATCGAGTGGGGCGGCTGCGGGATCGTGAACCCGCGCGTCCTGGTCGCCTGCGGTGTCGACCCGGAGAAGTACAGCGGCTTCGCGTTCGGCATGGGCATCGACCGCACCCTGATGTTCCGCACCGGCCTGTCCGACCTGCGCACCCTCTTCGAGGGTGACGTCCGGCTTACTACTGCATTCGGGAGTGAACTGTGAAGGCCCCCCTCTCCTGGATCAAGGAGTACGTCGACCTGCCGGCCGATCTCGGCATCGAGGAGATCACCGACCGGCTGACCGCGCTCGGCCTCAAGCTGGAGGCGATCGAGACCTCCGGTGCCGGCATCGAGGGCCCGCTCGTGGTGGGCCAGGTGCTCACCGCCGAGAAGGAGCCGCAGAAGAACGGCAAGACGATCAACTGGTGCACCGTCGACGTCGGTGACGCCAACGGCACCGGCGAGCCGCAGGGAATCGTCTGCGGCGCGCACAACTTCAAGCCGGGCGACAAGGTCGTCGTGATCCTGCCCGGTGGCGTGCTGCCGGGCAACTTCCAGATCTCGGCTCGCAAGACCTACGGCCACATGTCGGCCGGAATGATCTGTTCCGCGCGCGAGCTCGGACTGGGGGAGGAGGCCGACGGCATCATCGTGCTGCCGGCCGACGCTCCCGCGCCCGGGACCGACGCCCGCGAGGTGCTCGGGCTCGGCGAGGAGATCATCGAGTTCGAGATCAACCCGGACCGTGCCTACGCCCTGTCGATGCGTGGCATCGCCCGGGACGCGGCGCTGGGCTTCGACGTACCGTTCCACGATCCGGCGCAGGTCGACTACCCCGTCGCCGACGGGTCGGGCTACCCGGTCCGGCTCGAGGACGACGGCTGCGACTTCTTCGTCACCCGGGTGATCACCGGGTTCGACCCGGCCGCGCCGACGCCCGAGTTCATCAAGAAGCGGCTCGAGGCCACCGGCGTACGCTCGATCTCGCTGGCCGTCGACGTCTCCAACTACGTGATGATGGAGCTCGGCCAGCCGACGCACTGCTACGACCGGGCCAAGCTGTCCGGCGACATCGTGGTGCGGCGCGCGAGCGAGGGCGAGAAGATCACCACGCTCGACGACGTGGTCCGGGTGCTCTCCGAGGAGGACCTGCTGATCACCGACGACTCCGGCCCGATCGGCATCGCCGGTGTCATGGGCGGGGCGTCCACGGAGATCTCGGAGTCGACCACGGACATCGTGGTCGAGGCCGCGCACTTCGACCCGACCACCGTCTTCCGCTCCCAGAAGCGCCACAAGCTCCCCTCGGAGGCGTCCAAGCGCTTCGAGCGCGGCGTCGACCCGCTGCTGCCGCCCGCCGCGGCCCAGCGCGTCGTCGAGCTGCTCGTCGAGCACGGTGGCGGCCAGGCCGTCGGTGTCTCCGAGGTCGGGCCGGGGGCCTCGCTCGAGACGCGCGCGCCGTTCCGGACGATCACGATCCCGGTCGACCTGCCGGCCCGGATCATCGGGCTCGACATCGACGAGGCGACGGTGGTGAAGTCGCTCGAGCTGATCGGCGCCCGTGTCGCCGTGTCGGGTGACTCGCTGCGCGCGACCATCCCGAGCTACCGCGTCGACCTCACCGACCCCTACGACCTCGTCGAGGAGGTCGCCCGCATCGTCGGCTACGACAAGGTCCCCTCGGTGCTGCCACGCCGGGCGACCGGTGGTGGTCTGACCCGAGCGCAGCAGCTGCGCCGCCGGATCGGGCGTGCCCTGGCCGGCGCCGGGCTGGTCGAGGTCGTCGACTTCCCGTTCGTGGGCGAGGCCGACTTCGATCGCCTCGGGCTGCCTGCCGACGACGTGCTGCGGCACACCGTCAAGCTGGCCAACCCGCTCAGCAGCGAGGAGCCCGGCTACACCACGACGCTGCTCCCGGGCCTGCTCAAGGTCGCTGCCCGTAACGTCTCCCGAGGTCAGGACGGGGTCTCCCTCTTCGAGACCGCGACCGTCGCCTTCCCGGTGGACCAGGCCGCGCCGATCTACGGCGTCGACCGGCGCCCGACCGAGGAGGAGCTCGAGAAGCTGCTCGCCGCCATCCCGCGCCAGCCGCTGCATCTCGCCGTCGTGCTCGCCGGGGAGCGTACGCGGGGTGGCTGGTGGGGCGCCGCCGAGACGGCATCGTGGGCCGACGCCATCGACGTCGTACGCCGCCTGGGCACCGAGCTCGGAGTCCCGGTCGAGGTCGCCTCGGCCTCGCGGGCGCCGTGGCACCCGGGTCGCTGCGGGGTCGTCTCCGTCGACGGTGTCGAGTTCGGCCACGCCGGCGAGCTGCACCCCAACGTCTGCAAGGCGTTCGGGCTGCCTGCCCGTTCGGCAGCGGTCGAGATCGACCTCGACTTCCTGATCTCGAAGGTGCCCGCCACCGCCGCCGGCCCGGTCTTCTCGACCATGCCGATCGCGAAGGAGGACGTCGCGCTCACCGTGTCGGTCGACGTCACCGTGGCCGCCGTCGAGGCGGCGCTGCGTGAGGGCGCCGGGCCACTGCTGGAGACCGTGCGGCTCTTCGACGTCTACGAGGGCGACCAGGTCGGCGAGGGCAAGAAGTCGCTCGCCTTCGCGCTGCGCTTCCGTGCTGCCGACCGCACGCTGAAGGCCGAGGAGACCGCGGCCGCACGCGACGCGGCGGTCGCCAGGGCGGCCGAGCTCACCGGCGCCGTCCAGCGCTGAGGATCTGCCCGGATCTGACCGGGATCTGACCAGAACGGGGAGGGTCGCTCGCGATGCGAGCGGCCCTCCCCGGCTGCGTACGGCCGTTATCCTCGCCCGCGGATGCCCAGCTCGCGGGCGAGCGGCTCGGTGAGCTGGGGTGCGTACTGGCGCGACATGTGGGTGCCGTCGTAGTGGGTGATGGTGTCACCGACGACGGCGGGGCAGGACCCGTCCCAGCAGAAGTAGGAGCTCATGTCGGCGACGTCGACGCCGACCTCCTCGGCCGCCCGGACCTGCACGTCGATCGACCGCTCCCGCGACTCGACCGCGCCCATCAGGCAGTCACCCAGGGTGGCGCCGGGCCGGGACAGGCAGGTGCCGGCGTTGGCGTCGAAACCCTGGATGTCGCGGATCAGCACCGTACGCTTCGTGTGCTTGTCCACGCGGCGCAGGAAGTCGGTGTAGGCCGGATGCATGAGCTCGTCGATCTTGCGGCTCTCGCCGACCCAGTCGCCGTCCTCGTCGAAGACCCCCTGGATCGGCGGAGCGGTGGAGACGACGGTCAGGTCGGGGTCGAGGCGGCGGTACTGCTTGAAAGCCCAGCGGTTGAAGTCGTCGCACTCGGTGTAGGGGTCCTTCTCGCCGCCGCGGTCGGTGGTGATCGAGGCCGAGACGCAGCGGTTCTTGACCAGGAAGTAGGTCCGGAAGCCGTGCTTCTTCGCGATGTCGTTCAGCGTCGGGACCCAGTGCAGGGCGTGGGAGTTCCCGAAGACCACCATCGTCTTCTCCCCGTCGGGGTCGCCGTCGACGCACAGGTCGCGCTCGGAGTCGTCGGTGTAGTCGCACCTGGTCCGGCTCGGCTTGAGGGAGTCGAGCTCGGTGAGCGCGGGACGCAGCTCGGTCGGGACCGGCGTGTCCTTGCGCGCCGCGAGCACCGACGCCCGCACCAGTGCCTCCTGCTCGTCCAGCGACGGATCGGCCGCGGGTGCGTCGGCCAGGGTGATCGCCGGCTGGAAGTCGCCGCGGGTGGCCTCGTAGTCGGCGTAGGCGGTGCCGCCGAAAGCGATGGCCGCCACGAGCGCGATGCTGACCGGGTAGAAGGTCAGCGCGCGCCGGGTCGGCCGCCACAGCGCGCCCTCACGGAACGGAGCCTCGACGAGCCGGAAGGAGACGTACGCCAGCACGAACGCGCCCGCTACGGCCAGACCGCGCTCGGGCCAGGTGAGGTCACGCTGGAGGATGATCTCGGGCAGCACCAGGAGCGGCCAGTGCCATAGGTAGAGCGAGAACGACCAGTCACCGATCGCCCGCATCGGCGCCACCGACAGCAGCCGGGCGCCGATCGTCGTCTCGCCCGAGGGAAGGGCACCGGCGAGGATGATCGCCGCGGAGCCGAGCACCGGGAGCGCGGCGTGGTAGCCGGGGAACGGGGTGGACTCGTCGTAGGCCAGGCAGGCCCAGACGATCGCGACCAGCCCGCCCAGGACCAGGACCTCCCGGACCAGGAGCGCGCCCCCGAGCCGCTGCATCACCCGGCCGCTGGTGACCAGGATCGCCAGCGCCGCGCCGATCCCGAGCTCCCAGGCTCGGGTGAGCGAGGAGAAGTAGGCCGCGGTCGCCTCGCCCGGCGTGTGCACGAGCGACCAGACGAAGCTGGCGAGGGTGATCAGCGCGATCGCGGCGAGGAGGAACCGACGAGCCCGTGCCGAACCCTGCTGGACGTCACGCTCGCCGCCGCCCCGGGAGGCGCCGATCCTGCTCGCCAGGACGATGCAGATCAGCGCGACGAGCGGCCAGACCAGGTAGAACTGCTCCTCGACCGCCAGCGACCAGAAGTGCTGGACCGGAGAGGGCGGCAGCTCGGCCTGGAAGTAGTCCGTCCCGGCGATGGCCATCCGGATGTTGGCGGCGAACGCCGAGGCCCAGACCGCATCGATGGCGAGCGGGGCGACCTGCGCCGGACCCAGGAGCACCACCGCGGCGACCACGGTCGCCGCGAGGGTGAGGGTGGCGGCCGGGAGGATCCGCCGGGCCCGGCGCGCGTAGAAGCGTCTCAGCGATATCCGGCCGGTGCGGCCGAGCTCTCCGACGAGCTGCTGGGTGATCAGGAAGCCCGAGATGACGAAGAAGACGTCGACGCCGACGAACCCGCCGGCGAACCAGGAGACTCCCGCGTGGGCGGCTAGGACAGTGAGGATGGCGACGGCGCGTAGCCCCTGGACGTCGCCACGTAGCCGTTTCGCCGGCGCGGAGGCAGGCTGGTTCGAAACGGTCGTGCTGGGGGTGAGGTGGGGGACCTGGAGGTCGTGAGACATAGGCGGGTGAGGTTACCGAGTTCACCCCCTGGATTCCCAGATGTGGCCTGTCGGCCATGTCTCAGCTCGCGCTGCCCACCTCGAGGTGGCTCAGGACGGTGCGGACGTCCTCGCTCGTGGTCTGCCACGACGTCACGAACCGGACCTGGCCGCCGAGCCGGTAGAAGAGCACCCCGGCCGCCTCCAGGCGGTCGGCCGTCTCCTCGGGGAGATCCACCCAGGCGAGGTTGGCGTCGACGGAGTTGGTGATGCGTACGCCTGCCTTCTCCAGGCCGGCAGCGAGCTCGGCCATCCGCTCGTTGGCGTTGCGGGCGTTGCGGAGCCAGAGGTCGTCGGTGAGGTAGGCCAGCAGCTGGGCCGACTGGTAGCGCATCTTCGAGGTGACGTGGCCGCTGCGCTTGGTGCGGTAGACGAGCTCGTCGGCGGGAGCGTCGCTGAAGCAGACGATCGCCTCGGCCGAGAGGGCGCCGTTCTTGGTCGCGCCGAGGGAGAGTACGTCGACGCCGGCCCGCCAGGTGAGGTCGGCCGGCGCGGCGCCGGTGGCCACGACGGCATTCGCGAACCGGGCGCCGTCCAGGTGCACCCGCAGGTCGCGGGTCTTGGCGATCCCGGTGAGCTCGGAGATCTCGGCGACGGAGTAGACCGTGCCGTAGTCGGACGGCGAGGTCAGCGAGAGGACGGTCGGCTGGGAGTGGTGCGGGTCGCCCCAACGTACGCCGTCCAGGTGGGCCTGCAGCGCCTCCGGCGCCATCTTGTAGCCCTCGCCGGCGAGGCCCGTCATCACCGCGCCGCCGCTCAGGTAGGAGGTGGCGCCGCCCTCGCTGCTCAGGATGTGCGCGGTCTCGTGGCACAGCACCGAGCCCCAGGGCGGGGTCAGCGCGGAGAGGGAGAGCGCGTTGGCGGCGGTGCCGCTCAGTACCGGGAACACGCGCGCCGTCGGGTGCTCGAAGACCTCGCGCACCCGGGCCTCGAGCGCGGCGGTGACCTCGTCACCTCCATAGGCGAGCGCGGAGCCGGAGTTGACGGCGGCCATCGCCTCCAGGATCGCGGGGGAGACGGAGGCGGCATTGTCAGAGCGCAGTTCGACGGTCACGGACCCATTCTGGCGATCGCCTGGTCGTCTCGGTCGGCGGGTGGCTCGCGATGCCGTCGTGCGTACGCCTCGATGCCGTCGAGGAGAAGGCCGTAGCCGAGCTCGAAGAGCTCGTCGAGGTCCATGTCGTAGCCGTCGGTGAGCAGGGCGGCCGGGCCGAAGAGGCGGGCGACGTGGGGGAAGCGGGTCCGGAAGGCGTCGTCGCTGAAGTGGGGGACGTACTGGCGGTCGGTCCACTCGTCGGCCGAGACCCCGGTCTGGGACATCGCCTCGTCCTCGCGCTCGATGTTCGCGGCCAGCGCGGCGACGTGGTTGTAGAGCAGCACGTGCATGTCGAACTGCGTCTTCGGTGGCAGCCCGAGACCCTCGAGCGCGCCGAGCAGCCGGTCGCCGAAGCGGAGCAGGTTGGGGAGCATCATCGGCCGGGTCAGCGGCTGGGTGCGGCCCAGCCACGGGTGGTTGCGATGGAGCCGCCACAGCTCGCGGCCGAGCGACTCGGCGCGCTCGCGCCAGGGGGCGTCGGGATCGAGGGTGAACGGCGAGGCGGCGTAGACCGCGTCGGCCATCGCCGCGACCAGCTCGTCCTTGCCCTCGACGAAGCGGTAGAGGGACATCGGGGCGACGCCGCAGCGGCCGGCGACCGCGCGCATCGAGACCGCGTCCAGTCCCTCGGCATCGGCGATCCCGACCGCCTCGACCAGGATGTGCTGACGGGTGAGGGCCTTCGCCGTGGGGGTCCGTGAGGCGTCGTCGCGGGGCGCGACCACCGTGCCTGACCGGGGGCGGGTGATCACCAGTCCGTCGGCGCGGAGGACGTCGAGGGCCTTGGTCGCGGTCGCGAGCGCGACGCCGAACTCCTGGGCGAGCTGTCGGGTCGAGGGCACCTTGTCGCCGGGGGCGATCTCGGTGGCATCGATGCGCCGGGTCAGTTCGGCGGCGATGCGGACGTACGTCGGTTCGGTCGAGCCGGCCACGGTGGCCCTCCTTCTTCTCTGTGCTAGGACAGATTCTAGTCAGAGAACCACTGTGCTAGTCCAGATGAAGTTATATATTGCCAGGTCAGAGGCATGTTCGCTACGGTCCGAGATGACCCAGATATACGCCGTATCCGAAGGAACTCCCATGACCACTGTCCTCATCTCCGGCTCCAGCATCGCCGGCACCGCCCTCGCCTTCTGGCTCCGCGAGCAGGGCCTGACTCCCGTCGTCGTCGAGCGTGCGCCGGCGCTGCGTCGCGGCGGCCAGGCCGTCGACGTACGCGGTGCCGCCCTCACCGTCCTGCGCCGCATGGGGCTCGAAGCCCCGGCGCGCGCGCTGAAGAACGAGTCGAACGGCATGAACATGCTCGACGCCGACGGCGACGAGCTGATGCGCTCAGAGGAGTTCGCGCTCTCCTCGGGGCAGCTCGACTCCGACGACATCGAGATCCTCCGCGAGGATCTCGTCGACCTCGTCCACGGGCGTCTCGACGGCGTCGAACACCTCTACGGCGACTCGATCACCGCGATCTGTGAGGACGCCGACGGAGTCCTGGTCGAGTTCGAGCACGCCGCCCCGCGCCGCTTCGACCTTGTCGTCGGCGCCGACGGCCTCCACTCCAACACCCGCCGCCTCGTCTTCGGTCCCGAGGCCGACTACATCCACCACCTCGGCACCTACCTGTCGGTGTTCAGCCAGGAGAACTTCCTCGGCATGGACCGCTGGCAGACCTGGATCAACAACGGCCGCGACGGTGGTGCCGTGATGACCGTGCGCGACAACCAGGAGCTGCGGATCTTCCTCGGCTTCGCCGCCGACCCCATCGACTACGACCACCGCGACATCGAGGCGCAGCGGCGGCTCGTCGCCGAGCACATGACCGGGTTCGGCTGGGAGGTCCCCAACCTCATCGAGCGGATGTGGACCGCCGAGGACTTCTACTTCGACGCGATGGCGCAGATCAAGATCGACTCCTGGTCGCGCGGTCGTACCGTCCTCGTCGGCGACGCGGCCCACTGTGCCGCGCCGCTCTCGGGCCAGGGCACGAGCCTCGCCCTCGTCGGCGCCTACGTGCTCGCCCTCGAGCTCGGTCGCGCCGCAGATCATGGCGAGGCCTTCGTCGCCTACGAGAAGCGGATGCGCCCGTTCGTCGAGGCCAACCAGGAGCTCGCCCTCATCGACCGCCGCACGGTAGACCCCGATGAGTCGACGCGCCGCGTCGATGCCGTCAAGAACCTGATCGACCTCGACGCGGCCGGCTAGGACGCGGGGTAACACGTTGTTCGTAGGACTACTCGCCCTATCTAATGGGGCGAGCAGTCCTACGAACGACGTGTTACATGCGGGCGGCGCGTCGGGGAGAGGCTGGGATCTATCCCGTACGTACGCGATATATCGCTATGACAGAATGGCGGCTGTGACGACGCTGAGTGTGCTGGACGAGGTCACCTGGGCGGGCGCGCCGGTGGCCGGCGAGCGAACCCGGGCGCTGCTGCGCGCCTTGGTCGAGGCCGGTCCGCGAGGTGCCTCGGAGGGTGCTCTGGTCGAGGAGATCTGGGGGCGAGACGACGTCCCGGCCAACCCGTCGAAGGCGCTCCAGGTGGTGGTCTCCCGCGCCCGGACGGCGACCGACTCCAGCGCCATCGAACGTACGCCGCGGGGCTACCGCCTCACCCTCCAGGCCGGCGACGTCGACGCCTGGTCACTGCGTCCGGAGGCACTGAGGCTGGCCGCCGAGAAGAGATACGCCGAGGCGCTCCCGCTCCTAGAACGGCTCGTCCGGCTCGACCCCGACGAGGAGGTCACCGAGGCGGTGCTGCGGGCGGTCGCCGCGGTGCACGGTGTGCCGGCGGCGCTGGAGCGCTTCGAGACGTACCGGACCGGGCTGGCCGACGGACTCGGGGTCGACCCGAGCCCGCGCCTGCGGGCCGTCCATGCCGAGCTGCTCGCGCGCGACCGCCCGGTGCGCTCGGGGCTGCGTCACGACGCCGACGTGCTGATCGGCCGCGAGCAGGACGCCGCCGAGGTCTCCGCCCTGCTGAAGGGCTCACGGGTCGTCACGATCCTCGGTCCCGGCGGACTCGGGAAGACCAGCCTGGCCCAGGTCATCGCCCACGGCGCCGAGCAGCCGGTGGTCCACTTCGTCGAGCTGGTCGGCGTGACCGCTCCCGAGGACCTGGTCAGCGAGGTCGGCTCGGCTCTCGGCGTACGCGACTCGGTCGCCCACCGTGACCGGCTCACTCCCGATCAGCGGGCCGACGTGCGGTCGCGGATCGCGCAGCAGCTCGACGGCGTGCCGACCCTGCTCGTGCTCGACAACTGCGAGCACATCGTGGCCGCCGTCGCCGACCTGGTCGCCTTCCTGGTAGCTACGGTGCGCGACCTGACCGTGCTGACCACCTCCCGGAGCCCGCTCGCCATCGGCGCTGAGCGGGTCTACCCGCTCGGCCGGCTGGGGACGTACGACGGCAGCGAGCTGTTCCGGCGCCGAGCCGTCGCCGCGCGGCCCGGGGTCCACCTCGACGAGGGCCGGGTCGACGAGATCGTCACCCGGCTCGACGGCCTGCCGCTGGCGATCGAGCTGGCGGCGGTGAAGGTGCGCGCGATGTCGGTCGACGACATCGCACGGCGGCTGGAGAACCGGTTCGAGCTGCTGCGCGGTGGCGACCGCAGCGCCCCGGACCGCCACCAGACCCTGGTCGCGGTCATCGACTGGTCCTGGAACCTCCTCTCCGAGCGCGACCGGAAGGCGATGCGCTGGCTCTCGGTCTTCCACGACGGGTTCACCCTCGCGGCGGCCGAGGCGATGCTCGGCGCCGACACGTTCGCCGCGATCGAGGAGCTCGTCGACCAGTCGCTGCTGACCGTCGTCGAGGCACCGCTGGGCTTCCGCTACCGGATGCTCGAGACCGTCCGCGAGTTCGGCCGGATGCAGCTGATCGACGCCGGCGAGGACGCCGCGGCCCGGGCGGCGCAGCGCGCTTGGGCGCGCGACTACGCCGACGCGAGCGCCGGCCGGATCTACTCCCCGCAGCAGTTCGACGCCATGGACGAGCTGCGCGCCGAGGAGAGCAACCTCGCCGACATCCTGCGCCAGGTCCTGGCCGACGACGAGGCCGAGTCGGTGATCCGTCTCTTCTGCGCGATGGGTGTCTTCTGGACCATCGCGGGCGAGCACCAGCGGGTGATCATGCTGGCCGGACCGGTCGCCGACCTGCTCGCCGAGTGGGAGCCGCCGCCCGAGCTGCTGGAGAAGACCCGCCTCGTCCTGGCCCTGCTGCTCTTCGGCGCCGCCGTGACCGGTGGCTCCGGCCTCGAGCGGCTGATGACGATCTTGGACCGGGTCGGCGCAGACGCCGCAGATCCCCAGCTCAGGGTGATGCTGAAGGTCATGCAGGCGATGGCGGGCAGTGTCGCCGGCGGAACTGGCCGGTCGCTGGAGAACGAGCTGGCCGATCTGGTCACCGACCCCGACCAGGAGGTACGCGCTCGGGCCTACACCTTCCTCAGCCACGAGCGGGAGAACCTCGGCGACCCCGAGGGTGCGGTCGCCGCGGGGAGGGAGGCGCTGCGCCTGACCGGCACCGACGGCGGCCTCTGGCCGCAGGCGATGCTGCACGCGCAGCTCAGCGGCCTCTATGCCCAGCTCGGCCGCCTCGGCGAGGCGGCCGAGCACGCCCGCGAGGCCGTCCCGGTCCTGCGCCGCCTCGGTGCCGACGACGACCTCGTCCAGACCAACGCCATCTTGGTGACGTACGCCGTGGAGCAGGGCCGTCTCGACGAGGCCGCCGAGATCCTCGCCCAGCTCGCCGAAGAGCAGCCTCGCGGTGGCTTCGGCTCCCGGGGCGCCGTCCACGGCGCCCGGGCGCAGCTCCTCCTCGCCCAAGGACGTGTCGGCGAGGGGCTCGCGCTGTTCCGCGAGGTGGTGGAGACGATGGGCGAGATGCCGTTCCCGGGGTTCACAGACGACCCCGATCTGGTGCCGTGGCGCGTGGCGGCCGAGGCGGTCACCGTGGTCGCCTGCGCCCGGCACGGGGAGGGCGCGGAGGGCTCCGACCTCTTCGAGGCCCTGATGGGCAAGGCGCCGCGCCTGGTCTCCGAGGAGCGCCGGGCTCAGGACTATCCCGTCACCGGGATGGTGCTGCTCGCGCTCGGGCTGTGGGGCCTGCTGCGGGACGCGTTGCCGCGCGAGGAGTCGGTGCGGCTGGTCGTGCTGGCCGACCGGTTCGGCTACTCCCGCTCGTTCCTGGACATGCGCTGGGAGCGTGCGGTCGCCGACGCGAACCGGCTCGCGCCGGGCGTACTGGAACGGGTCTGCGAGGAGTACGGCGAACGCCGCGGGCTCGCCCTGCTGGACGAGGCCCGCGGCGTGATCGCCCGCCTGGCTTGAGACCCGGGAGCCGTCAGAGCTTCTTGCTGTAGCTCCACACCGAGAGCGGCGCGAAGATCGCGACGACCGCGGCGCAGCCGACGAGCGCCCACACGACGCTCAGGGTGACGTCGCCCGCGTTCATCAGGTCGCGGGTGGCGTTGATGACCAGCGTGACCGGGTTGACGTCGACGAAGTGCTGCAGCCAGTCCGGCATGGTCTCCTTCGGTACGAACGCGGGGGAGAGGAAGGTCAGCGGGAACATGATCATCATGCCCAGGCCCTGCACCCCGCCCGCGGTCTTCAGGACCGTGCCGAGCCAGGTGAAGATCCAGCTCAGCGACCAGCCGGCGAAGATGGTCAGCGCCCAGCCGGCGAGCACCCCGCCGACGCCGCCACCGGGCCGGTAGCCCATCAGCAGGCCGACCACGATGGTCAGCGTCGCCGCGATCCCGTACCGGAGCAGGTCGGCGACCGCCGGACCGGCCAGCGGCGCGATCCGGGCGATCGGAAGCGCCTTGAACCGGTCGAAGACACCCTTGTCCATGTCCTCGCGCAGCTGGGTGCCGCGCGCCATCGAGGCGGTCAGCGCGGTCTGGGCCAGGATGCCGGTGATGATGGTCGGCAGGTACGACTTCACGTCACCGGAGATCGCGCCACCGAAGATGTAGGCGAACATCGCGGTGAACAGCAGCGGCTGGATCGTCACGTCGAAGAACTGCTCGGGGTTGCGCATCATCTTGATGTACGCCCGGCGGGCCATGGTCAGCGTCTGGCCGATCGTCTCGCCCACGCCCGGGCGAGCCTTGAGCGGGCGGTCGGCGACGGCGTACGTGGAGATCAGTGCAGCCATCTCAGGCCACCTCCTCGGTGTGGATGTCGGTGTGGACGTCGGTGTGCGCTGAGTCTTGGGGGCTCTCGGTGCCGTGACCGGTCAGGGCGAGGAAGACCTCGTCCAGGGTCGGCTGCTGCACGTTGGCGGTGGTGATCGAGATGCCCGCGTGGCGAAGGCCGATGAGCACGTCGGCGGCGCGGTCGGCATCGGCCAGCGGTACGTTGACGCCGCCCGCCTCGGGAGTGAGCACCGGATGATCGCCGGTGACCTTCTCGACCACGGCGGCGGCGGTGGCGACCTGCGTCTTGTTGCTCAGGCGCAGGTGCAGCGTGGAGTTGCCGACGGAGGTCTTGAGCTGCTCCGAGGTGCCTTCGGCGACCTTGACGCCGCGGTCGATGACCGCGATCCGGTCGGCGAGCTGGTCGGCCTCGTCGAGGTACTGGGTGGTGAGCAGGACGGTGGAGCCGCCGGCCACAAGCGTACGGATGGTGTCCCACATCTGGCCCCGGGTCCGTGGGTCCAGCCCGGTGGTCGGCTCGTCGAGGAAGATCAGCGGCGGGCGGGACAGGAGCGAGGCGGCGAGGTCGAGGCGGCGGCGCATGCCGCCGGAGAACTTCGAGATCTGACGCTTGGCGGCCTCCTGGAGCCCGAAGGACTCCAGCAGCTCCTCCGAGGCGGCCCGGGCGGACTTGCCGGACATGCCCAGCAGGCGGCCGAAGAGGACCAGGTTCTCGGTGGCGGTGAGGTTCTCGTCGACGGAGGCGTACTGCCCCGTCACGCCGACGAGCTGACGCACCTGGTGGGGGTGCGCCTTGACGTCTACCCCGAAGATCTCCGCCTTGCCGGCATCGATCGGGAGCAGGGTCGCGAGCATCTTCAAGGTCGTGGTCTTGCCGGCGCCGTTGGGGCCGAGTACGCCGAAGACCTCTCCGCGGCGGATCTCGAGGTCGATCCCGTCGACCGCGGTGAAGTCTCCGAAGGTCTTGACCAGACCCGAGGCCGATACGGCCAGTTCGGTGGTTGTTGTCATGCTCCCAGGGTGTGGGGCGCCGGTTTCAGGGCGCCTTCACCGTGGTTTCACGACTGCCAGCCCGGTTTCAGTGCCCGGTTTTCAGCGGGCGGCGTCGAGGCGGGCGAGGACGTCGTCGAGATCGTCGCCCACGACCAGCGACTCGGCGGGGGAGCCGTGCAGGAAGCCCGCCGCGGCGATGCGCTCCATCATCTCCACGAGCGGGTCCCAGAAGCCGTTGATGTTGAGCAGGCCGACCGGCTTGCCGTGCAGGGAGAGGGTCTGCCAGGTCCAGACCTCGAAGAGCTCCTCGAGGGTGCCGATCCCGCCGGGGAGCGCGAGGAAGGCGTCGGCGCGCTCGGCCATGAGCGCCTTGCGCTCGTGCATGCTGTCGACCACGACCGTCTGCATCCCCGGCGCGCCTTCGACGCGACCCCACTCGCGTTCGACCATGAACCGTGGGATCACGCCGAAGACCTTGCCGTTGCCGTCGATCGCGCCCTGGGAGATCTGGCCCATCAGGCCCCCGCCGCCCGCTCCGTAGACCAGCTCGATCCTGCGCTCCGCGAGCCCCTTGCCGACCTCGTAGGCCGTCTCCGAGAGCGCCGGGTCGTTGCCGTCGCGGGAGCCGAGAAAGACCGCCAGGTGCTTGATCATGGGCGTGAGGTTAGTCGTCGTCGGTGATCGCCTGGTTCGTCAACGCGCGGAAGTGCTCGTAGACGTCCTTGTCGCCGGTGACCTTGATGCCCTCGTCGTCGCGCCGGCGCCAAAGCCAGGCGTCCAGGTCGGCCGCCGTGCCCTCGATGACCACGTCGGGCTCGGTGCCGCCAGGGATCTCGTCCTGGGAGACGACGCTGAGGTCGGGCTCGTCCTCGAGGCTGTCGCCGTTGGGGCGGGTGCCGGAGACGAGGCCCAGCTCGACCCAGGTCTGGGTGTCGGTGTCGACCGCGTCGACGCGTACGTACTGACCGCCGCCGGTGAACCTCGCCCAGTCGGGCTTGCCGCCGTAGAAGACATCGAGGATCTCGTCGATCCCGTCAGCGGCCAGGGCCGGGTCGAGCGGCGTCACGGCGCCGGCTGTGAGCTCGGCGTCGAGGCGGTGGATGAGGATCTCGTGGGCCTGCCTGCGGTAGGTGAAGGCGGCCGTCTGGTCCGGCGACCAGGACCAGGTGGGCTCCTCGGGCCCGGTCTGCTCCAGGGTCTTGATGAACCTGGCGTTGAGCTCGTCGAAGTGGGCGAGCAGGTTCTGGTAGGTCGCGTCCTCCGGGCGCTCCGGCTCGGAGTAGGTCTCGCTGGTGGGTGCGGCGGGCCGGGTCTCCAGGACGTACGTCCAGAAGTGCTGGACCTCGGCGGCGACGTGCCACAGCAGGTCGGCGGCGGTCCACTCCGGCGCGGTCGGCACCGGGGTGGTGGGGTCCGTGTCTGCGAGTACGGCACGGAAGCGCGCCGACTCCGACCGGATGTGGTCGAGGTAGGCGGTGGGGGTGAGGCGGGTTGTCATGGAGCGAACACTAAGCGCCTGCGTCTCAATCTCCGAACGGGTTTTGCGACATACATGCAGCCTGACGTATGTTCATGCACATGACGAAGAAGCGCGTCGCCGTCGCCGGTGCCAGTGGATATGCCGGAGGTGAGCTGCTCAGGCTGCTGCTGGCCCACCCCGAGGTGGAGATCGGTGCCCTGACCGCCGCCTCCAGCGCGGGCAAGACCCTGGGGAGCCTCCAGCCCCACCTGATCCCGCTCGCCGACCGAGTCCTGGAGCCCACCACCGCCGAGACCCTGGCCGGTCACGACGTCGTCTTCCTGGCGCTGCCGCACGGCGAGTCCGGGCCGATCGCGGCCGGCCTTCCCGACGACGTGGTCGTGATCGACTGCGGCGCCGACTACCGGCTCGCCGACGCCGAGACGTGGACGAAGTTCTACGGCACCGACCACGCCGGCACCTGGCCCTACGGGCTCCCCGAGCTTCCCGGGCAGCGCGCCGCGCTCTCCACGGCCAGCCGGATCGCGGTGCCGGGTTGCTTCCCGACCGTCTCCACCCTGGCCCTCGCCCCGGCGGTCGAGGCCGGCATCGTCGAGCCCGAGGTCGTCGTGGTCGCCGCCACCGGCACCAGCGGCGCCGGGAAGTCGTCCAAGCCGCACCTGATCGGTGCCGAGGTCATGGGCAACGTCAGCGCCTACGGTGTCGGCGGCGTCCACCGGCACACCCCCGAGATCGTCCAGAACCTCTCCGCGCTGGTCGACGGCGAGGTGTCGGTCTCCTTCACCCCGGTGCTGGTGCCGATGCCGCGCGGCATCCTGGCCACCTGCTCAGCCAAGCTCGGCGAGGGCGTGACGGCTGCCGATGCGCGCGCCGTCTACGAGAAGGCGTACGGCGAAGAGCCCTTCGTCCGCCTGCTGCCTGAGGGCCAGTGGCCCCAGACCCAGGCCGTGCTCGGCTCCAACGCTGTCCACCTGCAGGTGACCGTCGACGAGGCCGCCGGGCGGCTGGTCGTCGTCGGTGCCGAGGACAACCTCGCCAAGGGCACCGCCGGGGGAGCGATCCAGTGCATGAACCTCGCGCTCGGTCTCGAGGAGACCACGGGCCTGACGACGGTTGGAGTGGCCCCGTGATCGATCTGGAGACCGTGGCCCACGAGCCGGGTCGGCCCGACCCCGCCAAGGCGCGTACGCTCGCCGGCGCCCTGCCGTGGCTGAAGGAGTATCACGGCAAGATCGTCGTGGTGAAGTACGGCGGCAACGCCATGACCGACGACAAGCTCAAGCGTGCCTTCGCCGAGGACATCGCCTTCATGCGGTTCGCCGGCTTCAAGCCGGTCGTGGTGCACGGCGGCGGCCCTCAGATCTCGAGCATGCTCGGCCGGCTCGGCATCGAGTCGGAGTTCCGCGGCGGGCTGAGGGTGACCACCCCCGAGGCCATGGACGTCGTGCGGATGGTCCTGGTCGGCCAGGTCCAGCGTGAGCTCGTCGGGCTGATCAACGAGCACGGTCCGCTGGCAGTCGGGCTCTCCGGCGAGGACGCCGGACTCTTCACCGCCGAGCCGGCCAGCACCATCATCGACGGCGAGGAGATCGACCTCGGCCAGGTCGGCGAGGTCGTCGACGTACGCCCCGAATCGGTCCTCGACCTCATCCAGGCCGGCCGGATCCCGGTCGTCTCCAGCGTCGCGCCCGACATCGACGGCGCCGTCTACAACGTCAACGCCGACCGCGCCGCCTCAGCCCTGGCGGTCGCGCTCGAGGCCGAGAAGCTGCTGGTCCTGACCGACGTCGAGGGCCTCTACCTCGACTGGCCGGACCCCGAGGAGGTCATCGGCGAGATCAGTCCCGAAGCGCTGGAGAGCATCCTTCCGGAGCTGGCCAGCGGGATGATCCCGAAGATGAGCGCTTGCCTCGAGGCGGTCAAGGGCGGCGTCAAGCGCGCCACCGTCGTCGACGGCCGCGCCGAGCACGCCGTACTGCTGGAGCTGTTCACCGCCGAGGGGGTCGGCACCCAGGTGCTCCCCGGCGTCACCACCAAGACCCGCAAGGCAAGGGAGCTCGACAAATGACCAACACGGCGTCGAATTCGTACGGCGAGCGCTACGCCGGCGCGCTGATGAACACCTTCGGTGCTCCCAAGCTGGTCCTCACCCGAGGCGAGGGTGCCCACGTGTGGGACGAGGACGGCAAGGAGTACGTCGACCTGCTGGCCGGCATCGCGGTCAACGCGCTCGGCCACGCCCACCCCGCGTTGGTCTCCGCCGTGACCTCCCAGATGGAGTCCCTCGGCCACGTCTCCAACTTCTTCACCTCCCACCCGCAGGTCGAGCTGGCCGAGGCGCTGCTCGCCCGGGTCCCCGGAGGCGAGACCGGCCGGGTCTTCTTCACCAACTCCGGCACCGAGGCCAACGAGGCCGGCTTCAAGCTGACCCGACGCACCGGGCGGAAGCACATCGTGGCTGTCCAGGGCGCCTTCCACGGCCGGACGATGGGCGCCCTGGCGCTGACCGCCAAGGAGGCCTACCGGGCCCCGTTCGAGCCGCTGCCGGGCGAGGTCACCTTCGTCCCCTACGGCGACGCCGAGGCGCTGGCCGCGGCGGTCACCGACGAGACCGCGGCGATCATCCTGGAGCCGATCCAGGGCGAGGCCGGCGTCATCGTGCCGCCCGCCGACTACCTGGCGGCGGCGCGGGCCGTGGCCGACGAGCACGGCGCCCTGCTCTGGCTCGACGAGATCCAGTCCGGTCTGGGCCGCACGGGTCGCTGGTTCGCCCACGAGACCTCGGGCATCACCGCCGACATCGTCACTCTCGCCAAGGGCCTCGGTGGCGGGTTCCCGATCGGTGCCTGCATCGGTCTGGGCCGGGCCGCGACGCTCTTCGAGCCCGGCAACCACGGCACCACCTTCGGTGGCAACCCGGTCGCCTGCGCGGCGGGCCTCGCGGTGATCAACACCATCGAGGCCGACGGGCTCCTCGAGCACGTCACCGTCCTCGGCCAGAAGCTGCGCGACGGCCTCGCCGCCGACCCGCGGGTCGCCAGGGTCGACGGGGAGGGCCTCTTCATCGGAGTGGTTCTCGCCGGTCTCGACTCGGGCGCCGTCGCCGCGGCCGCCCTCGAGGCGGGCTTCATCCTCAACAACGCCACGCCCGAGCGGATCCGGATCGTCCCGCCGCTCGTGCTCACCGAGGACGACGCCGAGAGCCTCCTGGCCGCCTGGCCGTCCATCCTCGACGCGGCCCAAGAGGCGGGGGCGAAGTGACCAGACACTTCCTCCGCGACGACGACCTCACCCCGGCCGAGCAGGCCGAGGTGCTGGCGCTCGCGGCAGCGATGAAGCAGGACCCCTACGCCGCCAAGCCGCTCGCCGGCCCGGTGACCGTGGCCACGATCTACGACAAGCCGACGCTGCGCACCCAGGCGTCCTTCTCCTCCGGGATCGCCGAGCTCGGCGGTCACTCGATGCTCGTCGACGGCCGCCTGGCCGGGATCGGCGAGCGGGAGTCCGTCGCCGATGTCGCCCGAGTCCTCGGCCGACAGGCGGGGGAGATCGTGTGGCGTACGTTCGCACAGACCGACCTCGAGCAGATGGCCGCCCACTCCGGGGTCCCGGTCGTCAACGCGCTCACCGACGAGTTCCACCCCTGCCAGCTGCTCGCCGACCTGCAGACGCTGCGCGAGCACAAGGGATCGCTGGCGGGCCTGACCGCGGCGTTCCTCGGCGACGCGGCCTGCAACATGGGCAACTCCTGGGCGCTGGCCGGAGCGATCGCCGGGATGCACGTCCGGTTCGGCGCGCCGGACGGCTACGCGCCCGACGCGGAGGTGCTGGTCCGGGCCAAGGAGATCGCCGAGGAGACCGGCGGCTCGGTCACGGTGACCTCCGACCCGGTCGCGGCGGCAGCCGGGGCCGACGTACTCATCACCGACACCTGGGTCTCGATGGGCAAGGAGAGCGAGGCGGCCGCGCGGGTCGCGGTCTTCTCGCCCTACGCGCTCACCGCCGACCTGCTCGGCCACGCCGACCCCGACGCGGTCGTGCTGCACTGCCTGCCCGCCTACCGCGGCAAGGAGATCGAGGCCGAGGTGCTCGACGGTCCGCGCAGCCTGGTGTGGGACGAGGCGGAGAACCGACGCCACGCCCAGAAGGCGATCCTGGCCTTCCTGTGGGAGCGACGATGACGACGAACGAGACCCAGCGGCCAGCGACCAAGGGCGCGCGCCAGTCCCTCATCGTCGACATCATCTGGGGCAAGGAGATCCGGTCCCAGACCGAGCTCTCCGAGGCGCTGTTCGCCCACGGGGTCAACGTCACCCAGGCGACGCTCTCGCGTGACCTGGACGAGCTCGACGCGGTGAAGGTGCGGGCGCCTTCGGGTGCGCTGGTCTACGCGGTTCCCGGCGAGGGTGGTGACCGCACCGCGGTCGCACCGGGGGAGTCGGCCAGCGGACGCAGCAAGCTCGGCCGACTCGCCCGAGAGCTCTTGGTGAGCGCCGACGGGAGTGGCAACCTCGTGGTGCTGCGTACTCCTGCAGGGGGTGCCCAGTACTTCGCCTCCGCGATCGACCGAGCCGAATATCCCGACATCCTCGGCACCATCGCCGGCGACGACACCGTGCTCGTCATCGGCCGCGAGCCCAAGGGCGGCGCTGCGCTCGTCAACCGCTTCCTCAGCCTCGCCGGCAAGACCACAGACATTCCGTAAAGTTTCAGAGCAAGGAGCAACATCTCGTGAGCAAGGTCCTGACCTCCCTTCCCAAGGGTGAGCGCGTCGGCATCGCCTTCTCCGGAGGTCTCGACACCTCCGTCGCGGTCGCCTGGATGCGCGACAAGGGCGCGGTGCCGTGCACCTACACCGCCGACATCGGGCAGTACGACGAGCCCGACATCTCCGGCGTACCGGACCGTGCGATGGCCTATGGCGCCGAGATCGCCCGCGCTATCGACATCAAGCCGCAGCTCGTCGAGGAGGGCCTGGCCGCGCTCGCCTGCGGCGCCTTCCACATTCGCTCCGGTGGCCGTGCGTACTTCAACACCACGCCTTTGGGGCGTGCGGTGACCGGCACCATGCTGGTCCGGGCCATGCAGGCCGACAACGTCAACATCTGGGGCGACGGGTCGACCTTCAAGGGCAACGACATCGAGCGGTTCTACCGCTACGGCCTGATGGCCAACCCCGAGCTGCGCATCTACAAGCCGTGGCTCGACGCCGACTTCGTCCACGAGCTCGGTGGACGCCACGAGATGTCGGAGTGGCTGGTCGCGCACAACCTGCCCTACCGCGACTCCACCGAGAAGGCCTACTCCACCGACGCCAACATCTGGGGCGCCACCCACGAGGCCAAGACCCTGGAGCACCTCGACGTGTCGCTGGAGACGGTCGAGCCGATCATGGGCGTGAAGTTCTGGGACCCGTCGGTCGCCATCGAGACCGAGGACGTCTCGGTGACCTTCGTCGAGGGCCGCCCGGTCGCGATCAACGGCAAGTCCTACTCCGACCCCGTCGAGCTGGTCTACGAGGCCAACGCGATCGGCGGCCGCCATGGCCTGGGCATGTCGGACCAGATCGAGAACCGGATCATCGAGGCCAAGTCCCGCGGCATCTACGAGGCGCCGGGCATGGCGCTGCTGTGGGCGGCCTACGAGCGGCTGCTCAACGCCGTGCACAACGAGGACACCATGTCCAACTACTACAACGAGGGACGCAAGCTCGGCCGGCTGCTCTACGAGGGCCGCTGGCTCGACCCGCAGGCGCTGATGCTGCGCGAGTCGATCCAGCGCTGGATCGCCTCGCTGGTGTCGGGGACCGTCACGCTTCGGCTGCGCCGCGGCGAGGACTACACCGTGTTGAACACCGAGGGTTCCCACTTCTCCTACCACCCCGAGAAGCTCTCCATGGAGCGCGTCGAGAACGCCGCCTTCGGTCCCGTAGACCGCATCGGCCAGCTCACCATGCGCAACCTCGACATCGCCGACTCCCGCTCCAAGCTGGAGATCTACGCCGGGCATCCCCTGGACCAGGGAACGGTGCTCGTCGAGCACGGCACCCTCTTCGGCGAGCTGCCCGCCGGCGGCTTCGACCGCATCGCCGCCACCGACGGCAAGCCGCTCCCGGCCGCTCTCCCGGTTGAGGCGTCCGTCCTGGACGACACGATCCTGGACGAGGCCGCGCTGGAGGCGGGCAACGACTGATGGTGCGTGTGCACCGCGAGTCCGCGCGGGTTCTCCCGGTCAGCGCCGACGGCGAGGTGCTGCTTCTGCAGGACACCGACCCGGGGAACCCGTCGCGGGGCGCCTACTGGACCAGCATCGGGGGCGCCATCGATCCCGGCGAGGACGCGGTACGCGCCGCGGCGCGGGAGCTGTGGGAGGAGGCCGGCATCCGGGTCCTGCCCGAGGCGCTGGTCGGCCCTGTCCAGATCCACGCCGACGAGTACAGCTGGAACGGCGTCGACTACAGCGGACACAACACCTACTTCGCCCTCGCGCTCGACCGTGAGGTCGAGATCAGCTTCGCCAACCTGGAGACGATCGAGGTCGGGTCGGTCGTCCAGGCCGGCTGGTGGACGCCGGACAAGCTCCGCGCCGAGGGCACCGCGTCGCCGGCCGCACTTCCTGACATCATGGAGATCGCCATCAAAGCCGTACGAGGAGAGTCGTGACCACGCCTGCCAACACCACCAACGAGGGCAAGCTCTGGGGCGGCCGGTTCGCCGGTGGTCCGTCGCCGGAGCTCGAGGCGCTCTCGCGCTCGACGCAGTTCGACTGGCGGCTGGCGCTCTACGACATCGCCGGGTCCCATGCCCATGCGAAGGCGCTGGGCGCGGCCGGGCTGCTCACCGGTGACGAGGAGAACGAGATCCACCGGGGTCTGGACGTTCTCGCCGACCGGTTCACCGCCGGGCGGCTGCTTCCGGCTGCCTCGGATGAGGACGTACACGGCGCGCTGGAGCGGCTCCTCATCGAGGAGATCGGACCCGACGTCGGCGGCAAGCTGCGGGCCGGGCGCTCGCGCAACGACCAGATCGCGACCCTGTTCCGGAGCTATCTGCTCGACCACGAGCGGGTGCTTCGTGGGCTCGTGCTCGATCTCATCGACGCGCTCGCCGCTCAGGCTGACGCGAATATGGCCCTTCCAGGTGGGCCCAGCATCATGCCCGGACGTACGCACCTCCAGCACGCCCAGCCGGTGTTGCTCTCCCACCACCTGATGGCCCACGCCTGGTCGCTGCTGCGCGACGTCGACCGGCTCAACGACTGGCAGGCGCGGGTCGTGTGCGACTCGCCCTACGGGTCCGGGGCGCTCGCGGGGCAGTCGCTCGGCCTCGACCCCGAGCTGGTCGCCTCCGAGCTCGGCTTCACCGGTTCGAGCGCCAACTCGATCGACGGGACCGCCTCGCGTGACTTCGTCGCCGAGTTCGCCTACGTGTGCGCGCAGATCGGGGTCGACATCAGCCGGATCGCCGAGGAGATCATCCTGTGGGCGACCAAGGAGTTCGACTTCGTCACGCTGCACGACTCCTGGTCGACGGGCTCGAGCATCATGCCGCAGAAGAAGAACCCGGACATCTCCGAGCTCGCCCGCGGCAAGGCCGGACGCCTGGTCGGCAACCTGACCGGGCTGCTGACGACGCTGAAAGCGCTGCCACTGGCGTACAACCGCGACCTGCAGGAGGACAAGGAGCCGGTCTTCGACTCCCTGGACACCCTCGAGGTGCTGCTCCCTGCCTTCACCGGCCAGGTCGCCACGCTGGTGTACAACACCGACCGGATGGCCGAGCTCGCCCCGCAAGGCTTCTCGCTGGCCACCGACATCGCCGAGTGGCTGGTCCGGCAGGGCACCCCCTTCCGGATCGCGCACGAGCTCGCCGGCGCCTGCGTCCAGGCGGCGGAGAAGCGCGGCGTGGAGCTGGACGCGCTCACCGACGAGGAGTTCGCCACGATCTCGCCGGCGCTGACCCCTGACGTACGCCTGGTGCTGACTATCGAAGGCTCGGTCGCGTCCCGCGACGGCCGAGGTGGCACGGCTCCCGACCGGGTCGCCGAGCAGCTCGCCGAGCTCCGGGCCAAGGCAGCCGGGTTCCGTCCCTCGTAGTGCTCGCGAACCTGTTGAACCAGCGCCCCGAGGTGACCGCTCCGCGGCTCCTCGGGGCGACGCTGTCCTTCGACGGCGTGAAGGTGCAACTGACCGAGGTGGAGGCGTACGCAGCCGACGATCCCGGCTCGCACGCCTTCCGGGGTGAGACGAACCGCAACCGGGTGATGTTCGGTCCGCCCGGGCGGCTCTACGTCTACTTCACCTATGGGATGCACTATTGCGCGAACCTCGTCTGCCATCCGGACGGTGAGCCCGGGGGGATCCTGCTGCGTGCCGGCGAGATCATCGACGGGATCGAGATCGCCCGGGAGCGACGTGGACCGGTACGCGACGTCGATCTCGCCCGAGGACCGGCGCGGCTCTGCTCGGCGCTCGGGATCGACCTCGCGATGAACGGGACGACTGACTTCGAGCTGGACCTGGCGCCGGACGAGACGTGGGCGGGGATCGAGGTCGCGGCCGGGCCGCGCGTCGGGCTGCGTCTCGCCCCGGACCGTCCCTGGCGGTTCTGGGTCGCAGATGACCCGACCGTCTCGCCCTACCGGCCGGCGAAAGCCCTCCGATAGCTAGCCGGACGGGCCGATCACCGTCCACAGGCCCGGTTCGGACCGCGGTTCTCCACAGGCCGCACAGGCCCGGGCGGAACTGTCGGTGCCCCTGATCAGGATGGTGGTCGGAGGTGATCGAGATGACGGTCGCAAGGGTAGAGAAGGAGCCATCGCCGGACGATGGCGAGCGGATGGGGCCGGCCGGCGGGCTGGCGACGGTCAACGAGGTGCGGTTGATCGGTCGGCTGTCGCTGGCCGCTGAGGAGAAGGAGCTGCCGAGCGGGGATCAACTGACCGCGTTCCGGGTGGTCGTGAACAGACCACGCGACAAACGCCGAGGGAGCCGGGTGCAGATCGACGCGCTCGAGTGTCACACCTGGGTCGCCCGGGTCCGGCGAGCGGCGATGACCTGGCAGGTCGGAGATGTCATCGAGGTCAACGGCTCCCTGCGTCGCCGGTTCTTCAAGACCGGCGGCAGGCTGCAATCGATGACCGAGGTGGAGGTGTCGTCGGCCAGGCGGGTGAGCAGAGCGGCCGCCGCCACGAGGCAGGCGAGCTAGTGGCGCGACTTCTCCAACCGTGCCGAGTCCAGGAGGCGGATGAGCACGCCCGGGTGCGGCTTGGGCTGGAAGGAGGTCGCCTTCTCCGGGAGCAGCTGCCCGATCGAGGCGGAGGAGAGGATGGTGTCGAAGGTCGGTGCTGCCAACAGCACCGCCACGTCCCGGCCCGGGCGGGCCCGCTTCAGCGCAGCGTCGACCTGGTGGGCGTGCAGCACTCGCGACGGCTGTCGGCGCAGCTCCGGGAGGACGCGGTCGTGCAGATAGCCGACATCACCGGTGATCGGGCTGTTGGCGGTGTCGGCGTCGAGGGTCGCCCAGCCCCGGCCGTCGCTGAGCACGATGACACCGGGTCCGAGCCTGCCCAGGGCGGCGTCGCGGCTGCCGGCGGTCCACTCGGCGCCGACGGACTCGGCCGCGGCCCGTAGATCGCGCAGGTTCACCCCGGCCAGCACCCGATGGATCGCCCCGAGCTGCAACGGCGTGTCGTCCTGGTCGATCAGCATCGCCAGACCGAAGTCGGTCGCGGCGCCGTCGCCGGGCTCGGCGAGACCCTGGAGCTCGGCATACGCCGCGTAGCGGTGGTGCCCGTCGGCGATCAGGGCCTGCTGGTCCGCCCATGCGGTGCGCAGCTGCCCGATCAGCGCCTCGTCGGTGATCGCCCAGACGCGATGGTGCTGGCCACCGTGGTCGTCGTACTGCTCCTCGGGGGTGCCACTCTGCACCCGGTCGAGCAGGGCCGCGATCCCGTCGGGAGCGTGGTAGGTGAGCAGGATCGGCGCCGGATGCACCCGCATCTGCCGCATCCGGGAGGCGAGCTGCTCGGCCTGCGCGGTGCGTACGCCCTCGTGGGGGATGACCGCAGCAACCGCGGGGTCCTCGGTGCGGTGCGAGACGTCGAGGATCCCGACGACGCCACGCACGGTGATCCCGGCGGCGGTGTACTCGTGGAGGTAGAGCGCTAGGTCCTGGTGCTGGCGCAGATCGCCACGCGCCAGCCACGAGCTGATCCGAGAGGCGACCCCTCGATAGGGGCGGGAGTAGAGCCGTGCGGAGGTCGGGTCTCCGATCCGTGAAGGGGCCAACGAGAGCGCTCGAAACGGCTCCAGGCGCAGCGGACGCCCGAGGTACGGCGCCCTGACCACACCCGTATCGTCCATCCGCACATCGTAGGGTCACACTGGTGCCATTCGCCGAACCCCCGACCCAGAGAAGGAACTTCGTGTGCTGACCGGCCATCAGTTGAAGGGCTCAGCCCAGCCGCTCGCCGCCGCCCATGACGTGGCGATGCTCGACCTCGACGGCGTGGTCTACATCGGCGGCACCGCGGTCCGGCGCGCCCCCGAGTCGCTCGCCGCCGCACGCGAGTCCGGGCTCAGGCTGGCGTTCATCACCAACAACGCCGCCCGGCCTCCGGCCAAGGTCGCCGAGAACATCCGCAACCTGGGGATCGAGGCGACCGCGGAGGATGTGGTCACCTCGGCCCAGGCGGCTGCGCGGGTCCTGGCCGAGCGGCTCGCCCCGGGGGCGAAGGTCGTCAACCTGGGTGCCGCCGGCCTGCGCGAGCCGCTCGAGGCTGCCGGCCTGGTGCCGGTGGCCGTCGACGAGGACGCCGAGGCCATCGTCACCGGCTACAACCCCGAGCTGCTGTGGAAGGACATCCTGCGCGCGGCCGTGCGGATCAAGGACGGGCTCTTCTGGGTCGCCAGCAACACCGACATGACCTTCCCGGCGGCCTACGGGATCGCGCCGGGGCACGGCGTCCTGGTCGACACGCTGCGCCGCTTCTCGGGCGTCGAGCCGGTCGTGGCGGGCAAGCCGTCGCGACCGCTGCTGGAGGAGACCATCCGGCGCACCGAAGCCGATCACCCGCTGATGGTCGGCGACCGGCTCGACACCGACATCGAGGGCGGCCGCAACGCCGGCATCGACACGCTGCTCGTGCTCACCGGGGTCACCGGGCTCGAGGACCTGGTCGCGGCCGAGCCGCATCGGCGGCCTTCCTACATCTCCGCCGACCTGGGCGGGCTGCTGGAGACCCACTCGGCGCCGGAGACCGAAGGCACGACCGCGCGGCTCGGCGGCTGGACGGCCGAGGTGCGCGACGGAGAGCTGCAGGTCACCGGCGAAGGGAGACCCGACGACTGGTGGCGGGTGGCCGCGGCCGGCGCCTGGGCACACCTGGACGCCACCGGATCGGTGGCCACGATCGGCGCACAGGCCGTGCCGCCTGGCCCGGATGCCGACGGCGGGACGGTAGTCTCAGCCTCATGAGCGAGCAGCATTTCGACGAGACTCCGGCTGAGGCCTCGGCCGGGCTGGGTGGCGCCGGCACGGCGCCGCACACCGGTGTCGCCCGCGTCGACGCGGTGCTCGAGACGCTCGACCGGCTCGACGAACTGCCGCTGGCCGAGCACGTCGGGGTCTTCGAGGCCGCTCACACCGAGCTGCGCCGCGCCCTGGACCCCGACACCGGGGCCCACGACGCGATGGCCCGGATCGCCGCGGCGTCCGGCGAGTCCCAGCCGACCGACCAGCCCTGAGAGGCGAGCGCATGCCTCCTCGCCGCCTGCGTCTCGACGCCGAGCTGGTCCGGCGCAAGCTGGCCCGGTCCCGCGAGCACGCCAGTGAGCTGATCGCCGCCGGGCGGGTCACGGTGTCGGGAAACCGGGCCACCAAGCCGGCCACAGGCGTCACCACCGACGTCGCGATCGTGGTCACCGAGGACCCCGACCGGCCCGACTTCGTCTCTCGCGGCGGGCACAAGCTCGCCGGAGCCCTCGCGGCGTTCGAACCGCTCGGGCTCTCGGTCAAGGGCCGCCGCTGCCTCGACGCCGGCGCGTCGACGGGCGGGTTCACCGACGTACTGCTGCGCAACGAGGCCCGCCAGGTCGTCGCCGTCGACGTCGGCTACGGCCAGCTCGCCTGGCGGCTGCAGCAGGACGAGCGGGTCGTCGTCCACGACCGCACCAACATCCGCGACCTCTCCCTCGACGTGGTCGGCGAACCCGTCGACGTCGTCGTCGGCGACCTCTCCTTCATCTCCCTCGAGCTCGTCCTGGACGCGCTGATCGGGGTCACCAGCCCCGAGGGCGACCTGGCGCTGATGGTCAAGCCCCAGTTCGAGGTCGGCAAGGACCGGGTCGGCAAGGGTGGCGTGGTCCGCGACCCCGCGCTGCGCGCCGAGGCCGTCAACGCCGTCGCCGCGGCCGCCGCGCGACGCGGCTGGGGCGCACGCGCGGTCACCACCAGCCCGCTCCCGGGCCCGTCGGGCAACGTCGAGTTCTTCCTGTGGCTGCGCCGCGGGGAGGCCACCGTCACCGAGGCGGAGATCGAGGAGGCCGTGCGCGAGCAGCGCGGCCTGGAGAGCCCCGCCACCGGGGATGTGTCGGTGCCGTCTGAGAAGGTTGATCCGTGATCGAGCGTCAGCGAGTGAGCCATCGGGCCAACACGTCGCCACATCCGTATTCTGGCGCTCGCGCGACGGAGGTGGCGACGTGACTGACGCCGATGCCGCTCAGGTGGACCCAGCGCCTGTGGACCCAGCCGAGGTTCGGCGGGTCTTCATGCTCATCCACACCGGGCGCGAGGAGGCCCGTGAGGTCGGCCTCGCCTGTGCCAAGTCGCTGGCGGTCCACGGGATCGTGGTCCGCGTGCTGGCGAGCGAGGCCGCCGACCTGGGCATCGACCCGGCGGCGTACGAACCGCAGCTCGAGCTCGCCGCCGACGAGGACGACGCGAGCCGCGACTGCGAGTTGGCGCTGGTCATCGGCGGCGACGGCACCATCCTGCGCGCGGCCGAGATCGTCCAGCCCCACCGCACCCCGGTGCTCGGGGTCAACCTCGGACACGTCGGGTTCCTGGCCGAGGCGGAGTACGACGACGTCGAGTCGACTATCGAGGCGATCGTGCAGCGCCGCTACACCTCCGAGGACCGCCTCGCGCTCGAGGTCAGCGTCTTCGAGGATGGTCAGAAGGTCTTTCGTACGTTCGCGGTCAACGAGGCCAGCGTCGAGAAGGCCGCGCGCGAGCGGATGCTCGAGGTCGTCGTCGAGATCGACGGCCGACCGCTGTCGAGGTGGGGCTGCGACGGCGTCGTCTGTGCGACCCCGACCGGCTCGACGGCTTACAACTTCTCCGCCGGCGGCCCGGTCGTGTGGCCGGGCGTCGAGGCGCTGTTGCTGACCCCGATCAGCGCCCACGCGCTCTTCGCGCGGGCCATGGTGGTCGCGCCGACCTCGGTGCTGGCCGTCGAGGTCATCTCCCGGGCCGACGGCGCCGGCGTGCTCTGGTGCGACGGCCGGCGTTCCTACGACCTGGGCCCGGGTGCCCGGATCGAGGTCACCCGGGGGGTGGAGCCTGTCAGACTCGTTCGCCTGCACCAGGCCCCGTTCACGGATCGTCTGGTGCGGAAGTTCGGACTGTCTGTGGAGGGATGGCGAGGCGCCGCGGAACGGCGTCCGTTCAGGATGAACGGAGGCGAGAATGCTTGAGGAGATCAGGATCTCCGGACTCGGGATCATCGAGTCCTCGACCCTGGAGCTCGGACCAGGGCTGACCGTGGTGACCGGTGAGACCGGCGCCGGCAAGACCATGATCGTGACCGCGCTCGGGCTGCTGCTCGGCGGCCGCGGCGACGCCGGCTCGGTCCGCAAGGGCAAGAAGGCGGCCCGGGTCGAGGGCGTCATTGACGCCCGGTCGCTGCCCGGCGTCATCGAGGCGACCGAGGAGGCCGGGGGAGAGGTCGAGGAGGGCCGCGTCCTGGTGGCCCGCACCGTCGCCGCCGAAGGCCGAGCGAGGGCGTACGTCGGGGGAGCGACCGTCCCGGTCGCGACCCTCGGCTCGGTGACCTCACCGCTGGTCGCGGTCCACGGCCAGTCCGACCAGCACCGGCTGCTGCAGCCGCGTGCCCAGCGCGACTCGCTCGACCGCTTCGGCGGGGACGCGGTCGACAAGCTCATCGCCGCCTACGGCGACATCCACGCCGAGCTCCGAGGCGTCGAGCGCGAGCTCGATGAGGTCACCACCCACGCCCGTGAGCGGGCGCAGGAGGCCGACCTGCTCCGCTTCGGCCTCGGCGAGGTCGAGGAGGTCTCACCGGAGTCCGGCGAAGACGTCACGCTCGCCCAGGAGGAGGAGAAGCTCGGCTACGCCGACACGCTGCGCACCGCCGCCGAGCAGGCCCGCGAGGCGCTCTCCTCGGAGGTCGACGCCCCCGACGCGCTGGGCGCCATCTCGGCCGCGCGCCAGGCCCTCGACGGCGTCCGCGACCACGACCCCGACGCCGCCTCCCTGGCCGACCGCCTCGCCGAGGTCTCCTACCTGCTCTCCGACCTGGCCGCCGACGTCGCCTCCTATGCGACCGCGATCGAGACCGACCCGGCTCGGCTCTCGGTGGTCTCCGAGCGCCGCGCGGCGCTGACCGCGCTGACCAGGAAGTACGGCGAGACCATCGACGAGGTGCTCGCCTGGGCCGAGACCGGCGCCAAGCGCCTGCTCGAGCTCGACTCCGACGACGACCGGATCGAGGAGCTCCGCGGGGAGCGCACCCGACTGCGAGCCGCCCTCGCAGACGCCGGCATGGCGCTGTCGGCCGCTCGCACCGACGCCGCCGGCTCCCTGGCCGAGGCGGTCAGCGACGAGCTCACCGGGCTGGCCATGCCGCACGCGCGACTGGTGGTCGACGTACGCCAGAAGGAGACCGACGCGCCCTCATCCGAGGACGAGCCGCATGCACCGTTGAACGTCGGTTCGGGCAAGAACCACCGCTGGCTGCGCTACGGCTCCAACGGCCTCGACGAGGTCGAGCTGCTGCTGGCCGCCAACACCGGCTCGGAGCCTCGCCCGCTCCACAAGGGCGCCTCCGGCGGTGAGCTCTCCCGGGTGATGCTGGCGATCGAGGTCGTCCTGGCGGCCACCAGCCCGGTCCCGACCTTCGTCTTCGACGAGGTCGACGCCGGCGTCGGCGGCACCGCCGCGGTCGAGATCGGCCGCCGTCTGGCCCACCTCGCCCGCACCGCCCAGGTCCTGGTCGTCACCCACCTGCCCCAGGTCGCCGCCTTCGCCGACCACCACGTCGCCGTCGAGAAGACCAGCGACGGCGTGGTCACCAGCTCCGGCCTCACCGTCCTCGACGACGAGTCCCGCGAACGCGAGCTCTCCCGCATGCTGGCCGGGCTGACGGCCTCCGACACCGCCATCGCGCACGCCCGCGAGCTCCTCGAGGTGGCCCGCGCGGCGAAGGTCTGATCCCGCCGAAACCTCAGTTCTGGCGACCCGAATCGGTCGTTGTGGCGAACGACACACGCCACAACGACCGACTCGGCCGCCAAACGTACGCATTCGGCCGCCACAACGACCGACTCGCCGGATGGGAGATCCTGGGACGCGCACCGGCGACGGGGGAGGATTGGCGGGACATGAGACTGCCTACTCGCCAGATTCCCTCCGTACTCCCAGGCATCCGCGGCACGCTCCGCGCGGGGCGGCCGACCAGGGCCCTGATCCCGCGGCTCAAAGAGGGCGACATCGCGGTCATCGACCATGTCGACCTGGACCGGAGCACCGCACTGGCGATCGTGGCCAAGGGCGTGATCGCCGTGGTCAACGCCCAGCCGATGGTCTCGGGCCGCTACCCGAACCGGGGCCCGCAGACGCTGGCCGACGCCGGGATCGAGCTGATCGACAAGATCGGTGAGGCGGGGCTGGAGAAGTTGGTCGACGGGCGGAAGGCCCGGATCCTCGACGGCGAGATCTTCGACGGTGAGCAGCTGCTGACCTCGGGTCGTGCGCTCGACCAGGAGTCCCTCGACAAGGACCTGGAGGACGCCAAGCGGGGCCTGAGCTCCCACCTGGACCTCTTCACCCACAACAGCAGCGAGCTGCTCAAGCGCGAGGAGGAGGTGCTGCTGCACGGCAACGGCGTACCTCCTCTCGACACGCCGCTGGCCGGCCGGCCCGTCGTGGTGGTCGCCGACCATCCCGACCTGGACCGGCTCCTCGGCGACCTCGCCGGCTTCCTGCGCGAGCAGCGCCCGGCGATCATCGCGGTGGGTCCTGCGGCGAAGAGGCTGACCAAGACGCAGGTACGCCACGCCGTGGTCGTCCTGGGCCCCGACACCGACAGCTACCCCGAGCCGAAGGTGCTCACCAGTGCCGCCGAGGTCGTCCTCGCGCCCGGCGCCTCCGCGAGCGAGAACGCCACCGAGCTCCTCGACCGGATCGGCGTGCAGCCGAAGCGGTTCGAGTCCGCTCTCGCCCCCGAGGACGCCGCCCTCCTGGTCGCCTACGCCCAGCACCCCTCACTGGTGGTCGGGGCCGGGCTGAGCACCACGCTGACCGACTTCCTCGAGGACCAGCGCCCGGGCCTGGCCGGCACGTACCTGACCCGGCTCGCCCTCGGCCCGACGCTGATCGACGCGTCCGCTGTTCGGGCGGTGCGCCGCAGGGAGCCCCGCAGCCGTCGGCTCGTCCTCCCGGTCCTGGCCGCGGTGACGGCGCTGGCGATCGGCGTACCCGCCGGCATCTGGGCCGCCGACCACGACCTCACCGCGATCGGCACGGGGATCGTGAACAGAGCCGGCGACGGGACGGCGGCGAGCCCCACCTCCGGTGAGAGCGAGACGAAGGCCGCGAAGGACCCGAAGCAGAGCGCCGAGGCGCAGTTCGTCGCCGAGGCCGGCGACGCCCTCCTGCCTGGCAGGCTCACCGGCCAGAAGGTCGCCGTCGTCACCATGCCCGGCGCCGACCAGAAGACGGTCGCAGCGCTCACCGGCAACATCGAGGCGGCCGGCGGCGAGACGACGGGGGTGCTCGACGTACGACCGAATCTGCTGGACCCCGACCGCAAGCAGTACGTCGACAGCCTGGCCACCCAGCTGGTCAAGCAGCTGGGTCGCGGCGAAACGAAACAGGCGACCTATCAGCGGATGGGCCAGGTGATCGGGGAGACCTACGCCGGCACGAAGCCGCCCACAGCGTTCGACCAGCCCGCCAAGACCGCCGCTGTGGCGTTGCTCACCGGTGACCTGGTCAAGGCCCAGGGACGACCGACCGGACCGGCCGGGCTCGTCCTGGTCGTCCTCGGTGAGGACAGCGAGGACACGACCGCGGTCGAGGGCCTGGTCCAGGGCCTCGGCGCGACCACGAAAGGCCTGGTCGTGACGGCACCCACGGGCTCCGAGGACCTCGAGGCGCTCCGCGCCAACGACTGGCCGGGCTGGTTCGCGTCGGTCGACGGCATCGAGACCACCACCGGTCAGATCGCCGCTCCGCTCGCGCTGGCTCGACAGATGAGTCAACAAGGTGGCGATTTCGGTGCGTCAGGTTTCGGTGGCCTGCTGAAGCGTTGATAGGATTGAGGCCCATGAAGTCGGCGAGCTTGACCAAGCACATTTTTGTCACCGGGGGCGTCGCCTCCTCATTGGGAAAGGGCCTGACGGCATCGTCCCTCGGCCGCCTGCTCCGGTCGCGTGGTCTGAGCGTGACCATGCAGAAGCTGGACCCGTACCTCAACGTGGACCCCGGCACCATGAACCCGTTCCAGCACGGTGAGGTCTTCGTGACCAACGACGGTGCCGAGACCGATCTCGACATCGGCCACTACGAGCGGTTCCTCGACACCGACCTGGTCGGCCACGCCAACGTGACCACCGGGCAGGTCTACTCCAATGTGATCGCCAAGGAGCGCCGCGGCGACTACCTCGGCGAGACGGTCCAGGTGATCCCGCACATCACCGACGAGATCTCCGAGCGGGTCCTGGCCATGCACGGCCCCGAGATCGACGTCGTGATCACCGAGATCGGCGGCACGGTCGGCGACATCGAGTCGCTGCCGTTCCTCGAGGCCGCCCGCCAGGTGCGCCAGCGCCTCGGCCGCGACAACGTCTTCTTCGTGCACGTCTCCCTGGTGCCCTACATCGGGCCGTCCAAGGAGCTCAAGACGAAGCCGACCCAGCACTCGGTGATGGCGCTGCGCCAGATCGGCATCCAGCCCGACGCCATCGTGTGCCGCGCCGACCGTGAGCTGCCCGAGGGCATCAAGCGCAAGATCGCGCTCATGTGCGACGTCGACGAGGACGCCGTGGTGACCGCCGCCGACGCCCCGAGCATCTACGACATCCCGAAGGTGCTCCACCGTGAGGGCCTGGACGCCTACGTCGTACGCAAGCTCGACCTGCCCTTCCGCGATGTCGACTGGGCGCTTTGGGATGACCTGCTCCGCCGGGTGCACCACCCCAAGGAAGAGCTGACCATCGGCCTGGTCGGCAAGTACATCGACCTGCCCGACGCCTACCTGAGCGTCGGCGAGGCGCTGCGCGCCGGCGGTTTCGCCAACGAGGCCAAGGTCAACATCCGCTGGATCCCCTCCGACGAGTGCGCGACCCCCGAGGGCGCCGCCAAGAACCTCCACGACGTCGACGCCGTCTGCGTCCCCGGCGGCTTCGGCATCCGTGGCCTGGAGGGCAAGCTCGGCGCGCTGAGCTACACCCGCGCTCACCAGATCCCCACGCTCGGCCTGTGCCTGGGCCTGCAGTGCATGGTCATCGAGTACGCCCGCAACGTGCTCGACCTGGAGAAGGCCGACTCCACCGAGTTCGACGCCGACACCCCGGAGCCCGTCATCGCGACGATGGAGGAGCAGAAGGCGTACGTCGAGGGCGCGGGCGACCTCGGTGGCACCATGCGCCTGGGCCTCTACCCGGCCGAGCTCAAGAAGGGCTCGATCGCGGCCGAGGTCTACGGCGAGACCTCCATCGAGGAGCGTCACCGCCACCGCTACGAGGTCAACAACGCCTACCGCGACCAACTGGAGGACGCCGGCCTGGTCTTCTCCGGCCTCTCGCCCGACAACCAGCTCGTCGAGTTCGTCGAGCTGCCCCGCGACGTACACCCCTACTACGTCTCCACCCAGGCCCACCCCGAGCTCCGCTCGCGGCCGACCCGTCCGCACCCGCTCTTCGCCGGGCTGGTGAAGGCGGCCCTCGACCGCCAGAAGGAGCAGCGGTTCCCGATCGACGAGACCAACCTGCGCCGCGAGGTCAGCGAGGTCGAGCTCCCGGAGACGGCTGACGCCTGAGCATCTGTTGACAGAGCCCCTGGGGCCGGCGCGCGCCGGGCCCAGGGGCTCATCGGTTCACAGGGCGCGAGCCGCTACCTGCCGCGAGTGCACGTCGGCCATCCGGATGACCGTCTGCCGTACGAAGGGGACCAGCGCGTCGCCCTCACACGCGGCGCGTGCGGCAGCGGCGACCTCCTCACCGGCATGCACCGGGTAGAAGCGGAGCTGGAGCCCGTAGGCGAGCAGCCCGCCACCCCTGATCGCGGCGACGGCGTCGAGATAGCGCTGGGCGTATGGCGCCAGGATCTCCTCCTGGCCCGGCCGCCAGAACGCCGAGCTCAACGCGTATCCGCCGTCGGTGCGCGGCAGCCGGCGCTCGATCATGGACACCTGCCAGGCCTCCTCCTTGGCCTCCGCGAGCGGCTGCGCGGTGCGTACGCCCAGGGCACTGACCCACGACTCGGGGTCCGGGTCGCGTGCCTCCAGCGCGGCGACCGCCTCCGCGTCGTAGTCGCCCGTCTCGGCGCGCCGGCCGAGCAGCCGCCAGGCCACCTGTACGTCCTCGCTAGCCCCTGCCTCGGCCAGCGCGAGCTGCTCGGGCGTGGAGGCGTGCGCTGCGACGACGCGAAGAGCGGTGTCGCGGTTGGCCGGGTCCTCGGCGAGCACCGCGGCCGCTCCGGCGACCAGCGCGCGCTGCTCGGCGACCCGCTCGGGCGCCGTCCACAGCTCGGCAGCGGTGACGGCCATGCTCAGGAACTCGCCGGTGACCTGCGGGTTGCGCTCGTTCTCGAGGACCGAGAGGACGCGCGAGACGACCTCGGGGCCGGCGATGTCGCCGCGGAACAGGGCCGTCCAGGCGCTGCTGACCGCGACCGCCCGTGCCACCGCGTCGGGCAGCAGGCCGGCGTTCTGGCCGAGCCAGGCTTCGCTGGCCTCGTCCGAGCGCACCGCCGCGAAGGTCACGTCGGTCGCGTTGACCAGGTGCGCGGCGGCGTCGGGGAGCGAGACCGCGACGGGCTCGCCCGCCACCGTGACCGGAGTGGTGGCGAGCAGGGCACCGGAGGCGTCGTAGGAGGCGATGTCGAGCCGGTGGGGACGTACGGTCCCGTCGGGGCTGGTGACCGACACCTTGCCGTCGGCGAGGGTGATCACGTCGGTGCCGGCGTGATCGAGCCACGCGGTCGTCCAGGCGGAGAGATCCTTGCCCGCGGCCGTTCCGAAGGCGCCCATCAGGTCGTCGAGGACGGTGTTGCCGTAGGCGTGCTCGGCGAAGTAGGACTGCAGCCCGGCGAGGTAGGCCTCCTCGCCGATGTAGGCGTGCAGCTGCTGCAGCACGGCCTGGCCCTTCATGTAGGTGATCGCGTCGAAGTTGGCCATCGCGACGTCGACGCTGGGGACCACCCCGCGGATCGGGTGGGTGGCCGGCGTCGCGTCGATGTCGTAGCCCGCCTTCTTCTCGGTCAGTGCGATCGAGGCCCACACGTCGGCGTGGTCGGGGAGCGCGGCCGAGGCCCACACGGCCGCCCACGAGGCGAAGGCCTCGTTGAGCCACAGGTCGTCCCACCAGCGCATCGTGACCAGGTCGCCGAACCACATGTGCGCCATCTCGTGGAGGACCACATTGGTGCGCTCGGTCCGGTCGGCGTGGGTCGGCGCCGTGCGGAAGAGGAACACGTCGCTGTGGGTGACCGCGCCCCAGTTCTCCATCGCGCCGCCCATGTCGGGCACGAAGATCTGGTCGTAGCGACGCTGCGGGAACGGCATCCCGAACTTGGTGCCGAACCACGCCAGCCCGTGCTCGGTGACCTGCAGGATCTCCTCCCGGTCCCGCTCGAGCTGGCTGCGCAGCGACTGACGGGCGTAGAGCCCCAGGTCGTAGCCGCCGCGCTCCTCGCGGACCTCGACGAACGGCCCGGCGTTGACCACCACGACGTACGTCGAGAGCGGGGGAGTGTCCTCGAAGACCCACGTCCGCGCGCCGGCTGCCGCGTCCGAGACGCTCGCAGGTGCGGAGTTGGAGAGCACCGTCCACTGCTCGGGCGCAGTCACGGTGAACGCGTGCACGGCCTTGAGGTCGGGCTGGTCGAAGCAGGCCCACAGCCGACGAGCGTCGTCGGGCTCGAAGGAGGTCCACACGTAGACGTTGCCGTCGGAGGGGTCGACGGTGCGCAGCACGCCCTCGGAGGAGGCGGTGTCGGACTGGGAGGCGGTCACGACCAGGGTGTTGGTCTCGGCGAGGTCCTCGAGCGGGATCCGGCCGGCGCTGATCGTGGCGAGGTCGAGCTCCGTGCCGTTGAGCGTGGCCGCGCTGACCTCGGCCACGCAGTCGACGAACGTGCTCGAGCCCGGGGTGGCGGAGAAGGTGATCGTGGAGACGCTGGAGAGCGTCTCGCCCTCCAGCAGACCGGTCATGTCGAGCGAGATGTCGTACCGCTCGACGGTGACCGTGGCGGCCCGCGCAGCCGCCTCCTCCTGGGTGAGTGAGGCAGGGGCGGCGGGGGAGGTGTCAGACATGAGCCGAGGGTAGCCTCGGGCCATGACATCGGACGCACGAATTTCCGACTCCGCCGTGCCGCTGGACCAGGGACCGCTCACCGAGTGGGACGTCCCGGAGAGCTGGCCGGTCGCCTCGAGCGAGGATCTCCACCGTGACGGCTGGGTGGTCGCGCTGCGCGCCGACCGGATCAACCGCCCCGGCCATGAGGACGAGGAGCCGTTCCGCCGTCTGGTGGTCGAGCACCCGGGCGCCGCGGTCGTGCTGGCGCTGGACGAGGAGGAGCGGGCCCTGGTCATCACCCAGTACCGCCATCCCGCCAAGCGGCGCTTCGTGGAGCTGCCGGCCGGCCTGATCGACTATCCCGGCGAGGACCCGCTCGAGGTCGCCGTGCGCGAGCTGCGCGAGGAGGTGGCCCACGAGGCGACCGAGTGGACGCCGCTGCTCTCGACGTACGCCTCGCCGGGGCTCACCGAGGAGATCCACCACTTCTTCCTCGCCCGCGGCCTCACCGCCAGCGACCGCGACGGCTTCGAGCTCGAGCACGAGGAGGCCGAGATGAGCGTCCACTGGGTGCCCTTCGAGGAGCTCTTGGAGGCAGTGCTGAGCGGCCGGGCGACCGACTCGCCGGTCGTCCAGGCCGTGCTTGCGTACGCCGCTCTCAAATCACGTGGCAGAGTCTGATCAGGGGGTCTGGTCAGGACCGATCGACGTGATTTTGGTGACTTGCGCCACACCGGGTTAGACATGCCGCGTCAGGCGGCGCACATCCGGCTGACCCGTAGACCCACGGACCACCACATTCAGGGGAAGAAACACAATGAGAATCGGCGTACCCAAGGAAGTCAAGAACCACGAGTACCGGGTGGCGATCACCCCCTCGGGCGTCCACGAGCTGGTGGCCAACGGCCACGAGGTCTTCGTCCAGGCCGGTGCCGGAGTCGGCTCCTCGATCTCGGATGGCGAGTACGCCGCGGTCGGCGCCAAGATCCTCGGCGATGCCGACGAGACCTGGGGCAACGCCGACATGGTGCTCAAGGTCAAGGAGCCGGTCGCGGAGGAGTATCACCGCCTGCGCGAGGGCCTGACCCTGTTCACCTACCTCCACCTGGCCGCCGACAAGCCGCTGACGCAGGAGCTGCTGGCCAAGAAGGTCACCGCGATCGCGTACGAGACCGTCGAGCTGCCCAACCGGGCGCTGCCGCTGCTCTACCCGATGTCGGAGGTCGCCGGCTGCCTGGCGCCCCAGGTCGGGGCGTACAACCTGCTCAAGGCCCAGGGCGGCCGCGGCACGCTGATGGGCGGTGTCGGCGGTGTCGCCAACGCCAAGGTCGTCATCATCGGTGCCGGCGTCTCGGGGCAGAACGCCGCCAACATCGCTCTGGGGATGGGCGCGGACGTCACGCTGCTCGACACCGACCTGGAGAAGCTGCGGATGTCGTTCTGGCGCTACTCCAACCAGGTCCACGGGCTCGCGTCGAACAAGCTCGCGCTCGAGGAGCAGGTGCTCCAGGCCGACCTGGTCATCGGCGCCGTGCTGATCCCGGGCGCGGCCGCGCCGAAGCTGGTCACCAACGACCTGGTCTCGCGGATGAAGCCGGGCTCGGTGCTCGTCGACATCGCCATCGACCAGGGTGGCTGCTTCGAGGACTCCCACGCCACCACCCATGCGGACCCGACCTACCAGGTCCACAACTCGACCTTCTACTGCGTCGCCAACATGCCCGGCGCGGTGCCCAACACCTCCACCTACGCGCTCACGAACGCGACGATGCCGTACGCCGTCGCCCTGGCCAACAAGGGCTGGGCCCAAGCGCTGCGTGACGACGCCGCGCTCGCCAAGGGCCTCAACACCCACGCCGGCCAGCTCACCTACGGCCCCGTGGGCGAGGCGGTCGGCATCGACTCCGTCGCGCTCTCGGACGTGCTCGGCTGATCTCCTCAGGAGTCACAGGAGTCACGCCGTACAGGCAATTCCGGCACTTCTCAGGCAATGCAATGCCCGAGAAGTGCCGGAATACCCGGTTAACCGGGTATTCCTCCCCGACCGGATCCACCACCCCTGGTTGGATGGACCCGTGACCGCATCGAACGTCTCGGGCTCCGCTACGGCGGTGGAGCACGCGATGCGCACGTACCTCGACCACCTCACCGTCGAGCGGGGGCTGGCGGCGAACACGCTGTCCTCCTACCGGCGCGACCTGAGGCGGTACGCCGAGTTCCTCGCCCAGCAGAGCATCGACGACCTCGCCGGCGTCTCGGAGGCGACGGTGTCGGCGTTCCTGGCACACCTGCGCGAAGGCAGCGAGGAGCACCCGGCGCTCAGCGCGACCTCGGCGGCGCGGACGGTCGTCGCGGTGCGTGGGTTCCACAAGTTCGCGGTGGCCGACGGGATGGTCGAGGCCAATCCGGCCGGCCATGTGAAGCCGCCGCGCGCGGAGAAGCGGCTGCCGAAGGCCCTGCCGCTGGCCGACGTGGAGGCGATCCTGGAGGCGTCGGGCGCGCCCGGGACGCCGCTCGCGCTGCGCGACCGGGCCCTCCTCGAAGTGCTCTACGGCACCGGCGCCCGCATTTCCGAGGCGGTCGGCCTCGACGTCGACGACCTCGACCGGGTCGACCACGTCGTACTCCTGCGAGGCAAGGGCGGCAAGGAGCGGATCGTCCCGGTCGGCTCCTACGCCATCGAGGCGGTCGAGGCCTACCTGACCCGGGCACGACCCGACCTCGCAGCCGCCCGCTCGGGTGGCGCGCTCTTCCTCAACGCCCGCGGCGGCCGCCTCTCCCGCCAGTCGGCCTGGACCGTCCTGACCCGTGCCGCCGAGCGCGCCGGGATCCACAAGGACGTCTCGCCCCACACCCTGCGTCACTCCTTCGCCACCCACCTGCTGGACGGCGGCGCCGACGTACGTGTCGTGCAGGAGCTGCTGGGCCATGCGTCGGTGACCACGACGCAGATCTACACTCTTGTCACCGTGGACAATCTCCGAGAGGTCTTCGCGACCGCACACCCGAGGGCCCTGTGACCGTTTCGACCAAAGCCGGCGACTGGATCCCCAAGGTCGGGGCGAGCCCCGACGACGTCTACGAGGCGGTCGTGGAGTGGGTCGAGGGGAGTGGCCGCAGCCTCTACCCCCACCAGGACGAGGCAATCATGTCCATCCTGGCCGGCGACAACGTCATCCTGGCGACCCCGACAGGCTCGGGGAAGTCCCTCGTCGCGGCAGGCGCGCACGCGTACGCGCTGGCCGAGGACAAGGTCTCCTTCTACACCGCGCCGATCAAGGCGCTGGTCAGCGAGAAGTTCTTCGACCTCGTCGAGACCTTCGGCGCCGAGAACGTCGGCATGCTCACCGGCGACGCCAGCGTCAACGCCGACGCCCCGATCATCTGCTGCACCGCCGAGGTGCTCGCCAACCTCTCGCTGCGAGAGGGCAAACACGCTGACGTCGGGCTCGTGATCATGGACGAGTTCCACTACTACGGCGAGCCCGACCGCGGCTGGGCGTGGCAGGTGCCGCTGCTCGAGCTGCCGCAGGCCCAGTTCCTGCTGCTCTCCGCGACGCTCGGTGACACCAGCGCGCTGGCCAAGGACATGACCAGGCGAAACGGCCGCGAGACCGTCCTCGTCGACCAAGCGGAACGACCCGTTCCGCTCACCTTCGACTGGCGCCTCACGCCGCTCCAGGAGACCCTCGAGGAGCTCGTCACCACCGGCCAGGCGCCCGTCTACGTCGTCCACTTCACCCAGAAGGACGCCGTCACCCACGGCACCTCCCTGCTCAACGCCGGCTGGCTGAAGCTGTCCAACGAGGAGAAGGACCAGATCGCCAAGCGGCTCGAGCCGGTCCGCTTCGCCGCCGGTTTCGGCAAGACGCTCTCCAAGCTGCTGCGCAAGGGCATCGGCGTCCACCACGCCGGCATGCTCCCCAGATACAGAAGGCTGGTCGAGCAGCTCGCCCAGGCCGGGCTGCTCAAGGTCATCGCCGGCACCGACACCCTCGGCGTCGGCATCAACGTCCCGATCCGGACGGTGCTCTTCACCGGCCTGGCCAAGTTCGACGGCCGCCGCCAGCGCATCCTGCGCACGAGGGAGTTCCTCCAGATCGCCGGAAGAGCCGGCCGGGCGGGCTTCGACACTCAGGGCTACGTCGTCGTCCAGGCGCCTGAGCACATCATCGAGAACGAGAAGGCCAAGGCGAAGTCCGAGGAGCGCCGCAAGGCCGGCAAGAAGAACTCCAAGGCCCAGCTCAAGAAGCCGCCCGAGGGCACGGTCGTGTGGACCGAGGCGACCTTCACCAAGCTCGTCGACGGCGCCCCCGAGCCGCTGCAGAGCAAGATGAAGGTCGACAACTCGATGATCCTCAACGTCGTCGCCCGCGACGAGGACGCGTTCGAGGTGATGCGCCGGATCACCATGGACAACCACGAGGAGCGGCGCACCCAGCTCAAGCTCGCCCGCCGGGCCCTGCGCCTGACCCGCTCCCTGGTCCACAGCGGGGTCCTGACCAGGCTCGCCGAGCCCGACACGTACGGGCGGCGCTATGTCCTCACCGAGGACCTTCCCGCCGACTTCGCGCTCAACCAGCCGCTGGCGCACTTCGCCCTCGCCGCGCTGGACACGCTCGATCCGGAGTCGCCCGAGCACACCCTCGAGATCGTCTCGGTGATCGAGTCGGTCCTCGAGCCCCCGCGCCAGATCCTCTTCGCCCAGCAGCACGAGGCCCGCGGCAAGGCGATCGAGAACATGAAGGCCGATGGCGTCGAGTACGACGAGCGGATGGCCCTCATCGAGGAGATCACCTGGCCCAAGCCGATGGCCGAGCGCCTCGAGGCGCTCTTCGAGGTCTACCGCGGCACCCACCCGTGGCTGCCCGAGGACGCCCTCGACCCGAAGTCGATCCTGCGCGAGATGTACGAGCAGGGGATGACCTTCACCGACGTCGTACGCCGTTACCAGCTCGCTCGCTCCGAGGGCCTGGTGCTGCGCTATCTGACCGATGCCTACCGCACCTTCCGGCACACCCTCCCCGAGACGCACAAGAGCCCCGAGATCGAGGACCTGGTCGAGTGGCTGGGGGAGACCATCCGGCAGACCGACTCGAGCCTGCTGGACGAGTGGGAGGCGCTCTCCGATCCCGAGCACATCCCCTCGGCGGTGGCCCACCACGAGGCGCCGCCGCCCCCGCGGTCCCTGTCGCAGCAGCAACGGGCCTTCGAGATCATGGTCCGCAACGCGATGTGGGCCCGGGTCGACGCGGTCTCGCGAGACGACCTCGACACGCTGATGTCGCTGGAGCGCTCCGCCGCAGACCGGCTCGAGCCCGCGCGCGACGTGGTGATGACCAGGTCTCGCTGGGACGACGCCCTGGAGGCCTACTTCGCCGAGCACGACGACGTGGGCATCTCTGCCGACTCGCGCTCGCCCAAGCTGCTCACCTGGACCGTCGAGCGCGGTGCTCCCGCGGGCGTCGACGAGGATGACGAGACGTACGACGAGACCCGCATCTGGCGGGTCACCCAGACCCTCGACGACCCGGCCGGCGACCACGACTGGGTGATCGAGGCGGTGGCCGACCTGGACGCGAGCGACGAGGCCGGCGAGCTGGTTCTGGCGACGGTGGCGATGCGTCGGCTGTGACGGGTTGCTCGGTTCCGCTAGCGTTGGGGCGTGCGCAAGCTACTGAAGAACCCCGTCGTCGTCGCGGCCATCGCCAAGATCGCCAACGAGGCTCGCAAGCCCGAGAACCAGAAGAAGATCAAGGACGCAGCGGGCAAGGCCTACGACCAGTTCCAGAAGCGCCGTCGGTCGCACTGAGACCGGCTGTTCGAGCGGAGATTCCTCCACAGGTTTCTCCACATCGAAGGCCCTTCCTGTGGGGCTGGCGGTGCGCCAAGTGCACAGGTCATCAACAGATTCGGGTCGCGTAGCAGAATCACCCGGATTTGCCTTGTGACACGCCCGGCGCGGCTCCTACAGTCGCGCAGATCCGGGTCTTAGAGTCGCCGTGTCGACATATAGACCCGCTAGCCGTGATCGACCCAGGGCCGCGGCAACTCAACCGGGGGTGGAGGAATGGAAGACAGCTATTTCGGAGCAGGTGGTGCGACCGCGCCGCAGATGCCTCCGCAGACGCCGGCGGCCCCGCCGCCGGCCTATCCGCCCTCGGCCCGGCTGCGCGCCAACGCCCCTGAGCCCGACGCGGGTTCGTTCGACGGCCCGGGTAAGAACAAGAAGGGCCCGACTGGTCGCCCCTGGCCCAACCTTCCCGAGCCCGGCCCCGCCACCGGCGGCCCCGCGCGTACGGTCGCGATGGTCAACCAGAAGGGTGGCGTCGGCAAGACCACGACCACCATCAACCTGGGTGCCGCGCTGGCCGAGCACGGACGCAAGGTACTGATGGTCGACTTCGACCCGCAGGGGTCGCTCTCGGTCGGTCTGGGTCTCCAGCCCAACGAGATCGAGCTGACCGTCTACAACCTGCTGATGGAGCGTGACATCACGCTCGACGACGTCGTCGTCCCTTCCGGCATCGACGGTGTCGACCTGCTGCCGGCCAACATCGACCTCTCCGCCGCTGAGGTGCAGCTGGTCCAGGAGGTCGCCCGTGAGCAGACCCTGGCCCGAGCCCTGGCTCCGGCCGTCGCCAACTACGACGTGATCCTCATCGACTGCCAGCCGAGCCTGGGCCTGCTGACCGTCAACGCGCTCACCGCCTCCGACTCCGTCGTGGTTCCGCTGGAGTGCGAGTACTTCGCGCTGCGCGGCGTCGCGCTGCTCAAGGACACCATCGACAAGGTTCAGGAGCGGCTCAACCCGCGTCTGAAGATCGACGGAATACTGGGCACGATGTACGACAGCCGCACCATGCACAGCCGCGAGGTCATGGAGACCCTGGTCAACGGCTGGGGCGACCGTGTCTTCCACAGCGTCATCCGCCGCACCGTGAAGTTCGCCGACTCCACCGTGGTCGGCGAGCCGATCACCGAGTACGCCTCCAGCTCCACCGGCGCCGACTCCTACCGGATGCTCGCCAAGGAGGTGCTGGCCCGATGGCAACGCGGCGAGTGAGGGTTCCGGCCGCCGATGATCTGTTCCGGCGTACGTCCGACGGCGCTGCCGCCGCAGGACCTGCCGCCGAGGCGAAGGCCCGCCCAGTGCACGCCGTGCCCGAGCCGGCCGAGGAGACGCCGGCCGCCAAGAAGCGGTCGAGCGGCCGCGTACGTCATGACGAGAAGATGACGGTCTACATCACCTCCGAGGAGCTGCTCGACCTCGAGCACGCCCGGCTCAACCTGCGGGCCAAGCACAGCATCGCGGTCGACCGCGGCCGGCTGGTGCGCGAGGCGCTCGCGATCGTGCTGGCCGACCTCGAGGAGTACGGGGACGACAGCGCCCTCGTGCACCGGCTCGCCGAGTGACGGTCACGCAGATGCCAGACGCCCCTGCGGGGGCCGAGCAGGAGCCGAGTGGCACCGGGGGTTTCGAGGTGCACCTCGGCAACTTCGAGGGCCCCTTCGACCTGCTGCTCAGCCTGATCGCCAAGCACAAGCTCGACATCACCGAGGTCTCCCTGGCCACGGTGACCGACGAGTTCATCGCCTACGTCAAGAAGGGCGCCGCCGACAGCGGGTCCTGGGATCTCGAGCAGACCTCCAACTTCCTGCTGGTCGCGAGCACGCTGCTCGACCTGAAGGCGGCCCGGCTACTGCCGCAGGGCGACGTCGAGGACGAGGAGGACCTCGCGCTGCTCGAGGCGCGCGACCTCCTCTTCGCCCGACTGTTGCAGTACAAGGCGTTCAAGCAGGTCGCGGCCGTCTTCGGCGAGCGGCTCGCGAAGGAGTCCAAGCGACACCCGCGCTCGGTCCAGCTCGAGCCGCGCTACGCCGGCCTGCTGCCCGAGGTGCTGATCGGGATCGGGCTGGACCAGTTCGCCCAGCTCGCGGCCGCCGCGATGGCGCCCAAGCCAGGGCCACCCGAGATCGGGCTCGCCCACATCCACGGCTCGAAGGTGTCGGTCAAGGAGCAGGCGGCGCTGGTCATCGAGCGGCTGCGCGCCTCCGGGCAGGTCACCTTCCGCGGCCTGTGCTCCGACTCGCCGGACACGCTGACCACGGTGGCCCGGTTCCTCTCGCTGCTGGAGCTCTTCCGCGAGGGTGCGGTCGCCTTCGACCAGGTCACCGCGTTGGGCGAGCTGACCGTACGCTGGACCGGCGACGAGGCGCTCGATGTCGATGAGCTGATCCAGGACGAGTTCGAGGGGCAGCCGCCCGCGGAGGGCGGCGCCGATGACGGGGAGAAGGACGATGACTGAGGCTGCGACAGGGGAGTCCACCGAGGAGACCCTGGCGATCGAGTTCGCCGACCTGCGGCCCGCGCTCGAGGCGGTGCTGATGGTCGCCGACGAGCCGCTGGCCGCGGAATCGCTGGCCTCGGCGGTGGGCCACCCGACGGCCGCGGTGATCGACGCTCTGCAGGCGCTGGCGGCCGAATACACCGAGCAGGGCCGCGGCTTCGACCTGCGCAACGTCGCGGGCGGCTGGCGGTTCTACACCCGCGAGGAGTACGCCGCCGTCGTCGAGGGCTTCGTCCTCGAGGGCCAGCAGGCCCGGCTCACCCAGGCGGCCCTGGAGACGCTGGCCGTGGTCGCCTACAAACAGCCCGTCTCGCGCGCCCGGGTCTCCGCGATCCGCGGCGTCAACGTCGACGGCGTGATGCGTACGCTGCTCACCCGCGGCCTCGTCGAAGAGGCCGGGCAGGACCACGAGACCGGCGCCAACCTCTACCGCACCACCGGCTACTTCCTCGAGCGGATCGGCATCACCGACCTCGGCGACCTGCCGGAGCTCGCCCCCTACCTGCCCGACCTCGCCGACATGGAGGAGGAGTTGACCGAGCAGGTCAGTCAGGAGGCGCTCGCCGCGCAGCCCGAAGAAGGCGCGGCGAATGGGTCGGACTCTGACGATGCGGCAGAATCGCAAGCGTGAGTGACCTGCCTGAGCGAGACGATCTGCCGCTGGACGACGAGGGCCTGATCCGGCTCCAGAAGCTGCTGGCCCTGGCCGGCATCGCGTCGCGGCGCGGCAGCGAGCTCCTGATGCTCAACGGCTCTGTCGAGGTCAACGGCGAGGTGGTCACCCGCCTCGGCACCAAGGTCGACCCCGGCAAGGACGTCGTACGCGTCGACGGCAAGCGGCTCCCGCCGATCTCCGGCAAGGTCTACCTGGCCCTCAACAAGCCGCGTGGCGTGGTCTCGACGATGAGCGACCCCGAGGGCCGCCGCAACCTCTCCGACCTGGTCGCCGACCGCCCGGAGCGGCTCTTCCATGTCGGCCGTCTCGACACCGACACCGAGGGCCTGATCATCCTCACCAACGACGGTGACTTCGCCCACCGGCTGGCCCACCCCAGCTACGAGGTCGACAAGACCTACGTCGCCGAGGTCACCGGCGAGATCTTCCCCAACGTACGCAAGCGACTCCTCGCCGGCGTCACCCTCGAGGACGGCCCGGTCACCGTGACCAAGGCCCGGATCATGGAGACCCGCAAGGACAAGTCGATCATCGAGCTGGTCATCCACGAGGGACGCAACCGCATCGTTCGCCGCCTCCTCGACCACCTCGGCCACCCGGTCACCCGGCTGACCCGCACCCGGATCGGCCCGGTACGGCTCGGAACCATGAAGCCCGGTGAGATGCGCGACCTCTCCCGCGAGGAGCTCGGCGAGCTCCTCGACACCACCGAGCTCTGAGGGCCCGGAAACCCTGGTGCGTACGCCGGCCCGAGCCGTTAAGATGAGCGGCATGCAGCAGCGCGCGATGAGCACGACGACGCCGGACCCACTCCGGCGCTGACCTGCTGTCCACTTTTCGCAGACCGCCCCGGAGCATTGCTCCGGGGCGGTTCTCGTCTCTGGTGGTGATGCTCCGGGCCAAGACCCAGGAGCATTCACCATGAACCTCGATCATCGAGACCTGAACCGAGACCTCGCCATCTTCGCCACCGACCCGCTGGCCGGCTCCGGGCTGCCACTCTGGCTGCCCGACGGGGCCGTCATCTTCGCCGAGCTCGAGCGACTCGCCGCCGACCTGGCCCGGGCCGACGGCTGCGTACCGGTCAAGACCCCGGTGCTCGGGAAACGCGCGCTCTTCGAGCGTTCGGGTCACTGGGCGAAGTTCGCCGACGACATGTTCCCGCCGATGGCCATGGGATCGGGTCCGGCGGGGGAGAGCGGCGAGGAGCTCGTGCTGCGTCCGGCCAACTGTCCGCACCATGCGCTGGTCTACAAGGCCCGCCAGCACTCCTACCGCGAGCTCCCGATCCGGCTGCACGAGCTCGCCCCGATGTTCCGCGCCGAACGCTCCGGGGTGCTCTCGGGGCTGAGCCGGGTACGCCAGATCAACCTCGACGACACCCACGTCTTCTGCCGCCCCGACCAGGTGGCCGAGGAGGCGGGGAAGGCGCTGCACTCGGCGCTGAAGGCCCAGGAGATCCTCGGTCTGCGGGTCGACTATGTACGCCTCTCCCTCCGCGACGCCTCCCCGTCCTATCTCGGCTCCGTCGAGCAGTGGGACGGTGCCGAGGAGGCGCTGAGGAAGGCGGCGGCCGAGGCCGGCGTCGAGGTCGTCGTGGCGCCGGGCGAGGCCGCCTTCTACGGACCGAAGCTCGACGTGCAGGTCATCGACCCCGCGGGCCACGAAGAGACCATTGCCACCGTCCAGATCGACTTCAACCAGCCCGAGCGCTTCGACCTCACCTACGACGCCGCCGACGGATCCCAGCAACGGGTCGTGATGGTCCACCGCGGCACCGTCGGCTCGATGGAGCGCGTCACCGCCGCGCTCCTGGAGCGCTACCAGGGTCGTCTCCCGCTGTGGCTGGCGCCGGCGCAGATCGCCGTCCTCCCGGTCTCCGCAGACCAGGACTCCGAGGCTCGCAGGCTCGTCGACGCGCTCGTCGCCGAGGGCCTCCGTCCGCGCCTGGACGCGGGCGGCTCTCTCGGGGGCAGGATCCGGGAGTCTCGTCGTCGGCGGGAGCCGTTGATCGCGATCATCGGGGCGGTCGAGGCCGACGCCGGGCAGGTTCAGGTACGCGACGTCGCGGCGGGTGTCGAGCGGAAGGTCGATGTCGACGATCTGGTGGTGGTGATGAAGGCGGCGTATGTGTCTCGGGCGGTTGAGATCTCCTGGTGAGATCTGGGCCGTGCCGCCAAGCGCTATCGCACACCATCTCCGCTCAGCGCGATAGCGCATGGGCAACCCGCGCCGACCGTGGCACCATCGAGACATGATCGTGCCGGAGGTGCTGCGGCCCTATGTCACCTCGCTGGTCACCTACGACGTGGATTTCGGGGCGCCGGGGGTGCATCGGGGGATGCCGTCGACCGAGATCACTTTCGTGCTCTCGGTCGACGAGCCGTTGGTGACCTCGTGGGGGAGCGGGACGGAGCCGGTCACGGCATGGTCGCTGGTCTCCGGGCTGCACACCCGGCCGGCGGCGATCCATCATCACGGTTACCAACGCGGCGTGCAGCTGGGGCTGACGACCGCCGGGGTGCGGGCGCTGTTCGGGATGCCGGCCGCGGCGTGGCGGGGCGAGCTCCTCGCCCTCGACGAGGTCGCGGCGCCTGGCGGCGTACGTCATCTTCCGGAGCGGCTGGCCGAGGCCGATCCGCGGGAGTGGTCGCGGTTGGTCGTAAGTGGCTTGGTCGAGGCGCTGGCGCGGCATGGCGAGCCGGGGCCGAGTGCGGAGGTGGGTCGCGCGCTGGCCCTGCTGACCGGGGGAGCGGCCGTGCAGGAGGTGGCCGACGACGTCGGCTACAGCCGCCGGAGGATGAGCGACCTCGTACGCGCAGAGACCGGGGTTGCGCCGAAGCAGTTCCAGCGGCTGGCACGCTTCGACCGCTCCCGCGGCCTCATCGGCCGGATGCCGCTGGCCCGGGCGGCGACAGTCTGCGGCTACGCCGACCAGGCGCACCTGACGCGTGAGTGGCAGGAGTTCGCCGGGTGTACGCCGACTACCTGGTTGCGTGAGGAGTTCCCATTCGTGCAAGACCTGGCCGACCCGCAGGCGGTTGACTCGGATGCATGAGCAATGAGCAGAAGTTCGATGTAGCGAAGATCAAGTACTGGCAGTCGATGGCGTTCCGGGACGCCGAGGCGATGATGACGTGGCTGAGCGCAATCGGCTTCGTCGAGCACTCCACCTACCGCGAGGGCGGCATCGTCGCCCACGCAGAATGGCTCTGGCCCGGCGGGGGAGGGCTGATGTTCGGGCAGGTACGCGAGGGTGGGAGCCTGAAGGTCACCGGCGGCTCCGGGGTCTACCTGATCGACCAGGACCCCGATGCCCTCTTCGACAAGGCGGTCGCCGCCGGCGCCACCGTGGACCGCCCGATGGTCGACCAGGACTACGGCGGCCGAGGCGGCACGGTGACCGACCCGGAGGGCAACTCGTGGTCCTTCGGCAGCTACCAGCCGTCATGAGCGCACGGCGATATCGCACACCCTGGTCGTCAGTCGCGATAGCGCACCACGGGCGCTGAGACGAAGAGGGTTCGGCAGCGTCGACCCTTTAGCCTTGGGGACATGGGTGAAACCGGGGGAGCGCTGACCGGGCCGGTCGAGATCGTCGGTGTCGGCCTGCTCGGCACCTCGGTCGCGCTCGCCTGCGCTTCCGCCGGCCTCGAGGTGCTGCTGAGCGACTCGGTCGCCAGCCACGTGCGCACCGCGACCGGCCTCGGCGCCGGCCGCCGCCGCAAGCCCGGCGACACGCCGCAGCTGATCGTGGTCGCGGTCCCGCCGGCACACCTCGGCGAGGTGATCACCCGAGCGCTCGCCGACAGCCCCGACGCCGTCGTGACCGACGTCGGCAGCGTGAAGGCCTCGCCGCTGGCCTACGTCCGTGAGCACAGCCCCGGCGACGTACGACGCTACGTGGGTGGGCACCCGATGGCCGGCAGCGAGCGCTCCGGGCCGCTGGCCGCGACCGCGACGCTGTTCGAGGGGCGGCCCTGGGCGGTCACGCCGCACGCGGAGGCCGACCCCGAGGCGACCGAGCTCGTCGGCGAGCTCGCCACGCTGTGCGGCGCCGTTTCGCTCACCCTCAGCCCCGACGACCACGACCAGGCCGTCGCCCGCACCTCGCACGTGCCGCACCTGATGGCCGCCCTGGTGGCCGGCCGCCTCGCGGTGGCACCGGAGGGACACCTCGGCCTCAGCGGCCAGGGCGTACGCGACGTGACCCGCGTCGCCGCCGGTGACCCCGGCCTCTACGGCCAGATCGTGGCCGGCAACGCTCGCGCGGTGACCGACCTGCTGACCGAGGTGCGCACCCAGCTCGACGAGATGATCGCGGCGGTCGGCACCGGTGACGCGGCCGCCCTGGACGTACTGCTCAAAGAAGGTCAGGCCGGGACCAGAGCGATCCCCGGCAAGCACGGCCGGCCGCAGACCGCGCAGGCGACCATCTACGTCACGGTGCCCGACGAGCCCGGCAACCTGGCCCGTCTCTTCGCCGACGCGGGGGAGAGCGGCGTCAACATCGAGGACGTACGCATCGACCACGACCCCGGCCGCCCGGTCGGTGTCATGGAGCTGATCGTGGCCGACGACGCGGCCGACCGGATGCAGGCGGTTCTGGAGTCTCGGGGTTGGGTCGCTCACCGGTAGGCTCCCGCCCGTGAGCAGCAGCAATCCCACCACTGTCCCCGCAAGCATCGTCATCGCCGTCGACGGCACCTCCGGCTCCGGAAAGTCGAGCACCTCCCGCGGGGTCGCCGACCGCCTGGGCATGCGCTTCCTCGACACCGGTGCGATGTACCGCGCGATGACCTGGTGGATGCTCAGCAACGACATCGACGTGCACGACGCGGACGCGGTCGCCGCAGCGGCCGGCAAGCCGGTGATCACCTCCGGCACCGACCCGCTCGGACCGACGATCGCCCTCGACGGGTCCGACGTCTCTGTCGAGATCCGCAGCGACCGCGTCAACGCGGCGGTCTCCCCGGTCGCCACCGTCCCCGAGGTCCGCGCCCGGCTGATCGCGCTCCAGCAGCAGGAGATCCGGGAAGCGCTCACCGCCGGCTCCGGCATCGTGGTCGAGGGTCGCGACATCGGCACCGCGGTCTGGCCTCAGGCCGACCTGAAGCTGTACGTCACCGCCGACCCCGCCGCCCGCGCCGCGCGCCGCGCGGCCGAGGAGGGCGGCACCGACGCGGAGGCCGTCCGTGCGTCGCTGGAGAACCGCGACAGGATCGACTCCACGAAGGGCGGTGCGGCGGTGCCGGACGGCGCCACCCACCTCGACACGACGCCCTACACGCTGGAGGAGGTCATCGACCTCGTCGTCGACCTCGCTCAGAAGGCGGGGGAGTGAGCGCGAGCCCGCACGCGGGTACGCCCCGCACCGAGCTCCCCTCCTTGGATGAGGTCCCGCATCCAAGCCGGTGGGCGCTGTATCACATCAACGTCTACGCGCGGTGGCTGATCCGGCGCCGCTTCGACGTCCGGCTGCACGAGACGGCCAACATCCCGGAGACGGGGCCGGTGGTCTTCGCCTCGAACCACGTCGGCATCATCGACGGTCCGCTGCTGGCGATCTTCACGCCACGTCCGGTGCATGCGCTGACCAAGTCGGAGATGTTCGAGCACTGGTTCCTCGGTCCGTTCCTGCGCTGGGCGGGCCAGATCCCGCTGTACCGGTTCGGCAGCGACCCGGCTGCGGTGAAGCTGGCGTTGCGAGTGCTGCGTGAGGGCAACGCGATGGGGATCTACCCCGAGGGCACCCGCGGCGCGGGCGACCTGGTGCGGTTCAACCGCGGAGCGGCCTATTTCGCCCTCGCCTCCGGTGCTGTCGTGGTGCCCGTGACGATGCTCGGCAGCCGCGAGCCGGGCGGTGGCATCTCGTCGTTGCCGCACAAGGGTGCGCGCATCGACATCGTCTATGGCGAGCCTTTCGCCGTCGAGCGCGTAGGCTGGCCGCGTACGAGGGAACAAGTCGGGCTTGTCTCGGGTTTGATCCAGAAGCACATGCAGGTCCAACAGGACCATGCCTTGGCGTTGACCGGTCGCGAACTGCCCGGTCCGCTACCTAGCGAGGAGAACAATGACTGACCCCGACGTTTCGTATGAGGACGTACGGAACTTGACCGAGACCGACGAGACCCCGACCGGCCCGCTGCCGGTGCTGGCGGTCGTCGGCCGCCCGAACGTCGGGAAGTCGACCCTGGTCAACCGGATCATCGGTCGTCGCGAGGCCGTCGTCCAGGACGTCCCCGGCGTGACCCGCGACCGCGTCTCCTACGACGCCGACTGGAACGGCAAGGCGTTCACGCTGGTCGACACCGGGGGCTGGGACCCCGACGCCCAGGGCCTGGCCGAGCGGATCGCCGCCCAGGCCGAGATCGCGGTCTCCCTGGCCGACGCCGTCCTCTTCGTCGTCGACGCGACCGTCGGCATCACCGACTCCGACGAGGCAGTCGTACGCATCCTGCGCAAGTCCGGCAAGCCGGTCGTCCTGGCGGCCAACAAGGTCGACGACATGCGCACCGAGGCCGAGGCCGCCGCGCTGTGGAACCTCGGGCTCGGTGAGCCCTGGCCGGTCTCCGCGCTGCACGGCCGCGGCTCGGGTGACATGCTCGACGCGATCCTCGCGGTGCTCCCCGACCCGCCGCCGCTTCCCGAGGGCACCGAGATCGGTGGCCCGCGTCGGATCGCCCTGGTCGGCAAGCCCAACGTCGGCAAGTCGAGCCTGCTGAACAAGCTGGCCAAGGAGGAGCGGGCGGTCGTCGACAACGTCGCCGGCACCACCGTCGACCCGGTCGACGAGCTGATCGAGCTCGGCGGCCGCGAGTGGCGCTTCATCGACACCGCCGGAATCCGCAAGCGGGTCAAGGAGGCCTCGGGCCACGAGTACTACGCCTCCCTGCGCACCACGACCGCCATCGATCGTGCCGAGGTGGCCGTGCTCGTCCTCGACGGTGGCGAGAAGATCTCCGAGCAGGACATCCGCATCCTGCAGACCGTCCGCGAGGCCGGCCGGGCGCTGGTGATCGCGTTCAACAAGTGGGACCTCGTCGACGAGGACCGTCGCTGGCAGCTCGACCGCGAGATCGAGCGCGATCTCGTCCAGGTGCAGTGGGCCCCGCGGATCAACGTCACCGCCCGCACCGGCTGGCACGTCGACCGCCTGGTCCCGGCTCTCGACAAGGCGCTCGAGGGCTGGGAGACGCGGATCGGCACCGGCGCGCTCAACTCGTTCCTCGGCCGCCTCGTCGCCGAGCACCCGCACCCGGTCCGGTCCGGCAAGCAGCCGAAGATCCTCTTCGGCACCCAGCCCTCGACCGCGCCGCCGACGTTCGTGCTCTTCACCAGCGGCAAGCTCGAGGCCTCCTACGAGCGCTTCATCGAGCGTCGCCTGCGTGAGGAGTTCGGCTTCGTCGGCACCCCGATCGTGCTCCAGCAGCGGGTTCGGGAGAAGCGCAAGCGCTAGTCCTCAGGCGGGGCGGGCGTCAGCTGACCGTCCGCCCCTGCCTGGACCCAGCCGTTGTTCGCGGCGTGCCAGCCGAGCTGCATCCGGGTCTCCACGCCGGCCAGGTCGAGCAGCGCCCGCACCCTTCGCTGCACGGTGCGCAGCGACGTACCGAGCTGTTTGGCGACGGCCTGGTCGGTGAGCCCCGCGAGCAGCAGCCCGAGGACCTGCGCGTCCTCGTCATCGACCTGCTGAGCGACGTCGCCGGTGAGCCCTGAGGTGCCGACCAGCATCGGTGTCGCCTGGTCCCACACGTTCTCGAAGAGGGCGATCAGCGCGTCGAGCAGGGTGCTCTCCCGGACCAGCAGCGCACCGACGACGTCGCCCGAGGAGGTCAGCGGCATCAGGGCGAGGCGCCGGTCCACGATGATGAGCTTGAGCGGCACCTGATCGGCGAACCGGACCTCCTCGCCCGCGTCGGTCGCCTCGATCGCCTCGTCGACGGTCACGTCGTGGCTCTCCAGCATGCTGCGTTCCACGACGACGCGGTAGAGCACGCCGCGGGCGACGGCCTTGTTCTCGGCGGAGTTCTCCTGGCTGGAGGTCACGATCACCGGCGGGCGGACGAACGCGTAGACGCGCTCGCGCGCGCCGAGCTGGACCTGCTCGAACCGGTGCCGGACGGCATCCTCGCCGTGGATGACGTCGACCACGTCCGTGGGGCCACGGCCGGCGGCGGCCACGCGATAGGCCTCGTCGAGCCGGCTGAGCTCGATCTCGGCATGCCGCACCTCGTCCTGCTGCCGGGCGAGCAGCGCGCCGAGCGCGATCGCGGGCGGTGCCGCGGCGAAGCGCCGCTCGTCGCCGGTGATCCGGGCGGCCAGGCCGTGCTCCTCGAGGCGGCGCAGCAGCAGATGAGCCTCTCCCGGGGAGGTGCCGAAGGCGCTGAGGGCAGCCGCGAACTCGGCGGCGGTGGCGGAGGGCATGGCGATGAGCTCGCCGTAGGCGAGGGTCTCATCAGGGGTCAGACCGAGCACGTCGCCGAGCATGGCACTTCTGCGACAGACCGGGGGCGTTCCAGCGCTGACGGAGTCTCGCCATGCCGTAAAACCGCCACGACAACGCTCTTGTCGCCTGTCGCGCCCCATTGACAGGGTCCATCCCCATGAGACCCCCAACCACCTCTGGCCTGTCGGCCGCTACCAAGGCCGTCGCGGCAGCTGCTGCGGCGACCGCCCTGGTCGCGACCATGGCCACCAGCGCGCATGCGACCCCAGGCACCGACCCCACGCCTGAGGGCCCCCAGACCGATGCCGGCAGCACCACGGCCGGCACGGCACCACGTACGCCCGCCCTCGACGACGGACGGACCACGATCACCCTCGTGACCGGCGACGTCATCGACGTGACCGCGACCGACGACGGCGTCCTGACGCTCGGGTTCGACCCCGCCGGCGCTGCCATCGAGACACAGCAGGTGGGCGACCACCTCTACGCCATCCCCACCGCTGCCAAGCCCTACCTGGCCGCGGGCACTCTCGACCGCCGGCTGTTCGACGTCACCGCGCTCCTCGAGATGCGCTACGACGACGAGACGGTCGAGGCCACTCCGCTGATCCTGGAGCAGGCCTCGACCCGCGCCAAGGCGGCGAAGCTGCCGGGTGCCGAGCGTACGCTCGACCTGCCGAGCATCGACGCCGACGCCGTCGCGGTGAACAAGAAGAAGTCGTCCGCGTTCTGGTCGGCCGTGGCCACCGACGGCGGGGCGTCCGCTCGCGCCGCCGGTGCGGCCGGGAAGCTCGGCGGCGGCGTCGAGAAGATCTGGCTCGACGGCAAGGCCGAGACGACCCTGGACCGCAGTACCGCGCAGATCGGTGCGCCCGAGGCGTGGGCCGCGGGCTTCGAGGGCAAGGGTGCGACCGTCGCGGTCCTCGACACCGGCATCGACGCCACCCACCCCGACGTCGCCGACCAGGTCGACGGGGCGCAGTCGTTCGTCCCGGGGGAGGAGGCCACCAGCGACGCGCACGGTCACGGCACCCACGTGGCCTCGACCGTCCTGGGCACCGGCTCGGCCAGCGAGGGTTCCTACAAGGGCGTCGCCCCCGGCGCCGACCTGATGGTCGGCAAGGTCCTCGACAACGCCGGGTACGGCCAGGACTCCTGGATCATCGCCGGCATGGAGTGGGGTGCCGCGAACGCCGACATCGTCTCCATGAGCCTCGGCGACTCCAGCCTCAACGACGGCACCGACCCGATGGCGCAGGCGCTCAACGCGCTGAGCGAGCAGACGGGCGCCCTGTTCGTCGTCGCCGCCGGCAACAGCTACGCCGAAGGATCGCTCGGTAGCCCCGGCACCGCGGACGCCGCCCTCACTGTCGGTGCGGTGGACGACGGTGACGTACGCGCCGACTTCTCCAGCTACGGTCCGCGGGTCGGCGACCACGCGATCAAGCCCGACCTGACCGCCCCCGGCGTCGGTATCGTCGCGGCTCGCTCCCAGCAGGCGTCCGGCGAGGGCTGGTATACCTCGATGAACGGCACCTCGATGGCCACCCCGCACGTCGCGGGAGCCGCCGCGATCCTCAAGGGCGCCCACCCCGACCTCACCGGTGAGCAGCTCAAGAACGCCCTGGTCTCCTCGGCCGCGGACATCGACGCACCGGCGTACGAGGTCGGCACCGGCCGCCTCGACGTACCCGCCGCTCTCGACGGCGTGGACGGCTCCGGCGACGGGTTCCTCGGTTTCTACGGCTGGCCGCACGACGGCGACGAGCCCGTCAGCGAGACCGTCACCTACACCAACTCCACGGACGCCGACGTGACCCTCGCGCTGAGCACCGACGTCGTCGGGCCCGACGGCAAGGCGAGCGACCTCGTCTCGCTCTCGGCCGAGGAGGTCGTGGTCCCTGCCGGTGGAAGCGCCGAGGTGACGATCACGGCCGACGCCGATGACGCCGCCCTCACCGGTAAGTACAGCGGTGCCGTCGTCGCCACCTCCGGCGAGATCACCGTGCGCACCGCGACCGCGCTGGTCAAGGAGGAGGAGCGCTACGGCCTCGACATCACCGCGCTCGACCGGTCCGGCGAGCCCGCGACGGGCTACGTCGACTTCTACCGCTACGGCGACCAGTTCGTCAGCAGCCTGCCAATCGACTCGGCCACGGGCACGGTGCCGACCCAGCGCCTGCAGCCCGGCACGTACTCGGCCACGGCGTTCCTCGACGTCGCCGGCTCCCAGGGACCCGGCTCGACCGGTGTCGCGCTGGTCGGCGACCCGCAGGTCGTCGTCACCGACAAGGACCAGTCCCTGGTGCTCGACGCGCGCGACGCCGACGAGCTCACCCTGAAGACGCCCAAGGACAGCGACGTCGCCTTCCGCCGGTTCCAGTTCTTCAACGACTCCGGCATCGGCGGTCTCTACGCGACCTTCGGCGCGACCTACGCCGTCCCGGTCGACGTCGACTCGATCTACGCCGAGGCCACCGGTCCCGTCGACAGCGCCGAGTTCGACTTCGCTGTACGCTGGCGGGCCACCGAGCCGGCACTCGACGTGACGGCGCGGAGCTCGCGGGCGCTCGCGTTCGACCCGGTCTACCAGCTCGGCTCGTCCAGGCTCGACGGCCGGGTGTCACTGCGGGCCGTCGCGGCCGGAAAGGGCACGTCCGCCGACTACGAGGACGTCGACGCCAAGGGTCGGGCCGTGATCGTGACCAGGGATGACGCCGTCACCGCCGAGGCGCGGGAGGCCGCTGCGCAGGCTGCCGGTGCCGCGCTGCTGGTGGTCGTGAACGACCGTCCCGGCCCGCTGGTCGACTTCGTCACCCAGGAGGACCTGCCCGTAGTCTCGGTGCGCTCGGCCCAGGGCGAGAAGCTCGTCGCGGCCGCCGCGAAGGGCAGGTTGAGCCTCGAGGGCAAGGCCGTCGAGTTCCCGAACTACCTCTACGACATCTCCAAGAGCTGGCCCGGTGAGATCCCGGCCGAGCTCGCGCTGGCGCCGACCACCCGGCAGCTCGCCACCGTGGAGAGCCGCTACAACGACACCCAGGAGCGGCTCGCCGTCGACGACCGCGCCGACTGCCGCGACTACCAGTGGCCGCCGTGCCTCAGCGTCCGGGCGCTGCAGCCCACGGCGACCGTCCGGACCGACTACGTCTCCACCTACGACGGCGTCACCTGGTACGAGAACGTGGATCACGAGAGCACTTGGGGGCAGCGGGGCGTGCGTCAGGCGTACGAGCCGCGCAGCACCACGGTGCGCAACTGGTTCGCTCCGGTGACCGCGCCCCGTACGGGCGACGGCTACTGGGGTCCCCGACACAGTGGCGACTGGTTCGCGGTCAACGTCCCCGACTCCAGCGGGGCGGCCGGGATCACCGGTGGGTTCCCGTGGGGCGAGACCCCGGTGACCTCGCGTCTCTTCCAGGGCGACACCTTGGTGCGGGAGAGCATCAGCCACGCGGTTCAGACCGCTGTCCCTGTAGCCGAGGGCCCGCAGACGTACCGGTTCGAGATCGACACCGACGCGGCAGGCGATGCCCACCGCTACTCGACCAGCACCCGTACGTCCTGGACGTTCGTGGCCGACCAGGCGGATCCGGTCCCGTCCGGTGAGGTCGGTACGCCGTTGCCCCTGCTCCAGCTCGACTACGACGTGGACACGGCGCTGGACGGCACGGTGCGCGCCGGTGCCGAGGTCCCGTTCGCGGTGGTGCCCTACACGGTGCCGGGCGCCGAGCGCGCCGGCTCGGTGAAGGCGGCGACGCTGGAGGTCAGCTACGACGGCGGCTCGACCTGGACCGCGGTGAAGCTGCGCAAGGACGGTGACCGTTGGGAGACGCGCCTGCGGATCCCGGCCCGCGGCGCGGACCTGGTCTCGCTCCGGGCCACCGCCCGGGACGACGCCGGCAACACGGTGACCCAGAAGGTCGTCTCGGCCTTCGGGGCCAAGCGCTAGCGGCCCACAAAGGTCAGGCCCGCAGGTCACCGGTGGTGACCTGCGGGCCTGACGTACGTCTTCGGACCGGGCTCAGGCGGCGGAGCCGTCCGCGGCGACCGACGGGGGCTTGACCTCGAGACGCTCCAGCACGCCCTGGTAGAGCTTGGTCAGGGCGGCGACCTCCTCGGCGGTGAACGCGTCGAACATGACGTGGCGGATCAGCCTCACGTGCTCGGGAGCGGCGGCCTCGATGGCCTCCAGTCCCGCCGGGGTGAGGTCGACGAAGGCACCACGCCGGTCATCGAGGCACTCGCGGCGCTCGACGAGGCCGCGCGCGGCCATCCGCATCACCTGGCGCGAGAGCCGGCTCTTCTCCCACTGCAGCTTGTCACCGAGCTCGTACATCCGCAGCGAGCGGTCGGGGACGTCGGTCAGGTTGACCAGGACGTCGTAGTCAGCGAGGGAGAGGCCGTTCTTGGACTGGAGGTCGCGGTTCATCCGCGAGGTGAGCTGTGCGTTGACGGCGAGCCAGGCACGCCACGCCACCTGTTCGTCGTTACTGAGCCACTTGACCTCATCCATAAGGCACACCTTACCGAGTCGTAGCTTGCGCTTTCAGCACCGCCGCCCGCCTCCGGCAACTGTTGACGCAGAAACTAGACTGGATCCGAGACGTCATGGCATGAGGAGAGCACGATGAGCATCGACATGGACTTCATCACGAAGGACCGTGAGCGGATCAAGAAGGAGTATCTCCGCGAGGAGGGCCTCCGCCCGGCCAGCACGGCTCGCGGGATCCACCACACCGCGCTGCTCTCCTCGGACGTACGCAGGTCGATCGACTTCTACCAGGGGCTCTTGGAGTTCCCGCTGACCGAGATCTTCGAGAACCGCGACTACGCCGGTTCCGACCACTTCTTCTTCGACGTCGGGGCGGGCAACCTGCTGGCCTTCTTCACGCTTCCCGGGCTCGACCTGGGCCCGTACGCCGAGGTGCTCGGCGGGCTGCACCACATCGCGATCTCGGTGACGCCTGAGAACTGGGACTACCTGCGCGCGAAGCTCGACGTGGCGGGCGTCGACTACATGGTCGAGTCCAAGTCGTCGATCTACTTCATGGGGCCCGACGGCGAGCGGCTCGAGCTCCTCGCCGACCCGCTGGGGGAGATGTACGGCACCAAGGTGCTCTGAGACGAGGCGCAGTCGGGACGGGTCGTCTCGGCCCGTCCCGGCCGCGCTCAGGGACGGTCGAACGGGTCCTCTGGCACCTCGAGCTCGAGCTGCTCGGCGTAGACCTGCTCCTCGGCCCGCCGGTCGGCCAGCCACGCCGTCAGCGCCACGACGACCAGCTGCGAGCGGGACTCCGCGGCCATCTCGTGGACCATGGCGTCCAGCACGTCGACATTCGTCGCCAGCAGACGCAGGGGCATCGTGACGTACGGGTCCTCGAGCCGTTTCGGCTGAGGCACGGTGCGCATGAAGGTGCCGTCGGAGACGGGCCTGGTCTTCTCGCGCAGCGCTGCCTGGTGGGCGCGCAGGAGGACCGGCAGCCGGGGGCGGGTCGCCGCGACGGCGTCGAGCATGACGTCGACGAGCGAGCGCGGGACCTCCTGGCTGTAGGTCTTCCACTGCGCCGCCAGGGATGCCGGCACGGAGAGGCTGATCGCCTGCACCGGCATCCCCTGGCGCCGCCCGGCGCCCTCCCGCTTGGATTTCGTGCGATGGGCCGGGGTGCCCTTGCGGGAGATCGGGTCGAGCTTGCTGGCTGGTGCTGTGTTGGATGGGGCTGTGTTGCCCGGGGCTGTGTTGTCAGCAAGGGGGAAGTCCGACACGGTGAGCTCCTGTGGTGGGTGTGATCCATGTGTCAGGAGTGATTCTGTCGGACAGCACCGACAGTTTCGTGAGGGCGGGTGTCAGATCACCATGCTGAGTGCCAGTACGAACACCAGACCGGACACGGAGAGCACCGTCTCCATCAGCGACCAGGACTTGATCGTCTGGCCGACGTCGAGGCCGAAGTACTCCTTGACCAGCCAGAACCCGGCGTCGTTGACGTGGGAGAAGAACACCGAGCCGGCGCCGACCGCGAGCACGACGAGCGAGACCTCGGCGGCAGGCATGTTGGCGACGAGGTCGACCACCAGAGACGAGGCGGTGATCGTGGCAACGGTGGCGGAGCCGGTGGCGAGGCGGATGAGGACCGCGAGCACCCAGGCCAGCACGATCGCGGACACCCCGGAGCCCTGAGCCCAGTCGGCGAGCTGAGTGCCGATGCCGGTGTCGATCAGCGACTGCTTGAACCCGCCACCGGCGGCGACGATGAGCACGATGCCCGCGATCGGCGGCAGCGACATCTCTACCGTCTTGGCGATCTGGCGGCGGTCCATCCCGGACCCGCGCCCGAGCGTGAACATGGCGACGAGGACCGCGATGGTCAGCGCGACGAGCGGGTAGCCGATCACGTCGAAGACCTGCTGGACATTGTTCTCGGGGTCGTTGATGACGATGTCGACGATCGCCTTGGCGAGCATCAGCACGAGCGGCAGCAGGACGCTGAACAGGGTGACGCCGAAGGAGGGGCGCCGGGCGTCGCCTTCGGGGTTGCTCACCGGAGTGGCGTCGAAGGTGTGCGGTGCGTCCACGACCACCCAGCGTCCCGCGAGCTTGCCGAACAGCGGGCCGCTGACGACGATGACCGGGATCGCGACGAGTACGCCGAGCGCGAGCGTCGTGCCGAGGTCGGCCTGGAGCGCGTCGATCGCGGCGAGCGGACCCGGGTGCGGCGGCACCAGGCCGTGCATGGCCGAGAGGCCCGCAAGGGTGGGGATGCCGACGGTGATCAGCGAGACCTGCGCACGACGGGCGACCAGGTAGATGACCGGCATCAGAAGCACGAGGCCGATCTCGAAGAACATCGGCAGGCCGATGATCGCGCCGACGAGCGCCATCGCCCAAGGCAGCGTACGAACCGAGGACCTGCCCACGATCGTGTCGACGATCTGGTCGGCACCGCCGGAGTCGGAGAGGAGCTTGGCGAACATCGCGCCCAGCGCGATCAGCAGGCCGACGCTGGTCGCGGTCGCGCCGAAGCCTTCACCGAAGGAGGTGATCACGTCCATCACGTTGCGTCCCGCCAGCACACCGACCGCGACGCCGCCGAGCAGGAGCGCGAGGAACGGGTGCAGCTTCACGTAGGTGATGAGGACGACGATCAGGGCGATGGAGGCCAGCGCGGCGGCGAGGAGTACGCCGCCGGAGGCGACCGGGGCGACCGGTTCTGGCGCGGCGAGGAGGATCATGCCGACTCCTTGGAGATCATGGTGGGGGTCAGGTTCTCGGTGGTGAGGTAGCGGTCGACGATCGCGTCGATGTCCTGGTCGATGTCGATGGTCGTGCCCCGCTCGTCCGGAGCGAGAGGCTCGAGGGTCGCGAACTGCGAGCGCAGCAGCGACGGCGGCATGAAGTGCCCCGCGCGGGCGGCGAGGCGTGCCTCGACCACCTCCGGGGTGCCGCTGAGGTGGAGCAGCCGGAGTCCGTGGGCGCGGCTGTGGAGCAGATCGCGGTAGCTGCGCTTGAGCGCCGAGCAGCTCAGCACTGCGCCGGTCTGCTCGTGCTCAGCGAGCCAGCCGCCGAGCGTCTCCAGCCAGGGTTTCCGGTCGTGGTCGTTCAACGCGCGACCGGAGGCCATCTTCGCGATGTTCTCCGGCGGGTGGAAGTCGTCGGCGTCGGCGAAGGGGACCCGGAGGCGCTGGGCGATCGCAGCGCCGACGGTCGACTTGCCGGAGCCGGATACTCCCATGACGACGAGGAGGGGGTTCTGTGTCACGCGTCACAGGCTGCACTAAAAGGCATCCGTTTGGCAAGGCGGGGCGTCATAAAGGATTCTGATTACGTCGCGTTCGGATTGTGCGACGATGCCGCAGTGACGACTTCCAGCGGTGATGCCGTACATCGACTGCACCAGAGCGTCCGAGACGCGCTCGGACGCAGGATCGTCTCCGCCGAGCTGCCGCCAGGGGCCGTCCTCACGCTGGAGGGGATCCAGGCGACGTACGACGTCTCGCGCCCGGTCGCACGGGAGTCGGTGCGCGTTCTCCAGGCGATGGGCATGGTCGCCACCCGGCGACGTGTCGGCATCACCGTCCTCCCGCGGCAGAAGTGGAACGTCTTCGACCCGCTGGTCATCCGCTGGCGGCTCGACGGCGAGGGCCGGCGCGAGCAGCTGCTGTCGCTCTCCGAGCTGCGGCTCGGGTTCGAGCCGATCGCGGCCCGGCTCGCCGCCGAGCGGGCCGAGCCTCAGCACCACGGCGAGCTGGCCAGATCCGTGGCCGACATGGTGGTCCACGCTGCCGCCGGCGACCTGGAGGCCTATCTCGAAGCCGACACGACCTTCCACCGAGTCCTGCTCAACGCCTGCGGCAACGACATGCTCGCCGCGTTCGGCGACCTCGTCGCCGAGCTCCTCGCCGGACGTACGCACCACCACCTGATGCCCGACAAGCCGAACCCGACCGCCATCGAGCTGCACGAGAAGGTGGCGATCGCGGTACGTAACGGCGACCCGGCAGCCGCCGAGCAAGCCATGCGCGCCATCATCGACGAAGCCGCCGAAGCCCTCGCCTCTGCCGACGACCCGCCGGACGGGGATACCGATTGGTGAGCGCGTGAAGCCGTGCGGTAATGTTCGGATCGCTTCGAGCGGAGAAATCCACTCGCAGTTTCGGGCTGTGGCGCAGCTTGGTAGCGCACTTGACTGGGGGTCAAGGGGCCGCAGGTTCAAATCCTGTCAGCCCGACAGATTCGCCCCTGACCTGCATCGCGGGTCAGGGGCGTTTTTTGCGCCTGTCTGCGAGGTTGACCACGTTCCCGGTCGGCTGGGCCGTGGGCCCATTTTGGGCCCACCAGGTCGAAAATGCGTCTCCAACGGCGGTCAAAGCCTGGTGGTCGGGGTGCAGGTAGCGCTGAGTGACGGCGGGGTCTGTGTGACCTGCAACACGCTGCAACATGTGTAGGTCGACGCCGCTGTCTGCCATCCACGTCAGGGCAGTGTGTCGCAGGGCGTGGCGGTCGAGGCCAGCGAGGCCGAGTTTCTTGACCACGGTGTCCCAGCCGGTTGCCCGGCGTAGCGATGCGGTGGTGATGACCCCACCCCGGGGCCCGACGATGAGGCGGTCCTCAGGCTCTCGTCCCTCGGTCAACCGTTCGAGCGTCGGCCGCAGTTGCTCGATGATCGGTACCGGCCGCTTCCGGCGTCCCTTGGTCTCCTTCGTGACCAGACCGCCGCGCCCGGGGTAGGTCTGGCGCTTCACCCAGATCAGCCCGTCGTCATGGTTGATGTCCGCCACCGTCAGGCCAGCGCACTCGCTGATGCGTACGGCGGTGGTCGCCAGGACAGTCACCGTATCGCCCCACGACCGATGACCTCCGGCCTCGACGAGCGCGTCGACCAGGCGGTCGAGGGTCGCGACATCCGGCAAGGCGAAGTCGCGTGGGTTCATCACCTCCGTCGGCGTCTCCGTGCGGCCGGTCGTCTTCCGCCTGGCGCGGTTCTTTGCGGGGTTGCGGTCGAGGAGGTTGTCTCGCACGGCCTCATCGAGGATCAGCACCAGGGCGGCCACAGTGTTCTTCACGGTGGAGGAGCCATACTCCTTCTCCCAGTGGTCGATCGCGCGGTCGATCAGGCCGGTGGTGATCATCCCGACGGGGATGTGTCCCAGCGCGGGGATGACGCGCTTCCGGAGCCCGGCGGAGTATGGGTCGTAGGTCGACGTTGGGTCGATGCTGCGGGCCCAGCGCTCGCCCAGCAGCTCGATGTACGCCTCCAGTGCTTGCGTCCGGTCGACGCCGGTCCGGGCGGTCTGTTCGAGAGTGTCGAGCCACTCGTTCGCGGCGTCGATCGAGTCGAAGGTGTCCTTGACCTGGTCGCGCTTCCCGGTGCGCGGGTCCGTCCAGCGAGCCCGCGCTGGGTAGCGAATCGCACCGCTCTTGGTGGCGCGGGCGCTAACCTCGCGGTTCACGCGTACGCCGAACGGCGGTGACTTGCGCTCACTCATGATGCGTCGGCCTCCTCGGTCAGGTTGGTGTGTAGCCAGTCGGCAAGTGCGGCTTGGGGGTAGCGGTAGACGGATCCCACCTTGACGTAGCACGGGCCGACGCCGTCGAGCCGCCAGCGTCGCACCGTGGAGGGGTTCACGCGGAAGTGCTCAGCGACCTCCTCGGTGGTCAGCAGCGGGGGCAGCTCGACCACCGTCGCTGTCGTTGATGTGCGCTCGATCGTCATCGCTGGGCCTCCGGGTCGCAGGTCGGGTGGACGTGGGTGCCGTCGTCTACAGCCATGGGTTCATGGCAGGCGCGACAAGTGAGGGGGAGGGGAGCCGTCCCAGCCGTCCCAGCCGTCCCAGCGGGGTGTTCTGCCTGGTCAGGTCTGGTTTTGGGGTGGGACGGCTGTGGGACGGCTGGGACGGGTTGGGTGTGGGTGGGACGGCTGTGGGACGGCTGGTTTTCGCGAGCCGTCCCAGCAATAAACAGGCTCTGATCTGCGGAAACATCGCTTTGGGACGGCTGGGACGGCTGGGACGGCTGGGACGGGTTGGGGGCCTCGGGCGGGCAGTAGCGAGCCCAGGCGTCGGCGAAGTCGGTGCGGCGGTAGCCCTTGGCTTGACGGTCTTTGCCGAGGCGGAGGTTCGATGACGTGATGTCGAAGTCACGCAGCAGCGCGCCGAGTCGCACCGGGGTGAGCCCGGTGTTGCCGTAGGTGGCCCAGGGGGCTTCGGGGTCCGCTTTGAGGTGGTCGAGCAGGTCGGTGGTGGCCAACATGTCGGAGGTGCCGAACGCGGCGCGGCAGTCAGTGAGCAGACGGGCTTGGATGCTGAGTTGGGCGTTGGCGTCGCGGGTCTCGGTCAGGGTGGTGCAGGCGGCCCGGGCGAGGTCGGGCCAGGCACCTCCGGCGAGGTCGGCCACGGCGAGGAGGGGTTCCCAGGTGTCAGCGGCGCGGTCCTCGACTGGCATGTCGGGCATGGCGGATCCGAGGTGGTCGAGGTGGGCCCTGACCCACTGGTTCAGCCGCTGGCGGAGGTTGTCCAGGGCTGGACCATCGCGGCGGGTTCGGTACGGCGCGACGGACTCACCCGGGGCGCGGCGGCGCATCCGGATGACGACGGCGCGGTCCTCGATGGTGTCGGGCATCGCACCGATCCCGGCCAGCGCGGCCATGGCGAACGTCTGGATCTTCTCCACGCTGGAGTTGGCGGCGTTGTACCGGAGAGCGGGCCGATTGCGCTGATGGCCAGCGTTGAGCAGCCCGCGCAGGTCTTCGTTGTCTCCGGCCTTGGGCCCGAACACGGTGTCGGCCTCGTCCAGCAGGATGGTCGGCGGGTTCTTCCGCTTCATCCCGATCGAGCGGTACACCGCCGATGGGGAGGCGTTCACGGTGAGCAGCGGGTCATGGCACGTCGCCTCGACCAGGTCGAGCAGCCGCGACTTGCCACACCGCTTCTCCGGAGCCCGGATGACCAGGCGGGCGGCGTGGGCCCAGGCGGGCACGGCGTGGGTGGCGGCGATCCAGAGCACGACCCCGGTGGCGGAGTGCTCATCGGGCAGGATCACGTAGCGGGCGAGGGCCTCGCGGACCTCGTTGAGCAGCAGCTCTCCGGCGTCAGCGTCGAAGTCGGCCGGGGTGAGCGCGGCGTTGCTGCCGTTCTGCTCTTGATCGGTGCTGGTCTCGGCGTCCATGTTGGTCTCCTCCGGGTCGGGTGCGGGTTGGTCTGGTTGGCCGGTCATGCGGCGCTTCGGCGGGTGGCGGCGCGGTGGAAGCCGGATCGGATGGTGGCCTCGGCCTGGTAGGTGTCGTAGGCGTTGGCGGCGATGTGTCCAGCGGCGGCGGCCAGGACACGGTCCAGGGCGGCGTGTTCGGTGATCAGTCCGCGGTTGATCAACTTGCCGACGTTGGTGGCCATGACCCACAGGGCGAGGTTGCGGCCGCCGTCCGGGGCGGCGTTGAGCGCGGTCGTCTCGGCGTCGATCACGGCGTCGACGTAGGCCGAGGCGCTGTGGACGGCATCCCCGGACCCAACGGCCCGGTACGGACGGCTAGAGGTCCGCTGAGGCGCGTTAGGGGAGCCGTTCGGGGTGGTGCTGGTCGTCGGGCGCTGGTCGCGGCTGAGGAGGTCGAGCAGGAACATCGGCAGCGGTGCCGGCGGGCGGTCGTCAACCATGGTGTACGCACCCGTTCCGATGGTGGTCGGGGGTGCGGCGACGTAGCCGCCGTGGGCACGGGTGTCGATCAGCCAGCCGACCTTCCCGGCGGTGTTGGCGAACCGGCGAGCGGTATCCGGTGCGGCGTAGTAGAGGTGGGTTCCACCGGAGACGGTCCGCACGGTGTAGGTCGGGGTGATGGTGCCCCCGTGGACTCCGGCGAGGTGGTCGAGCACGTCCTCACCCGTGGTGATCTCGAACGTCTTCCACGGCTCGGGGATCTCGGAGCCGGGCTTGTGGGTGTCGAGGTCGACCACGACCAGCCGCGAGGGTCCGCAGGCGATCCCGACTCCGTAGGCGGGGTTGCTGGACCAGGCTCGGGTGATCCAGTCTGGCCGGTTGGTGGCGCGCTGCTCCCACCCGGCGTGACCGGTGCGGCACCAGGCGTCGGTGCCGTCGCAGTCGGCGGCGCGGTGGTTGGGGGTGGCGGGCCGCTTGGAGCTGGGCAGGAGGGGGAAGACTCGCCAGCCACGGGCGGCGTAGTCCAGTGCGGTCGTGAGGGTGTCAGGCTGCTGTGTCATCGGTCTGTCCTTCCTCGGTGTCGTGCTGGTCGGGTGCGTGGCGGTCGGGGCGAGCGTTGGCGACCATGAAGCCCTGCAAGGTGGGTCGCGGGTGGGTAGCGGCGTATTCCTCGAGCTCGGTCGGGTAGCCGAGGGATTCGGCTTCGGCGTCGGCCTCCCAGGCGGCCATAGCAAGGCGCTGCTGGGTGGTGATCAGGTCGCGCCACCAGTGGGGGCGGCGCTGCACATAGCGGCGGCGTACGCGGCGGGGTCGGCGGCTCATCAGGCACCCGCAGCCTTGCTATTGGTCCAGCGCTGAACGGTTCGCTCGGAGACCTTCAGCAGCCCGGCGACCTCGGGCACCGGCAGCCCGTAGGCGCGAAGCTCGGAGGCGGCGCAGGCGTCGTGGACCTGGTCGCCGTCGTCCTCGCTCAGCACCTCGTCGCAGACGGCGCACAGGCCGGTGTGCTCCTCGGTGTCGTCCTCGTCGTCGTGTGTGTCGGGGATGACAGTCAGGACGGGCTTGGGGGTGACAGAGGCAGACCGAGCGGGGATCGCGTGGGGCTGGTCGCCGGGGTCGGTGTCACCCTCGATGTCAGCCCCGTTGTCAGGGGTGGTGTCGGGAGTGGCGGCCGACTGGTGACCGAGCAGCTCGCGGTAGGCGATCGCCCCGGCGGCGTGCTTCTCGGCCGACTTGGTGAGCCGGGTCGCGGCGCGGTTCTCGGCGCGCTCGACGGTGACCTTGATCTCGGCTAGGGCGTGAGTGCGGGCGGCCAGCCGGGCCGACTCGCCGTAGCCGGTGATGGTCTCCATGTGGGCCGCGTGGCGTGCCTCGATCGCGGCCAGGGCGCGCTGGTCGCGAATCTCAGCGGTCCGGGCCCGGATGAACTCTGCGGTCTCGGGCGAGACGGTCACCTGGTCGCGGATCCCGTCAGCGACCAGCAGCAGCGCGGCGAGTGCGGGAATCGCGGACCACGGGCCCATGTGCCCGACAGCGGCCAGCAGGATCGTGGAGACGGCCACAGCGACCGCCGTAGCGGCTCCGAAGCCGTACGCGGCGGCCCTCTGGCCGGACTTGTAGGCGTGGATCGTGGTGTGACCCAGCGCAGCCCACACGACATCGGCAGCGAGGGCGACCGCTACGCCGACAGCGGGAGCGGCGGACCCGGCGGCGGGGATCATCGCGGCGACCTGGGGAGCGATGGTCACGGCGACCTGGACGAAGCCAACGGCGGTCATGCCGTAGCCGACAGCAGCGAGGCCGGAGGGGCGGTTGGACTTGGGAAGGGAAGCGGTGTTCATGGCCAGTCTCTTTCTGCTTTGGAAGGGTGTCTTGCCTGGTCAGATGAGTGTTTTGGGCATGGGTCGGGTAGGGACCTGGGCTCGTGTGGCCCGTGCGAGGGGTGGGAGGCGGTTACCAGCCGGGGCGCTGTGGCGGCTGCTTCGGGTCGCGCTGGGGCGGCATGGTCGTGGTGGTCGCCTCGGTGTGGATGCGGCGGGCGTGGTTGTAGAGCGCGCGCCCGGTGCGGAGGCGGGTGCCGGTGCCTCGGCAGGTGCGGCAGGCCCGGAGCTTGCGGAACACGGTTCCGGTGGTGCGTGAGCCGGTGCCCTGGCAGCGGCGGCACGGCTTGAACGGCAGTTCGCGGCACAGGGTGGCGTAGATCCCAGCAGCGAGGGTGATGAGCGCGAGGGTCGCGAGGGTAGCGACGGCGAGCGGTGTCATGGAATCTGCCTCCTGGGCTGGTTTCGGGTGGTCGGTGTGCGGGTCGCTACCCGCTACCTTCGAACGTCTGTGCTGGTCAGGGCTGGGTTTGGGGGTAGCGGGGTGGGTAGCGGTCTCGCTACCGGGTGGTGGTCCGCTACCTCCGGCGCTACCCCTCGGTCTGGGTCTCGGTCTGGGCCTCCTCGCGGTCGGCGCGGAGCTTGTTGAGGTCGGCGCGGCGGTAGCCCTTGCGGACGGTGCCGGAGATCTTCACGTCGACCGAGGTGAGTCCCGCGGTGCGTGCCATGTCCGACAGAGCGTCGGCGGAAAGGTGGGTGTAGGCGTCCGGCCAGGTCTCGGTGAGGCTGGCCGCGGCGCTGGACCAGTGCTGGCCGTTGGGGGCGGCGACCTCGGTCAGGTCGGCGAGCAGGTCACGGGCCGGGGCGGTCTCGATCGGCGCACCCACCGCGACTCCGCCACGCAGGGAGGTGGCGCGGGCGACCATGTCGGCCCAGACCTCGTCGGCGGGGAACTGCGAGCGGGCAGCGACCGGGGACGCTCCACCGGTCATGCATCCCCATCCGGCGTCGAACACGGGCCGGTAGACGGTGCCGGTCAGACCGCGCTTGTAGGCACCGGTGCCGAGGATCATGTCGTTCTCGACCTGACCGGCCACCGAGAGGCACCAGCGGTTGGTGACACAGCGGGTGATGCCCGGGGGCAGGGACGCCTTGTCGGGGATCTGGGTCGCCAGGATCACGCAGATACCGAGAGCACGCAGACGCTTGATCGCACGCTCAAAGTCGCTGGCAGCGTCCGGGGAGTACAGGAACAGCTCGTGAGCCTCATCGATGACCACACACACCGGGTGCAGCCCGGAACCGGGCTTAGCAGCAAGCTCCGGGGTGACCTTGCCCTGAGGGGCCTCACCGCGCTTGCGGGCCGCGAGGATCCGCTTGCCGCGCTTCTCGGCCTCGACCACCAGCCACCGGCCGATCGCCGCGCCCTGGTCCAGCGCTTCATCATCGACGCCAACGACGTAGGTCGAGCACAGCGGTTCGAGGTCGAGGAAGTCGCCGGTGCCCTTGAACTCAGCGATCTTCAGCTCACAGGTCGGGTCGAGCATCGCGATCGCGATCAGCGCACGGGCGGCGTAGGACTTACCCGAACCGGGCTGGCCGCCGATCAGGTAGGAGCGCTGGAACAGCGTCGTATCGATCGGGCGGGAGCGCTCGTCGCTGCTGAACTCGGCAGGCTCGAAGAACGACGTACGCGCGTTCTCGGCAGCCAGGGACCAGGTCGGCTGGCCCATCTCGGAGGCGGGCTTGTAGCCCACCCACAGGTCGAGCTGTCCGGGGTGGTCGGGTCCGGCCGAGGGCCAGACCTGGTCGACCGGGATCCGCAGCGCGGACGCCAGACCGTCACGACGCTCCAGCACCTTCACCGAGGTGACACCCTCGGGCAGGTTCACGCGGGCCAGCCAGCCGGGTCCGTCACGATGGATGCCGGGGTGACAGAACTCGATCTGCTCCGGCGCGGTGATGCCGCGTACGGCCAGCGAGACCAGTGAGTTTCGGACCAGGTCACCGGTGAGCTTGGTGAACCGGCGACCCGTCGCGACACGGCCCAGGATCGGCTTGTCAGCCGGTCGGCCGGCACGGGCGGTGACCACGATCAGCGCGGCCAGAGCAGCCCACAGAACCGGCGCCAGGATCCCGGTCACGGCGAGGATCGCAACCATGATCAGGGTGGCGGCGGTGGCAAGTGCCAGGCCCCACATGCGGCCCCTTGACTCACGCTCCCGGATCTTGTTGAGGGCTTGCCAGGTGTAGGCGTCGTTGGTCTCTGCGGCCTTCTGGCGCAGCTCGTAGTTGCCCTGTTCGGCACGTACCCACCGGGTGACCTTGCCCGTCATCCGGCCAGCACCCACGACCGAGTAGCCCAGCGTCTTGACGGTGTAGACCGGGGTCCGGACCGCGTGGAATGCGGTGTGGTAGCCCGCAGCCGACACGGCCTGACGCACAGCGGCCTTACGCGCCTCAGCAGAGCGCAGCCACGGCGGGATGATCGGCGCACGCTCACCGGCCACCCGATCCGGCGCAGCCCAGGTCAACGTAGAGGGCAGGTCGTCCGGATCGCCCGACTCGGCCGACTCGGCGTCGGCGTCCTGGTCGCTCTCAGTGAACGGGGTGGTCGTGTCGACGTGGTCGACCACGGCCAGCACCTCACCCTCGAACACGTCGACACGCTCAGCGTCATAGGCGTCGTCGTGGTCGGCCTCGGTGAGGCCGATTCGGTTGTCGAACAGAGCGGCCGGGCTGTCCGGCGCGGTTCCGTTCGTGGGGTAGTAGTCAGTCATCGTCGGGTCCTTCCGTTGGTCTGGGTCATCGGGTCTGGGTCATGAGGTGGGTGAGGCGGTGATGCACGATCGCGAGCAGTCGGCGCTTAGCCATGGACGGTTCGATCTGTTCGGCATCGAGCAGAGCGAGGACGGCGGCCAGGCCCCGGACCAGCAGCCCGATCCGTTCCTGCATCACTTGCAGCTCACGGCGGGTCTGCTCGCACGTCTGGCACGGGCCCTCAGACATCGCGTGGGGGACCTCCTCGGGATCTCGATCAGTCCTGGTTCGGGTTGGCCTTGCGGTCGTGGAGGACGGAATAGATCCACTCGGCGATCAGCACGACGCAGCCGAGGACCAGGAGCGCGGTAGCCATCAGTTACCCGCCTTAATGGCGTCGGAGATGCCCTGGACAACGGCGTTCGAACCGGCCTCTAGGCCGTCGATCATCGGCGGGCCGATGAGCGTGGAAGCCAGCGCGATCCCGAGCAGGATGTTCACGATGGTGGCCGCGATGGTCGACGCGGTGCCCTTGGTCATGAAGAAGGCGATGACGCCCAGGATGAGGACGAGAGGTGCAGTAACCATGACGAGATTCCTTCCGAGAATCAGGCGGCCTCAGCCGGGTCGGCCGGACCAAAGTTGGTGAGCATGTAGACAGGCGCGGCGCCATTGCCCGCGTCGTGGTTGACCTGCTGGACCATCAGGTGCAGGAGCGCGCTCACCGCACGGCGGTGGGCCCGCTTGGCGAGCACGTCGGCCGGGTCTGCGAGCAGGCGGCATTCGGCGTCGACCAGGTCGCGCTCAGCGGCGATCTGCGGCCACTCGGCCTCAATCTCGGCGAGGTCGGAGTGTGTTGGAGAGATGTCCATCGGTAGGTGCCTTCCGTAGGCGTAGGTGACATTGCCTTGCTGCACACTAGGGTGCACTAGGGCAATCTGGTGTGTCAATGCCTCTACGCACACCAGGGCATTTGTGGTTACCTTGGATGCATGATCAGCAGAGACAACGCGACCCCTCTTCACGAGCAGGTCGCCGAGGACATCCGGCAGCGAGTGCGGGACGGCGAGTACGAGGTCGGCGCAAAGCTGCCCCCGCTTCGTGAGCTTCGGGAGGCGTACGGCGTCGCCGAGGTCACTGTTCACAACGCCATTCGCGAGTTGCAGCGCGAAGGCGTCCTCGTGTCGAGCACCGGACGTGGCACGTACGTCAATGCGCTCCCGGGAGGTCAGGAGAGCGTTGACGACGTCGAGCAGCTCCGGCGTGACATGGCGAACCTGTCGAGCCGCGTTGAGCGGCTGGAGAAGCTCGTTGGTGGCGCCGATTCGGCTGGTGCTTGACATGCCTCTAGTCAGCCGTGATCAGGCGTTTCTCACCATGAAGCGGTTGTGCAATCGCAGTGCAATCCGTTGGCTTGTCACCGGGGGAGAGGCGGCGTGCCGATGACGAGCGTTGTCGAGTGGACTACGCGAGAGGCCGACGCGCTGAGAGCCGCTCTGCGGCTCACAAACGAGGAGTTCGCCGAGCAGCTCGGGGTGTCGGCGCGCTCGGTCGCGTTGTGGCGCAAGGGCAGCAACGGCGCGATCTCGCTGCAAATCCAACGGATCTTTGACACGGTCCTAGAGCAAGCCACCGAATCGCAGCGCGCTCGCTTCGCGCAGCTGGCAGGTCTCGGTGAAGCGGCGGGCATCAGAGACGCGATGCGGAGCCGCCTGGACGTCGCGACGAATCTTCACAGTGCGCTCGCCTGGCTCCAGAGCGGCGAGGATGACGACGCGGCCGCCCGTGTGCTTGCAGCGGCGGCTCGGGTTGACGCGGCCGCTGGGCCTCGTTGGCGTATGGCGGAGACCGACCGCTCGGCCGTGGCTCAGAGGCTGCACCAGTACTACGCTGAGGGGTTCGGCGATCACCGGCCGGTGTGTGTCGGGCTCGGCGATGTGGACATCGGCCTCACGATCCTGAGCGCAGCAGATTGGTTCAGCAACCCGCTCGATCTACAGGCGAACGAGTCCGCAAAGCGATTCGCGTACGACCACGCGGCCGCTGTCGTGCCTAAGCCCGACTCGGACACCTGGCGCCGTGCGGCCGAAACCAGGCTTGCTGAGTGTCTGGTCCAGGAGACCCGCTTCGTCGACGGCCAGCTCTACCGGATGACCGGGTGGGAGGCGCAGCCTGACGGCGTACGTACGTCCTTCACCACCGGATCGTTTGCGCAGTACGCGCTCACGGTGGATCTTCTGGAAGCCGAGACGTTCGCGGCCGCGCAGGCCGGGGGAGAGGCGCTCCCTCTGCGCGATCTGATGATGCCGACGGTCGAGTCGGTGCTCACCCCTGGCTCGCGTAACTGCATGGGCGGGGCGCTTGCGCTAACCGCGTTCGCCCGGCCGGCGCAGGGTGCACGCCCCGCCGATTTCGCACTGCTGATCCAGGAGCGCGGGGCGAAGGTCCTCAACGCGTCCGGGCGACTCGCCGTGATCCCGAAGTGCTTCCACGAGCCGACCTCAGAGCCGAGTTGGGAGGTCAGTGTCGGAACTTCGCTCGCGAGAGAACTCGAGGAGGAGCTCTTCGGCAAGGCGGAGGTTGACACCACCCTCGACACACGCCGCACGATCGACCCCATGCACCCCGATCTGCTCACCGGGCCGATGCGTTACCTGACCGAAGCTGGGCCGGACGCCTGGTCAATGGAGTGCACCGGATTCGGCTTCAACCTCCTCACCGGAAACTATGAATTTCCGTGTCTTGTCGCCGTGCACGACGAGGGTTTCTGGCAACGTTGCGGAGGTGACGTCGAGAGCAACTGGGAGTCCGAGCGGATCACCCTCGTCTCGTCTCAGGATGCGGCTGGCCTACGGGCTCTCACGCACAACCCGGCGTGGTCGGACGAGGGTCTCTTCGCGTTCGTCCTCGGCCTGCGACGTCTCCATGAACTGCACCCCGAGCGCGTAGCGCTTCCCCACTTCGAGATTGGATTCGCCCAGTGACGACTGCCTCCGGAAATGCGTACGACGACGGCGCAGAGCGCCGCGGCTGGCTCATCGGCCACTTCATCGACCCCGACACCAGTCCGCTTCATTCGACCGACGTCGAGATCAAGTGGGGCACCCACCAGGCGGGCGAAGAGCGCCACGAGTGGACCGTCGCTAAGGAGGAGGTGCGCACGACAATGGTCATGCTCCTCCGTGGGCACTTTTCCGTTCGTCTACCTGACGGAGACCAGGAGATGAAGCGCGAAGGCGATTTCGTCGTCTTTGGCCCTGGTACTTCGCACTCGTGGCAAGCGTTCGACGATTCGATCGTCCTCACGGTCCGCTGGCCATCTGTCGTCTGAGCGATAAGTCGTGAGTGACGACACCGAGCCCCGTATGGGGCCTAGTACGGACATGGTGGGCGGCGCCCCCCTCATCCAAGGCTTCGGAGTCGAAGGATTCCGCAGTCTGAGATCGATGGCTTACTTCGAGCCCCTCGACAAGGTCACCTTGCTTGCGGGCCAGAACAACGCCGGGAAATCAAACGTGATCCGGTTTCTGAAATCACGGTTGGTATCTCATTACGAGCCACTCGAATTCAACGACCAGCCAAAGCCGGGCCGCGAGGAGGGTGAGTACAGAATTGCGGTCGCTTACACCATCCCTCGTACGGGCAAAGATCTTGAAGCCATTAAGGCCGATCTAACCGAGTATAAGGACGGGTTGCTGGCGTTTCTTGGTTCTCCGGCCTTCCAGCGGGGCGATGACAGGCGTTTCTGGGTTCACTACGTGCCAGAGCCCAATAGTCGCTCGATGCGCCCCAGGTCACGTGGATGGGTCCTTGACGCGGAGCCGTTGCAGGCGGCTTTGAGTGGCATGAGTCCGCCACAGATCGACATCCTGAGAGAGGCAAGGCACAAGCTCGACAGCTTGCGCGCTAGTGAGATTGAAGATGCAGCGGCGTTGTTGAAGTCGCTCTACCCGTTGGATCGGCTACCGCCCGTACAAGTAATCGGAGCCTTTAGAAGGATTGTCGATTTCGATGGGCCTGAGGACCCTAGTCAGATTGCATATGACGGTGCTGGTCTAATTCGTCGGCTCGCCGAGCATCAGAATCCGTTGATAGGGCCGAATCGCGCTCGACTATTGAAGAAGTTCAAGGAGATCAACGAGTTCGTTCAAGACGTATTCGAGGACCGAGAAGTTCGGGTCGAGGTCGCAGGTTCCAAGGAGATCATCGTCCAGCATGCTGGAATTGATCTACCGCTCGACTCCCTCGGCACTGGAGTGCATCAAGTCATCATCCTTGCCGCAGCGGCGACGTTTCTGGATAAGTCTCTGGTTTGCATCGAGGAACCAGAGGTCCACCTCCATCCACTTCTCCAGCGGAAGCTCGTGCGATACCTGACCGAGCACACGACGAACCAATACGTCATCGCTACCCACTCCGCTCACATGCTCGACTACGGCCGAGCTAGTGTGCTCCACTTACGGCACGCGCCCGGGGAGGGCACCACCGTTATTCCCGCGAGCACGGCACAGCAGGTCTCGGACCTTTGCGCAGACCTTGGCTACCGTCCTTCGGACCTCATTCAGTCGAACGCAGTCATCTGGGTTGAGGGCCCCTCCGACCGAATCTACCTGAACCACTGGCTCGACCTCCTGCAGGAGAGTGTTCCTGAAGTCGAACGCATGGTCGAGGGGATCCACTACTCGGTCATGTTCTATGGTGGACGGCTTCTAAAGCACCTGACGGCGAACGAGCCCGAGGTCGCGGAGTTCATATCGCTCCGGCGCCTAGCGCGCCATTCCGCGATCTTGATTGATAGCGACAGGAAAGCCTCCGCGGACAGGATCGATGCGACGAAGAGGCGGGTCCGGGACGAGTTCAACAACGATGCGATGCCAGGCTTCGCATGGATCACCGACTGCCGCACGATCGAGAACTATGTGCCGGTTGAGATCTTGGCCAAGGCCGTAGCACAGTCACACAAAGGGGCCGTTTACGTTCCGCCGACGGACCGTTGGGCCGACCCGCTTGAACTCGATGGGCGGAAATCTCCGGCCGACAAGGTCAAAATCGCTCGTGCGGCGACGGCGATGTGGCCGGGGACGGCGGGTCTGGACCGCTCCCTCAGGAAGCCGGTTCAGAAGACGCTCGATTTCATCAGAGCAGCGAACGGACACGGCGGATAAGTAGCCCGGGCCGTGGACGAGTGGCGAGCGGTGACGACGCAGTGACGGCTGCGCCGGGTGTGAATGGCATGTAGCTCGGAAGCCCGATCCGTGGGCCCACCGTGGGCCCAACGCCATGTATGGTGTCCCGTTCTTGCAGTTGGCTTGAGCACGCCGTGCACGCATTGCGCGCGTATGCACGGTTGATCTCAGAACACACACGATCTGGGGGTCAAGGGGCCGCAGGTTCAAATCCTGTCAGCCCGACAGATTCGCCCCTGACCTGCATCGCGGGTCAGGGGCGTTTTTTGTGTCTGTCCGCGAGGTTCACCACTCTCCGACCGCGCCACGCTACCGATTCGGGTCCGCCGTTATCCGCTACGGGTGATCCGCTGGCCCGCCTTCGCTGTTGTAGTGGAGCAGTCGCGCTCCGATATGTGTCGGGGGCGGAGAAGGGAGATTGCCATGTGTCGTTGGCTCGCATACTCAGGTTCGCCGGTGCTCCTGGAGGACCTTCTGTTCAAGCCGGAGAACTCGCTCGTGGTGCAGAGCAAGCACGCACGGCTGGGAGTGGAAACGGTCAACGGTGACGGCTTCGGTGTCGGCTGGTACGGAGCCCAGGACACCCCGGGGACCTACCACAGCATCGAGCCCGCCTGGAACGACCGCAACCTCCGAGAGCTCTCGGCCCACGCTTCCGCCGGTCGGGTCTTCGCGCACATCCGAGCGACGACCGGCACGGCGGTCCAGCAGACCAACTGCCATCCCTTCCGCCACGGCCGCTGGCTTTGGATGCACAACGGGGCCATCGCCGACTTCCCGTTGCTGAAGCGCGACCTGACCCTGGCCGTCGAGCCCGGGCTGTTCCCCGACATCGAGGGATCGACGGACTCGGAGCTGTTCTTCTTCCTCGCCCTGACCTTCGGACTCCAAGAGAACCCGCCGGAAGCGGTGGCTCAGGCAGTTGGCCTCATCGAGGAGACGGGGCGACGCCACGGAGTCGAATACCCGATCCAGATGTCGGTGGCGACCACCGACGGGGAAACCACGTGGGCATTCCGGTACTCCAGCGAGGGTAGGTCCCGATCGCTGTTCCACAACGCCGACGTCGCCACACTCCGTCTCCAATACCCCGACAACCCAGTACTGCATCAGCTCTCCGATGACGCACGCCTCGTGGTGTCCGAACCGTTGGGGGACTTGCGGGGGGCGTGGCGGGAGGTGCCGGAGTCCTCCTGCCTCATCGTCAAGGGTGGCCGGGAGGAACTGCAGGAGTTCTCACCTTCGCCTGCCCGTGCACCGGACTCACCCTGAATCAGGCCGCGTCGAGACCGCTGAATCACACGAGATGGGTGATGAGAGACAGATCGGACGGCCCTAGGCTGCCAGCGATCCACGACTGGAGGAGGCGGAACCTGCGATGGGAATCTTGCGCGTACGACGAGGCGATGACCCAGACCTGCGTCGGTTCCGGTTGAGGCAGACGCTGTGACGATCCGCGTGCCCGAGCCGGCGACGTCATGACCGACGGTCGGCAGAACAGCAAGAGGCTCCTCGGCCGGGTCGCCGGCGCAGTGACGGAAAGGGTCGTCGACACCGTCGACCCCGATATCGTTCTGGAACACGTCGACCTCAACGCGCTGCTCAGCCGAGTGGACCTCGACGCGGTCCTGGCGCGGGTCGATATCGATGCGTTGCTCGCACGGGTCGACCTCAACACGCTCCTCGCCGACGTAGACCTGGACGCCCTGCTGAGGAACGTCGACCTCGAAGCGCTCGTACGCCGCTCCGGCATCCCCGACATCGTCGCGGAGAGCACCTACTCGATGGCTGGATCCGCCCTCGATCTCGCCCGGCGACAGCTGGTGGGGCTCGACGTCGTCGTCGACCGGATCGTGGACCGGCTGATGCGACGGAGCGAGGACGAGCGACTGGAAGGGCCGCCCAACCTGGTTGCGGCCCGACGAGGGGCGCCCGACCAGGGAACGGCAGCACGATGACCCGCCGGGTGCGCCGCTCGGTGTCCGGACACTATGCGGGAGCGATCAGCAGGGCAGCTGCCGCTGCCATCGACGGCCTTCTCATCGCCGGCCTCTACACGCTGGGCGTCGCCGGGTTCGGCTACCTGCTCGATATGTTCACGTCCACGTCGCTCACCGGCGACCGCTCGACTCTGCTCGGGATCGCTGCCTTCGCGATCTGGGCCTTCTCGTACGTCTTCATCAGCCTCGCCATCACCGGCCGGACGATCGGTAAGGGACTGGCTGGACTGCGCGTCGTACGCGCCGACGGCACTGCACCAGGGGTGCGCACCATGTTCGTCAGGACGCTGGTGTTTCCCTTCAGCGTGATCTTCTTCGGGATCGGCCTGCTCCTGATCGTGGTGCAGCGTGAACATCGTGCTGTGCACGACTTGATCGCCAAGACCTGTGTTGTCTATGACTGGGGAGACCGGAGCGCTGAGATGCCGGGACCACTCTCGGACTTCCTCAACCGCGCCCAATCGGACTCCCCGCAGCCCTGACGACGCCCGCAGGGTGGCCAGTGGTGATGGCGACGGTCGGTTCCCTCAACATCCTGTCCGACGGCATCCGTGATGCTGGCACTCGGCGCCGCGATCCGGGTCGGAACGCCACCCGAGTCATCCACCTCGGATGACGCGTGGACAGGGCTCCGCCGCCGATGATGGCAAGGACGCGGCGCCACAGGGGTGCCCGCAACCAGCAGAGCAGGAGGTGGTGGCATGACCGACCAGATGACCGTGCACGAGAGTGAAACCCTTGACGAGCTCGGCCCTGTCGACTGGATCGTGGTGGAGTTCCCCGGCAGCCGGTTCAACGGCGAGATCGCGCCGACACTGACGGACCTCGTCGACCGAGGGATCATCCGGATCCTCGACCTGCTGATGATCCGTAAGGACGAGGACGGATCGTTCGATGCGTTCGAGATCAGCGACCTCGACGAGGGCGAGATCGGGGGCATCCGGGGCTACGAGACCGAGATGGCCAACCTGCTGAGCCAGGAGGACGTGGAGTCCGTCTCGGCGGCCGTCGAGCCGGGCAGCACCGCCGCGCTGTTGGTCTGGGAGAACACCTGGGCCGCACCGTTCGGATCCGCGGTGCGTCACGCCGGCGGACAGCTCGTCGCGAGTGGCCGTATCCCCGTTCAGGCGATTTTGGCCGCTATCGAAGCAGATCTTGAGGAGGAGGACTGACATGCCATTGCGACGCAGGGCACGACGGGGAGTCATCGGCCCCGCACCAGTTGCCAGAACGGCCGCTGTCGTAGGTACCGCCGCCGTCGTCACCCACGGTGTACGCCGGCGGGGTGATCGCCGCGAGGACCGCCGAGACGACCGCCGAGACCGACGACGTTGACATCCCCTCGACTGATGTCCATCGGCTCCGCCCAGGACCTCCTGGCCTCCATCTGAGCGAGGCAAGGAGCGTACGTTCGTCGATCAGTCGTTGCGCAGACGGACCTCGGACCAGTCGAGCCCGTCGAGATTGACGACGATCGCCTCCTGGGTGGTGCGGGCGATCACGACGACGGCCTCGGTGTCGGTGTCGGGGTTCTCCTCGCGGTGGGGGACCCACGGGGGCACGAAGACGTAGTCGCCGGGGCCGGTCTCCACGCGGGTCTCGACAGGCTCGTCGCCCTCGGTGTCGAGGAAGACGAAGACCGGGTTGCCGGAGACGACGTAGATCGCGGTCTCGGAGGCGCCGTGGTGGTGGTTGGCCGAGGCGGTCGAGGCGGGGACATGGGTCTGGCCCATCCACAGGTTCTTCGCGCCGACGGTCTTGCCGCTGACCGCCTCGAGCCGTCGCATCCCCGAGGTCTGTCCGGTCTGGTCGACCAGACCGGAGGGGGCCACGTGGTGGAGATGCCGGTGGAAGGCGTCGATCTCGGCGGGGACGAGGACACCGCTCGGAGTGCGGATGTAGTCCCCGTCGGAGGACCCGGCGGGTACGTGAACGGCGGACATCAGGCTCCTTTGGCCAGGGTGAGGACGGGGTCGTTGCCCGGCAGGGCGAGCAGCGGTCGCAGGACGGCGGCAACCTGGGCGGCCGTCTCCTTGGGCAGGCCGGGTCGGCTGCAGACGTAGAGCGGCAGAGGCTCCGGCGTTGGGAGGTCAGGCACCCGGACCAGACCTTCGGGAGTCTCGCCGAGGGTTGCCATGAGCGCTACGCCGAGGCCGGCGCCGACTGCTGCCTGAACACCGGCGAGCTGAATGGCCTCGGCGCCGATGGTGGCCGGGATCGAGTGATCGGCGAGCGTCTCCAACGCCCGGCTACGAAGCGCACACGGTTCGTCGAAGGCGACGATGGGCACCGGGCCGGTGGCCACCGGGAGACGCCAGGAGTTCGAGGCGAACCAGGTGAGGGTCAGGTCTCCGACATAGAGGGCCCGGGGATCGTCGGCCTGCTGGATCAGCAGGGCCAGGTCGATGCCACCGGTGGTGAGGCCCTCGCGCAGCTTGTTGCCGCGGTCGATCCGGAATCGGAAGTCGCGCTTCGGCACCGACTGGGACAGCGCTCTGGACACGTTGGGCAACAGCTGCGCGGCGGCGTGCTCGGTCGACCCGATCGTGACCGTGACCGGGGCATCGGTGGGGGAGGGACGGAACTTCGCCACCGTCTCATCATGCAACGCGATGATCCGGCGCGCCTGCGTCAGGAGCACAGCCCCGTCGGCGGTGAACCGGGATCCACGACCTTGCCGCTCGACCAGCGTGCGCCCGATCGCGGCCTCCAGGCGGCGTACGTGCTGGCTGACCGCGCTCTGTGTCAGGTGCAGCGCGGTGGCGGCCCGCTGGAAGCCGCCGAAGTCTGCGACGGCGACGAGGCTGCGCAGAGGGGCGATATCCAGATTCTGACTCATGTCGATCAGAGTAATACACAATTGATGAGCGTTCGTGATGGTTCAGCATCGTGGAACGTCGTTGGACCCGGTGCCATTTGTCTATCAAACTCATAGACATAAGGCTCTCTGGATAGAGGGCCACCGCGGGCTGACAACCGGCCGCGGCTGACCACCACGGAGGCAGCATGTCCCGACGCACGATCAAGCTGGGCGCCGTTCCGTACGGCACCGGCGGTCCGGGCCAGCACCGGCTCTGGCTCGACCCGGAGATCCCGGGCGACGCGAGCGTGAACATCGACTGGTTCATCCAGACGGCCAAGCTCGCCGAGCATGGCCGCTTCGACCTGATGTTCATCGTGGACAGCCAGTTCATCACCCCGCACAGCCCGCCGCACTACCTCAACCGTCTCGAACCGCTCACCCTGCTCTCCGCGGTGGCCACCCACACGAAGCATCTCGGTCTGGTCGGCACCGCGACCACGAGCTTCAACAGCCCGTTCAACCTGGTACGCCGCTTCGCCTCCCTCGACCTGATCAGCCACGGTCGCGCCGGGTGGAACGTGGTCACGACCGGTGACGCCGGTACCGCGACCAATTACGGGCTCGATGAGCACTACGACTACGACACCCGCTACGGCCGCGCCCAGGAGTACGTCGAGCTCGCTCGTGCGTTGTGGGACTCCTACGAGGACGACGCGTTCGTACGCGACCGTGAGACCGCCCGGTTCCTCGACCCCGACAAGCAGCACCCGCTGAATCACGAGGGCACCTACTTCAAGGTCGCCGGCCCGCTTAACCTGCAGCGCAGCCCGCAAGGACATCCGGTCATCTTCCAGGCCGGTGACTCCGACCAGGGCCGCGATCTCGGTGCCTCCGTAGGGGAGGGGATCTTCACCCATGCTCCCGACATCGGCAGCGGCCAGGCGTTCTACGACGACATCAAGACCCGTGCCCGCCGCTTCGGCCGCGACCCGGACGAACTCGTGATCATGCCGGGGGTGAAGGTCGTCGTCGGCGACACTGACGAGGAAGCTCGTGAAATCGAGGCCGCCGACCACGAGCGCGACCACGGCTTCGCGGAGGCCCTTGCCGAGTTCGGCCGCCCCTTCGGCTGGCACGACTTCTGGCAGTACGACCTCGACGCACCGTTCCCGGCCGAGGCGCTCGAGCACGGCGAGCGGTCCTTCTTCACCCAGGCCCAGAAGGTCACCCAGCGCGCGGTCGAGAGCGGCTGGACGCTGCGCCAGACCGTGGAGGCCACCCGCGTCTTCCGCAAGTCGGAGTTCGTCGGCAGCCCCGAGACCGTCGCCACCAAGCTGCAGGAGTGGTGGGAGGCGCGGGCCTGCGACGGCTTCAACATCGGCGTCGATCACCCGGCCAACTTCAAGCGAATCGTGGAGGAGGTCATCCCGATCCTGACCGAGCGTGGCGTCTTCCGCCGCGAGTACGAGGCCACCACCCTGCGCGGAAACCTCGGCCTTCCGGTCCCGGAGAACCGCCACACCCTCGCTCGCCGCACCCCGACGAGCTGACCTCCAGAGCGCTCGGGCGCCGACCCCACACCCACCTCACCGCCAGAGACGACACAGGAAGACCGATCACTCCCATGGCCAACAAGGCACCCGCGTCCATGCGCAAGCTCTCGACCACGTCATCCACGCCGACCCTGAGCCGGCGCAGCCTGCTCGGCCTCACCCTCGGGGCCGCGGCCGTGTTCGCCCTGGAGGCCTGCGGCTCCGAGACCGGGGCCAGCACGTCCGGTGGACGGATCACCTGGGCCTGGCAGCTGCCCACCACCTGGGACCCGGTGAGCTCCTCGGCCGGCTCCGACGTGCAGATGCTGGCGCTGGTCTACGAGGCCATCACCGGCCTCGACGAGAAGGGCAACCCGGTGCCGTGGCTGGCCGAGAAGTGGACGTACAACTCCCAGGGCACGCAGGTGACCTTCACCCTGAAGAAGGGGTTGAGGTTCAGCGACGACACCCCGCTGGACGCCGCGGCGGTGGTCAAGTCCATCGAGCGCGGCCGGACCACCGACGGCTCCCTGATCGCGCCCCAGATGGTCGGGATCACGAAGGTGACCGCCTCCGGCGACCTCGACGTCGTGCTCGACCTGGCCGAGGTCGACTACCAGATCCCGGCCCTGTTCGCGGGCAAGACGGGCATGGTCGTCAACCCGGCCGCCTTCGAGAAGGACGCCGCCTCCCTGGCCACGAAGCCGGCCGGCTCGGGGCCGTTCAGCCTGACCACGTACGTCCAGAACGACCACGCCGAGCTGGTGAAGAACACCCACTTCCAGCTCGCCGACGAGATCAAGGTCGACGAGTTCCATCTCTACCCCCAACCCGACCCGGCCACCGCGGTCGCCTCGGTCCAGTCCGGCCAGTACAACGTCGCCCGCATCTCCGGCGCCCAGGTCGAACAGGCCAGGCAGGCAGGCCTCGAGGTTCAGATCCTCGACTCGATGTTCGTCTCGTGCCTCGACGTGCACGCCGGGATGAAGCCCTTCGACGACCCCGCGGTCGTCGAGGCGCTCAAGCTCGGCATCGACCGGGAGAAGATCAAGAAGGTCGCCAACTTCGACGTCGGCGAGGTCAACTACCAGCTCTTCCCGAAGGGGTACGTCGGCTACAACCCCGAGCTCGAGGGCGTCTACGAGTACAACCCGGAGAAGGCGAAGCAGGTCCTCGCGGACGCCGGCCACACCGGCCCGGTCAAGGGCGAGTTCACCAGCAGCGGCCAGGCCGCGGCCGCCGTCGAGCTGATCCAGGCCCAGCTCAAGGAGATCGGGATCGAGCTCACGATCAAGTCGATCCCGCAGACCCAGCACACCCAGCTCGTCTACATCGAGCACTCCCAGGCGCTCACCTACGACGGTTTCGCGGGCCGCGAGTCGCCGGTGCAGGCCTTCCAGGTCCTCTTCGGCAAGGAGGGTCTGATGAACCCGAACCGCGCCACCGACCCCGCCCTGGAGGCGCAGCTCAAGAAGGTCCGGGCCACCCCGACCGACGACCCCGCCTATCCATCGGTCCTGCAGGAGGCGACCAGGATCGCGATCACCAGCTTCCCCAACACCTTCCTCTACAACGCGCCGCGGATCATCGTTCGCAAGAACGCCTCCGCGCTGCCCGCCTCGCCGAGCCTGCAGCGCTTCGAGGGGGTGACGACCTCGTGAGCGTGGCCCAAGCCACCTCTTCCACCGGCACGTACGCCGACTCGCCCACGGACGCGGCGGCACGACCGACGGCAACGGCCTTCAGCGGCTGGGTCCGCCGCATCCTCAACCTGGTCGCGATCACCGCGGCCGTGCTGCTGCTGGCCTCGGTCATCACCTTCGCGCTCGGGGCGATGGCGAAGACCAACCCGGCCGCGGCGGTGCTCGGCGAGACCGCGACCGAGGCGGACATCGCCCGGCTCGACCATCAGTTCGGTCTCGACCGCCCGCTCGTGGTCCAGTACGCCGACTGGCTCGGCTCCGCGCTGCAAGGTGACCTCGGCGTCTCCTGGTTCACGACCGTCCCGGTCGCCGACAGCATCGCCCAGGCGCTGCCGGTCGACCTCTCCATCGCCCTGCTCGCCATCGTGCTGGCGGTCCTGATCGGCGGAGCGGCCGGGATCGGCGCGGCGCTGAGCAACGGGGGAGTCTTCGACCGAGCGGTCACCATCGTCTGCTCCCTGCTCGGCACGCTGCCGCCGTTCGTGATCGGGATGGCGCTGATCGTGGTCTTCGCGGTCAAGGCCCAGTTGCTTCCCGCCGGCGGATACGTACCGATCGGGGAGAACCCGGCCGAGTGGCTCCGCTTCGCGATCCTGCCCTCCCTCGCGCTCAGCCTCGACGTGGCGGCCTCGATCGCCCGGCAGCTGCGCACATCGCTGGTCGGGGCGCTGCGGGAGAACTATGCGATCGGCGCCCAGATGCGCGGCTTCGGTCGCCGGCGGGTCCTGTTCGGCCACGTCCTGCGCAACGCCGCGGCCCCCACGCTCGCCGTCATCGGCCTGGCGATCCCGCTCGTCATCGGCGGTGCGGTCATGACCGAGAAGCTCTTTGGCCTGCCCGGCATCGCCCAGCTCGCCCTGCAGTCCTCGGAGAAGGGGGACGTACCCGTGGTCCTCGGCACCCTGCTGGTAACCGCAGTCGTCGTGGTCATCGCCAGCCTGGTGGTCAACGTTGCCCAGGCTGCACTCGACCCGGCCGCCCGCGGCACGAAGGGCGGGAAGCGATGAGAACGCTCAAGGCCCTGTGGGCCCAGCCCGCCAGCCGCTTCGCCTTCGCGGTCCTGACCGTGATCGCCTTCCTGGTCGTCTTCGGCGGCGCCCTGGCGCCGTACGACCCGCTGCGGCAATTCAGTGACGAGGTGCTCCAGGCCCCGTCCGGGAAGCACCTGCTCGGCACCGACTACGTCGGACGCGACGTCCTGTCGCGGCTCATGGCCGGCACCCGCCTGTCGGTGGTCGGTGCCCTGGAGGCGGTCGCGATCGCGGCTGTCCTCGGCGTCCCGTCCGGGCTGGCCTCGGCATGGATGGGCAGGGTCGGGGAGTGGGTCTCGCTGCGGATCGCCGACACCCTGATGATCCTGCCGTTCACCGTCTTCGCCATCGCCGTGGCCGGCACCATCGGCAACGGGCTGCAGCAGGCGATGGTCGCTGTCGGCGTCCTGATCAGCCCGATCTTCTTCCGGGTCACCCGGGCGGTGGCCCTCGGCCTTCGCCGGACGCAGTACGTCGAGGCCGCCGAGCTGATGGGCGCGAGCCAGTGGTGGACGCTGCGCAAGCACATCTGGAGCAAGGTGCTTCCCAACGTCGCCGTCGCCGCCGCGCACGCCACCGGCGCCAGCCTGCTGGTCGTGGCCTCGCTCTCGTTCCTCGGGATCGGCGTCCAGCCGCCGGCCCCGACCTGGGGTGGGATGCTCTCAGCCGACCTCGGCTACCTCGCCCAGCAGAGCTGGGCGCCGATCTTCCCGGCGCTCCTGATGATGGCGACCGTCGGCTCCCTCAACATCCTGGCCGACGGCATCCGTGACGCCGGCACCCAGCGCCGCCGCCCGTCCCGGGCACGTTCGCGGAAGGAGACCGTCGATGTCGCAGCCTGAGTTCGACACGTACGCCACCAGCCCCCGCACCCTCACCGTCGAGGACCTGCAGGTCAGCGTCGGAGACCACCTCGTCGCCGTGAACGGCGTCTCCTTCCAGATCCGCCGCGGCGAGGCCGTCGGCCTGGTCGGCGAGTCCGGCAGCGGCAAGACCCTCACCTGCCGCGCCGTCCTCGGGCTGCTGCCCGAGACCGGTGAGGTCGACGCCGGCACCATCACCCTCGGCGAGGGAGCCACCGCCGTCGACCTCACCGGCGCCGCACGCCCCACCTGGGACCGTGTCCGCGGCGCCCGCATCGGCGCCGTCTTCCAGGATCCCGGCTCCTACCTCAACCCCAGCATCAGCGTCGGCCGCCAGCTCGTCGAGCAACTCCGTGTCCGCGGCGGACTCGGCAGGACCGAGGCCCGCGAACGTGCCGTCGAGCTCTTCGGCGAGGTCGGCCTCCACGACCCCGCAGGCGTCTTCCACCACTATCCCCACCAGCTCTCGGGCGGGATGCTCCAGCGCGTCCTGATCGCCATCGCCGTAGCCTGCGATCCCGAGCTGCTCATCGCCGACGAGGCCACCACCGCCCTCGACGCCGTCATCCAGGCCGAGATCCTCGAGCTCATCGCCCGCCTGCGCCGCGACCACGAGCTCTCCCTGCTGCTGGTCACCCACGACCTCGCGGTCGTCGCCGAGACCTGTGACCGGATCCTGGTCATGTACGGCGGGGAGATCGTCGAGTCGGGTCCGACCGAGCAGGTGCTCACCGATCCTCGCCACCCGTACACCCGGGCCCTGCACTCGGTGGCCACCATCGGCGACTGGTCCCGTCGCACCCTCGAGATCATCCCCGGCCAGCCGCCGGCAGCGGGGGAGCGGATGCCGGGTTGCCGGTTCGCCCCGCGCTGCCGGTACGCGGCCCAGGCGTGCCTCGGCGGATCGGTGCCCCTGACCGAGATCGGGCCCGGGCGCAGTGCTCGCTGCGTACGTCTGGACGAGCTGGTCACCGACGCCTCTCCCATCCCGGATCGAATCGAGGCCTCCGCATGAGTACGCCGCTGCTGAGCATCACCGACCTCTCGGTCACCTACGCGCCCCCACGCCAGGGCACGCACCTCGGCACCGGTGCCGCACTGCGAGACGTCAGCCTCGAGGTCCGCCCCGGCGAGATCCTCGGCATCGTCGGCGAGACCGGATCGGGCAAGACGACCCTCGCCCGCGCCACCGTCGGCCTCGTCGCGCCGGCCACCGGGTCGATCGTCTTCGACGGCGCCGACATCGGCGGGCTGACGGGGGCCGCGCAGCGCCGGTTCCGTCGCAGCGGGCAGGTCCAGCTCGTCTTCCAGGACCCGCTGCGTTCTCTCGACCCCGACCTGACCGTCAACCAGATCGTCTCGGAGCCGCTGGCCGTGGGTGGCGTACCCCGCAGCCGGCAGCGCACCCGGGTCGAGGAGGCCATCGGGCTCGTCGGTCTCGACCCGGCCGCCATCGGCGACCGGCTCCCACGCCAGCTCTCCGGCGGTCAGCGGCAACGGATCGCGCTCGCCCGTGCCATCGTCACCCGCCCCAAGCTGCTCTTCTGCGACGAACCGGTCAGCGCCCTGGACGTCTCCAACCGCAACCTCGTCCTCAGCCTGCTGGACCGGCTACGCCGCGAGCTCGGCCTCGCCGTCGTGATCATCGCCCACGACCTGTCCTCCCTGGCCGGGATCGCCGACCGGATCGCCGTCTTCTACCGCAGCCGGCTCGTCGAGACCGGCCCCGTCGAGGAGGTCCTGGCCCGTCCGGCGCACCCCTACACCGGGCTCCTCACCGCCTCCGCGCCCTCGGTCGGCCACGAGGACCGGCTCCGTCCGGCCGACATCCGGCCCGCGCCGGACGCCGATCCCTTCCCCGACGGACCCGGGGCCTGCGTGTTCGCCACCCGGTGCCGGTTCGCCCACGACGCCTGCCGGCAGCAGCCGTCCACCTTGCCGCTGCCCGGTGCCGCCGAGCGGAGCGCCGCCTGCCACATCGCCGCCACCTGGCTCGCCAGGGAACCGGCTTGAGCCGTCCCACCAACAACTCATCGTCAGCGACCTTCCGGCACTCCGCCGGCAGACGAAAGGACCGAGCATGACCTACGACAACGTCGAGATCCTCGGCATGATCGGCACCGCCGACGCCTCAGAGATCCGTCCGTCCGACGGCACCGTCATCGACCCCGACTACACCGCCCGCTTCGCCCAGGCGCACGAGGACGGCGGCTTCGACCGCGTCCTGATCGGCTACGGCTCCGGCTGGTCCGAGGGCACCCAGGTGGCCGCGTACGCCGCCGCCCGCACCGAGCGGCTCGGCCTGCTCATCGCCCACCGGCCCGGAGTCGTGCACCCGACCCTGGCCTCGCGGACCTTCACCACGCTCGACCAGTTCTCCAACGGCCGGGTCGCGCTCAACATCGTCACCGGCAGCAGCGACGTCGAGCAGCGACGCGAGGGCGACTTCGTCCCCCACGACGAGAGGTACGCCCGCACCGACGAGTACCTCCAGATCCTCCGGGCCGGATGGGACACCAAGGGCCCGCGTGACTACGAGGGCACCTACTACCGCTTCGAGGGATTCACGCCCCAGGTCTTCCCCTACGCGGACCGCCACCTGGAGCTCTTCTTCGGCGGCAGCTCCCCGGCGGCGTACGTCGTCGGAGCCAAGCACGCGGACACGTACATGCTCTGGGGTGAGCCGTTGAAGCAGACCGGCGATCAGATCGCCACCATCACCGAGAAGGCCGCCGAGGCCGGCCGTACGCAGCGCCCCAGGGTCTCGGTCTCCTTCCGGCCGATCCTCGGCAAGACCGATGAGACCGCCTGGGAGCGCGCCCACAGCATCCTCGACACGGTCAACGGCGAGATCGGCGCCCAGTTCAAGCAGAAGGTCAACAAGCTGCACCCGCAGGGGGCCGCCCCGGAGAACGCCGGCTCGCAGCGGTTGCTCGCCGTCGCGGAGACCGGTGACCTCCACGACCGCTGCCTGTGGACCCCGACCACCAAGGCCGTCGGTGGAGGCGGCAACTCCACCGCCCTGGTCGGGTCACCGGAGACCGTGGCCGCCGCGATCCTCGACTACGTCGAGATCGGCGTGAACACCGTACTCATCCGTGGCTACGACCCGCTCCAGGACGCCATCGACTACGGCCGCGACCTGCTCCCGCTGGTCCGCCAGGAGCTCGCCCACCGCGCCGCCCGGACTCGCGTCGCGATCTGAGCCTTCTTCGGGCGCAGGATCCACTTCCTCCGACAGGAGCAACACATGACCATCGTCACCCAGACCACCATCCCCACCGCCTGGGACGAGCCGCCCGGGGGCACCCCGCGTTGCACCCTGATCGTCCTGACCGGACGCGGGGAGACCGCGGCGACCTACCAGCGCTTCGGCAGACGACTCTCCGCCGACGCCTACAAGGTGCGGCTCGTCGAGACCGACCTGAGCGACCTGGGCGCGGCACGCGCCGAGATCGAACGACACCTGGCCGACGCGTCGCTGCCGGCGCCCAAGGTGCTGGTCGGCAGCGATGCGGGAGCCACCCTGGCCGCGACAGTGATCAACGACGTCACCGCGGACGCCGCCGTCATCGCCGGGATCGCGCTGCCTGAGTCGGCCACCATCGATGGCTGGGGGGACGAGGTCGAGGCCCGCAGCGCCTGCCCGGTCCACCGCAAGGTGATCGGGGAGGACGACGGCTTCGGCAGGGGAGCGCTGAGCGCGAACCTTCCTGGCGAGTGGTCCGACCTGAGCCTCCCGGTCCCCGAGAAGCCTGTGCTGGTCGTGCACGGCGACGCCGACCCGGTCACCCCGGCCGAGCAGGTGATCAAGGCGTACGCGGAGGCCCCCGCCGTCCACCGCCGGCTCGTCGCCGGTGGGCGCCACGACATCCTCAACGACCTCTCCCACCGCTCCGTCGCGGCCACGATCGTCACCTTCCTCGAGTCGCTCAAGCTCGGCAGCGACCTCCCTGCCATCGTCTACAAGGCGTAGGAGACTCCCGATGACCGTCTCGCCCCTGCCCACCAACCAGGACCTCGACCCCGCCGCCTTGCGCAAGGCGTTCGGCATCTTCCCGACCGGGGTGGTCGCCGTGGCCGCGCAGGTGGACGGTCGGCCGACCGGCCTGGCTGCCTCCTCCTTCACGAGCGTGAGCCTCGATCCACCACTGGTCTCGTTCTCGGTCGCCGCGACATCGAAGACGTGGCCCGATCTACGCCGGGCCTCGCATCTGGGCGTCACCGTGCTGGCCGAGCACCAGGGCGACGCCTGCCGCCGGCTGGCGGGACCGGTCGAGCATCGCTTCGACGGCGCCGCGTACACCGTGACCGAGGATGGCGCCGTCGCACTGGATGACGGGCTGGCCCTCTTCGACTGCACGATCTACCGCGAGGTCGAGGCGGGAGACCACATCATCGTGCTGCTTCGACTGCACGCGGTGGCTCACCCCGACGCCGGCAGCCCGCTGATCTTCCACCGCAGCGGTTTCGGGAGGCTCGCCGACACGGCGTGAACCGCTGCTTCGCGATCAAGAGTGCAGCTGCAGGCTGAGGAGGCGTTTGGTCGCGCGCGTCTGGGCGACGTAGAGGTCGCGCGGACCGGCGTCACCGGCGGCTCGTACGCCCGCAGGGTCGACGATGATCACGGTGTCGAACTCCAGCCCACGAGCCTCGGGGGCGGCGACGATGGTGGCGCCGACTCTGTGCACCTCGGCCTCCAGAGCCTGCGAGCGCTCGGTGGTGGCGATGACTCCGATCAACTCGCCCGGGTGCTCGTCGGCGATCTCGGTGATCAGGGTGCTCAGCGTGGAGCGGAGGGTCTCCTCGGTCACTTCGAGGATGCGTGGCTGCTCTCCGTGACGGATGGATCTGGAGAGCTGCTGATCCGGGGCGATCTCGGCCAGCAGCGGTTCGGTGGCAAGCAGGATCTCGGTCGTCGTACGGTAGTTGACCGTCAGTCTGTGGTGAGCGAACCGCTCGCCGACGAACGGCTTCAGGGCCTCGTCCCAGGTCCGAAGGGTGGTCGAGGGGCCCGCCTGGGCAAGATCGCCGACGACCGTCATCGACCGGTTCGGGCAGCGGCGCATCAGCGCGCGCCACTGCATCTCGGAGAGCTGCTGGGCCTCGTCCACCACGATGTGGCCGTAGATCGACTCCGGTGCGCCGTCGACGAGGGCGCGAGCCTCGTCCAGGAGAGCGAGGTCTGAGTCGCTCCACCCATCGCTGCGGCCGACGCCGAGATTGTTCAGGAGGTCGCGGACGAGATCGTCGGCGACGAGTCGGGGCCAGACCCGGGTGATCGCTCGATCGATGGACGGGTCGCCGAGGAGATCGTCGCGGATGCTGTCCCAGTCGATGTCCAGATCATCCGTGGAGGCGTCGTTGCCCGTGAAGCGGTCGAGATCGATGCCCAGATGCGCTTCCAATTCGGCCTCAAAGTCGGAGATCTCCTTCGCCGTGCGCCGTTCCAGCTCGTTGACCAGGTCGTCGACGACGTACTCGGTGAAGAGCTCGCGAGCGCGGTTGTGCCCGATGTCCTCCTGCAGCGCCTGGCGCCGGGCGGCGTCGACCACGGCCGACTCGAGTCTCACCGTGTCATGGGTCGTCTTCAGCTCCAGCGGTACGCCGTGGGGCTGGTGCTGCCGCACCAACCGAGCGAGGCCGTCGGCGAGCGCCGCGCGGCCCTTGGCCCTCGCGATGTGGTCCGGCTCGGTCCGCGTCGCCTCCACGCCCACCAGATCGGGCATGGTCGCCAGCCGTACGTCGTTCTCGCCGAGCGAGGGCAGCACCTCGGAGATGTAGGTGAGGAACCGTCGGTTCGGCCCGAAGACGAGCACACCTTGGTCGGCGATCGACGGGAAGGCGTACAACACGTAGGCCGCGCGGTGCAGGGCGACGATGGTTTTGCCGGTGCCGGGACCGCCGTCGACCACCATGACGCCGCGATGGGGAGACCGTACGATCTCGTCCTGCTCAGCCTGAAGGGTCGCCGCGGCCTCGTGCATCCGCCCGGTCCGCGCCGTGCTCAAGGCCGCGACGAGCGGGCCGTCCCCGACGAGATCCACGGCTGTCGGCGACGTACCGTCGAGAATCTCGTCGTTGACATCGACGACATTGCGGCCGTCGAGGCGTAAGTGGCGGCGCCTGCGTACGCCCATCGGTGCGGCCATCGTCGCCGCGTAGAACGGGCGCGCAGCCTCGGCCCGCCAGTCGATCAGCAGCGGGTTGCCGCCCTCTGTGCGCAGCCCGATCCGACCGATGTGCAAAGACTCGCGATGATCCGAGCGGTCGATCCGCCCGAAGCACAGCGAGTGCTCGGCCGCCTGCAGCTGTCGGATGCTCTCGGTGAGCCGCTCGACCTCGAGGTCCCTGGCATACCGCTCGCTGGCCCCATCGACAGGCGCCGCGACCGCCCGATCCTGTGCTGCCCGTCTCGCCATCACCTCGCTGTGAAGAAGCGCGTACATCGCGTCGACCGACCGCTGCTCCTCCTCGACCTGACCGACCCTGCCCTGCTCGCCCACGTACCCCCGCCTTCCGTTTCCGGGGGTCAACTATGAGCGGCGGTCCGGGTAAAGACAACGTTGATCTTTTGCCGGATCCGTGGCCTCCGACCGAGTTTCAGTACCCGGTCCCTCGCTTGACCTGCGCCCGCTCGGACGGATGGGCGCCACCCTTCTCGTCCAGGGTCGCGCAGGCGTCGGCGATGTCGCGGGTGAGCCGCTCGACCTGCTCGCGACTCATCGTCTCCTTGACCAGCGCGCGCATGATCTTCACGTTCTCCGCGTTGGGCGGCAGCGTGTACGCCGGCACCATCCAACCGCGCTCGGCCGAGAGCTGCCAGGCGATGTCGGACTCGTCGTACGTCGTGCGGTCGCCGGTGAGCCGGAACGCCACGAGCGGGAGCTGCTCGAGGTCGTCGCCGATCACCTCGAACCGGCCGCTGTCGCGGAGGTTCTTCGCCAGCGCCTTGGCGTTCTGCTGCATCTGCTTCATCACGTACGTGTAGCCGTCGCGACCCAGCCGGACGAAGTTGTAGTACTGCGCCAGCACCATCGCCGCACCCGTCGAGAAGTTCAGGGTGAAGGTCGCGTCGGTCTTGCCGAGGTAGTTCTCGTAGAACACCAGCTCCTCGGCGAGGTCGGACTTCTCGCGGAACACCAGCCAGCCGATCCCGGGGTATACGAGCCCGTACTTGTGTCCGGAGACGTTGATCGAGCGGACCTGCTCGAGGCGGAAGTCCCAGGGGGAGTCGGGGTAGAGGAACGGCCACACGAAGCCACCGCTGGCCGCGTCGACGTGCAGCGGGATGTCCAGACCCTTGTCTTTCTTGACGTCGAGCAGCAGCTGGTTGATCCCGACGACGTCGTCCATGTGCCCGGTGAACGTCGTGCCCAGGACGGCGACCACGCCGATGGTGTTCTCGTCGAGGTGGGGCGCCACGTCGTCGGGGCCGATGGTGTACCTCTTCTCCTCGAGCGGGACGATCCGCGGCTCGACGTCGAAGTACCGGCAGAACTTCTCCCATACGACGTGGACGTCGCCGCCGAACACGAGGTTGGGCCGGTCCACCGAGGCGTTCGCGGCCTGCCTGCGCTGCTTCCACTTCCACTTCAGGGACAGGGCGCCGAGCATGATCGCCTCGGACGAGCCCTGGGTGCGACAGCCGGTCGTCTCGCCGGGGGCGTGGTAGAGGTCGGCGAGCATCCGTACGCAGCGCTGCTCGATCTCGGCGGAGATGGGGTACTCCGCGTGGTCGATGAAGTTGCGGTGCAGGTTCTCCGCGATGATCCGCTGCGCCTCCGGCTCCATCCACGTGGTCACGAACGTCGCGAGGTTGCGTTGCGGGTCACCTTCCATGACCAGGTCCTCGCCGATCAGGCGCATCGCTTCTACGGGGCGCATTCCGGTCTCGGGGAAGGCGATCGACGGGGCCGCCTCGGTCAGGAACCGGTTGCCGTAGAGCCCCTCGGCCTCTGTGTCGCTGAGTCGTGTCATTGCTGAACCACCGTTCTTGTAGGAGTGGGGGTGTCGAATGCCTGGATGACCCCGCCGACCGCGAAGCACGCTGCTCCGGCGAACGTCCCCCAGTTGACGAGGCCGGTATCGATCGCGCTCGAGGTCGCCGGGCGAGTGAAGGCGGCGATGCCGGCGAGGAAGAAGAGGACCGACCCGAGCTGGTTGACCGCGACGACCCACCAGCCGACCAGGTGGGCCAGCACCCGAACGTGCCCCGCGCCCACGTCGAGCATCGCCAGGTGACCGGAGACCAAGAAGCAGACACAGCCGGTCATGTCGGGCAACCAGATCCACCCGTCGGACTGACGCGGCGTCAGACCTGCGGCGAAGGCGGCGACCAGGCTGACGGCGAAGAACAGCGTCCCCACGAACAGCACGAACGCACTCAGCCAGCTTCGCAGGCGCAGCCTGAAGCTCCACCAGCGCATGCGCTCATCGGTGTCGGTGTTGTCGGCGAGCAGGATCGAGACGTAGCCACCGAGCGTGAAGAAGCCGCCCCCGACCAGGTACGTGACGTTGACGACGGGCAAGCTGACCACCCCGAGCTGGGCGAATGCCGCCCCCAGGGCGAACAACGAGCCACCGAGAACGAAGGCGACGGCGGCGACGAGGTTGAGCCGGGTCGACCGACGCGTCAGTGCCTGGTGCATGGCGGTGCCCGCCCTCCCTCTCCCTCGCACCGCCATCCTCGACGGGTCAGGTCGTGGCGTCCTCATCCGGTCCGGGTGAAATCCATCTGCACCAGCTGCCGGAAAACGCTGTGCTCAGACCACGCCGTGCTCGAAGGCGAAGGCCGTGGCGGCGGTGCGCGAACGGACGTCGAGCTTGGTGAAGATGTTGGAAAGATGACGGGCGACGGTCTTCTCGCTGAGGACCAGGTCGGCGGCGATCTGGGCGTTGCTGCGGCCGGAGGCGACCAGGCGGAGGACCTCGGCCTCCCGGGCGGTGAGGCCGGCGGGCAGGGACGCGGGGGCGAGCAGGCCGTCGGCCTCGTCGGCGGCCGGCCGGGCGCCGATCTGGCGGAACACCGTACGCGCCCCCTCGAGCTCACGCCGGGACGACTCGGTGTCGCCGACGCCGGCCAGTGCGCGCCCGGTCAGCAGCCGCGCCTGGCTCCGCTCGTAGGTGGCCTCGGCCCGCGCCCACAGCTGCTGGGCCTTGCGCAGGTAAGGGAGGGCGCCGGCGGGATCTCCCGCGGCGAGCTCGACCGCGCCGTGCGCGTGCGCGGCGGCGGCCTCGAGCCAGACGCAGCCGAAGTGTCCGGCGAGCCCGTCCAGCTCGTCCGCGACCTGTCGGGCCCGGTCGGCCTCGCCGGCACCGAGCAGCACCTCGACGGCGGCCGGCAGGAGCCGGCATCGCTGCACGGGACCATCGGTCTCGACCAGCAGCCGCTCGATGGCGGCGAGCGCCGCCGCGCCCTGGCCGCGAGCCGACCAGAGCAGCGCGAGGCCGGGCTGCGGGTCGAACCCTCGGTCGGCCGCGCGCTCGTAGGCGGCGTCCGCCTCGGTGTAATCGCCGCGCAGCCGGAGCACCTCGCCGGCCTCGTACGCCGCCAGCCCGGCCGCATCCGGTGCGTTGACCTCCTGGTAGCGGCGGGTCGCGTGCTCGAACTCCTCCAGGGCCTGCTGCCACTCGCCGTGGAGCCGCAGCAGCTGGCCACGGTGGACCGCGCACTGGCCGGTGAACGTCAGCAGCCCGGGTTGGGCGGCGCACCAGCGTTCGAGGGCCGCGGTCCACTCCGCCACCCGGCCGAAGTCGCTGATCTCCTGGCAGCCCTCGATCGCGGTGCAGTAGACGTGCCCGGCCACCACCGGGGAGGCCTCGCCCGCGATCACCCGGATCATGGACTCGTCGAGTAGGGCGAGGCCCTCGGCGACCCGGCCGGAGTAGAGCGCCATCCGGCCCTGGGAGCAGAGCCCCAGCGCGGTGAGGTCGGGTTCGTCGTAGCGCCGGCCGCGCTCGGCGACCTTGTCGGCGAACCCGCCCGCCGTGGCGAAGTCGCCGGCGCTCAGCGCGCGGAACATCCGCAGGAAGTCGACCCAGCCGAGCTCGACACCGTCGTCCACGTCCGCGACGAGGCTCTCCGCCCGTGAGGTCCAGCCGCGGGCCAGGGCACTCTCCCCGTGGACGTGGGCGGTCATCGTGATCCGGAAAGCGCAGCGGACCGAGCGGCCGAGGTCCGCTGCGTCCTGGCTCTTGCGGAAGGCCCGGTGCAGGGCGGTGACCGTGTCGTCGTGGTGTCCGGTCAGCTCGGCGGCGACGGCGAAGTCCTCGAGCTCCTCGGCCGAGAGCACCCCCGGGTCGGCTCCCGACCAGGCGGCGTACGCCGCGCCCCAGTCACCGCGGACGAAGTCGGCGCGGGCGCTCTCCAGCAGGACGTCGGCCACGGCAGGCACCTCCACTGGAGAGCGTACTCGGATCACGCGGCCAGCGAGTGGGGTGCGGCCTGCCGCATCCGGGCCGTGACCCGGTCGGCGACGAGGGCGGCGTCGCGTCCGGCGCCCGCCAGGAGCATCGAGCTGAAGGCGTACTGGAAGCTGAGGCCGCAGAAGAACAGCCCGTCGGCCTCCGCCACCACGCCGCGCATCTCTCGCGGCCAGCCGTCCTCGTCGAGGACCGGCAGGTGGATCCAGTCGAAGGCCTGCCGGAAGCCGGTGGCCCATACGACGTTGGCGACCTCGCGCGGAGCGCCGTCGACCACGGGCAGCCCGTCGCGGACCTCCTCGACCCTTGAGGTGACCCGCTCGACGCCTCGGTCGGCCAGGTCCGAGCGCTTGACCCGCAGCATCGGCCCGCCGTGACGCCGGACCTCGGGCATCTCCTTGCGGCCGATCGGCGTACGCCGGGTGATGATGTGCCGCCACGCGAAGAGCAGCACGGGGAAGATCACGTGCATCACCGGCGAGTCCAGGCGCGGCGGGATCTCCCCACAGTCTCGACCGGCCAGGATCGTCGGCCGGGACTCGGCGACCTCGAAGGCGATGTCGCAGCCGGAGTGGCTGGCGCCGACCACGAGCACCGGGCCCTCGCGCAGCTGCCCGGGACGGCGGTACTCGCTGGAGTGGAGCTGCAGGATCGACGGGTCCAGCTGCGCCGAGATCGCGGGGACGTTCGGCGTACGGCCGAAGGAGCCGGTCGCGACCACGACGTTGTCGCAGGTCCAGGTGCCCCGGTCCGTCGTCACCCGGAAGCCGTCACCGTCCCGCTCGAGCCCGCTGACTCGGGTCTCGAGCCGCACCGGCAGCTCGAAGGTGCGGGCGTACGTCTCCAGGTAGTCGGCGACGTCGTCCTTCCCGGGGAACGACCACCTCTTCGCCGGGAACGCCATGCCCGGCAGGGAGTCGTACTTGGCAGGGGAGTAGAGCCGGAGCGAGTCCCACTGGCGCCGCCAGTTGTCGCCGACCCGCGCGTTCGCGTCGATGATCACGAACGCGCGACCGCGGCGTCGCAGGTGGTAGCCGGTCGCCAGGCCCGCCTGGCCGGCGCCGATGATGATCGTCTCGATGTGTGTGGTGTCCATGCTGATGACGCTAGGTCCGCATCTCGCCGCTCCGCGTCGGTCGTACGGCGCATTCGCCTGCGGTGGGTAGTGGGTCGATCTACCCATGGGCGCGGCTGCCTCGATTCCGAGCACGGAGCGCCGAGTTGGGGCGATACTCGAGAGATGACGAACCAGCCCCCGGAAGACTTCAGCAAGCTCCCGCCGTCGGTGCCGCTGGAGGAGACGATCGCCTACCAGCTCGAGGACCGGATTCCGAACGGCCCCGAAGGTGGCGGAGAGGCGGTCGACGGCGGTGGGGACGGCGACTGAGCAGTCTCTGGAGCAGCAGCTGCGGGCGGCGATGATCGCCTGCGGCGAGAGCGTGTTCCCGGCGTACGCGAGCCCGGCGGAGGTGTTCGACGGGCTGGCCGAGGCGTGCCGGGAGCTGGGGATCGACGAGTGGGACGTCTATGCCGAGCGGGGGCCGGTGGCGCGGCTCGAGGCGGAGGTCGGCGAGCTGCTCGGGAAGCCGGCGGCGTACTTCCCCTCGGGGGTGATGGCGCAGCAGGTGGCGCTGCGGATCCACGCCGACAACGCGGGCAACCGGCGGGTCGCGATGCCCGACCTCTCGCACCTGCTCGTCCACGAGGACGACGGCCCGAGGATCCTTCAGGACCTGCTGATCGAACACCTCACCACCGGGCGTACGACTCCGACGAAGGCTCACCTGGACGCGATCCCGGGGCCGCTGGCTGCGTGTCTGGTCGAGATCCCGTTGCGCGACGCGGGCTGCCTGCTGCCGACCTTCGACGAGCTCGCGGAGCTGGCCGAAGGGTGCCGTGAGCGCGGGATCGCCTTCCATCTCGACGGCGCCCGGATCTGGGAGTCGCAGCAATGGTTCGGCAAGCCGCTGGCGGACATCGCCGGGCTCGCGGACACCGTCTACACCAGCTTCTACAAGGGACTCGGCGGCCTCGCCGGCGCTGCGCTGCTGGGCGATGAGGACTTCGTCGCGCAGGCCCGGCTGTGGCGGCGCCGGATGGGTGGCACCCTCTACCGGTCCACCCCCGAGGCGGTCGCCGCGCTGGTCGGCCTGCGGGACCGGCTCCCGCACATCGGCCAGTGCGTGATCTGGGGGAGGGCGTTGGCCGCGGCCCTTCCGGCGTACATCACCGTTCAGCCGCCGGTGCCGCACACCAACACGTTCCTGCTGTACGCAGCGGGCGACCCGGACCAGGTCAACACCCGCCTCCTCGCCGAGATGGAGGAGCAGTCGCTCGCATTCAGCAGACCGTGGACGGCGGCCGAGGAGCCGGGTCGCATCGTGACCGAGATGACGGTCGGCCAGGGCGCCCTCGGCCTGGACCCCTCGACCGTCGCCGGCCACCTCGCCGCACTGCTGGACTGAGGGTGAAGTTGCAGGTGCCACCCAAAGATGGCTAACACCGGGTGGTTCGGCATGGCCGGATCTGTGCCACCGACATGATCGGTGCATGGTGAGCCCGCTGATCGGCACCAAGATGCTCGTGCCGCCGTTGCGGCACGACCTGGTCACGCGTCCACGACTCACCCGGCGGCTGAACAAGGTGACCGAGTCCAGGCTGACGTTGCTGTCGGCGCCGGCCGGGTTCGGAAAGACCACACTGCTGTCCCAGTGGCTCCAAGACTGGACCGCGGCGGGCGATGCGGACTTCGATCCGGAGAGACGGTGTGTGGCGTGGGTATCGCTGGATGCCTCCGACAGTGATCCGGCCTCGTTCTGGACCTACCTGATCACCGCTCTGAGCGCCGGTTCGTCGGTGGTGTGCGCTGAGCCGCTCGCTCTCCTGCAGTCCGGACGGGCGCAGATCGAGGCCGTCCTCACCGCGTTGGTCAACGAGCTCGCCAGGCAACCGGGTCAGGTCGTGTTGGTGCTCGAGGACTATCACGCGGTCACCGATCGGGAGGTTCACGACAGCGTGGCCTTCTTCCTCGAGCACCTCCCACCTGATGCCCATCTGGTGATCGCTACCCGCGCCGACCCAGGCTTTCCGTTGGGGCGCCTGCGAGCGCGCGGCGACCTCGTCGAGATTCGCGCAGCAGACCTACGGTTCTCCACCGAGGAGACGATCGCGTACCTGACCAGCCCGTATCTGGCCGGCTCCGGTGTCGAGCTGTCCCGCGAGGACATCGCGACGCTGGGTGCGCGCACGGAAGGCTGGATCGCTGCCCTCCAGCTGGCGGCCCTGTCGCTGCGCGGGCGCGACGACATCGCCGGCTTCATCGACGGGTTCTCCGGCAGCGACCGCTATGTCGTCGACTACCTGGCCGAGGAGGTCCTCGACCGGCAGCCCGAACCGGTCCGGGACTTCCTGCTCAGTACCTGTTTCCTGGACCGATTCACCGGCGACCTGTGCGACGCGGTCAGGGGCAGTCGCGGCGGCAACCACATGCTCGAGTCGCTCGCGCGCAGCAACCTGTTCCTGGTGCCCCTCGACGACCAACGCCGGTGGTACCGCTACCACCACCTGTTCGCTGATCTGCTGCGAGCGCGACTGGGCGACGCTGGCTCAGGGCATATGCCGATGCTGCACAGGCGAGCCAGTGACTGGTGCTCGGAACACGGTCTCCCCGAGGAGGCTGTCCGGTACGCGGTTGCCGGCGAGGACTTCGACCGCGCCGCCTACCTGATCGAGGAAGCAGTACCGCAGCTGCGGCGCACCCGGCAGGATCGGCTACTGCTGACGTGGATCAGAGCGCTGCCCGAACCGGTTGTTCGACGCAGCCCTGTCCTCTGCGTCGTCGCGGGCTGGGCAGCCATGACCGCCGGCGATCTCGACGCGTTCGAGGACCTGCTGGATGCCGCCGAGGAAGCGTTGGCGGCCGGCAAGGCCGATGAACGGCTCGCGAGCACCTGGGCGGAGACCGAGGACCTGCGTACGGCCCCTGCCATGGTTGCGGTCTACCGCGCCTCCCTTGCTCAGGCCCGCGGCGACATCGAGGGCACGGCGGACAATGCCCGTCATGCGCTGGCGCTGGCTGGTCCGGAGGATCATTTCGTCCGGGGTGCCGGCGCGGGCTTTCTCGGCCTGTCGGCCTGGGCCGCAGGCGACATCGCCTCCGCACTGGCTAGGTACGGCGAGGCCGTCCGCGCACTCCACGCGGCAGGGAATCACGTCGATGAGCTCGATGGCACGATCGTGCTGGCCGACCTGTGGGTCACCGCGGGCAGGCCCTCCAAGGCCCGACGGCTGTGCGAGCAGTCGTTGGCCACGGCCAGCGGGAGCGAGCACCCGCACCAGCGCGCCGCCGCTGACCTGCACGTTGCGCTCAGCGAGCTCGACCTGGAGATCGGTGACCTCACCAGCGCCGAGGAACACCTCGAGACGGCGCGGATGCTGGCCGAGTCGGCTTCGATCACCGAGAACAGACACCGGTGGTTCATCGCCGCCGCCCACCTCCGGGCCGCGCGCGGGGACCATGACACGGCGATGAGCCTGCTCGACCGCGCCGAAGAGCTGTACCGGCCCGGGTTCTACCCGAACATCCGCCCGATCGCCGCGATCAGGGCCCGGATCCAGATCGCCGCGGGGGACCTGGACGCGGCTGCTGCGTGGGCGGATGCGCACGAGGTCGCGATGGGTGACGAACCGAGCTACCTGCGCGAATATGAGCACCTGACGTTGGCGCGTCTCGTGCACGCTGAGAATGGGGAACGCGTGGAACACGGCGGTTTGGATGTTCTGCGGGACTGGCTGGGTCGGTTGCAAGCAGCGGCAACCGAGTCCGGGCGGAGGCACAGCGTGCTGGAGATCGGGGTGCTGCAGGCTCTTGTCTTCCCGGCCACCCCCGGCACGTCCCCGGGCCACGCAGGAGTCTCTACGGCGTCGTTGAGCCGGCGCGAGCTCCAGGTCCTTCGGATGCTCGGTGGTGAACTGACCGGCCCCGAGATCGCCCGGGAGCTGTACGTCACGCTCAACACGTTGCGAACCCACACCAAGCGCATCTACATCAAGCTCGACGTCACCACCCGAGCAGACGCCGTGAAACGCGGGCGCGAACGCGGACTGCTCTGACCGCAGGACGCTGGATCGAAGACGTGTCACACCGTCTGTCACATCGTGTGGGGACGCCAGGTCCCATCATCGGTTCCTAGGTTCGGATCATCTCGCGGCACCTGTCGCGAACCGATCAGAACAGGAATCGGACATGATCATCACCCCAACCGTCCTCATCCGGATCTCCGCAGGCGCGGCTGTCGCCGCCGGAGTCACGTTCATCGGCGTGCAGCTCGGCCACCCTCACTCCGATGTCGTAGCGGTCACGACCACCGAATGGGCCGTCCGCAACGTGTTCAAGGTGCTGATGGCGATCTTGGCCCTGGCCGGCATCACTGGCATGTACCTGCGGCAGGTCAGAGAGATCGGGCTGCTCGGCCTGATCGGGTACGGCGTCTTCGCGCTCGGCTACCTCACCATCATGGCGGGCGCCTTCGTCAGTGCCGTCGTGCTGCCCACCATCGCCGCAACCGACCCGGCCTATGTCAACGACGTTCTCGCCGCAGCCACCAACGGAGCCGCCACCGGCGACATCGGGCTGATGCAGACCGCGCTCAACATCTCCGGCGCCACCTTCCTGGGCGGCGGACTCATCTTCGGGATCGCCCTCTACCGGACACGCGTTCTGGCCCGGTGGGCAGCCGTCCTCCTCGCCGTCGCCAGCCTCCTGACCGCCTCGCTCGCCTTTCTGCCCGACGCGTTCTACCGGTTCCTGGCCTTCCCCAACGCCATCGCCATGATCGCTCTCGGGTATTCCCTCTGGCTCACCACGCGCGTCCGGACCGCGATTCCCACGACTCTGCCGGCAGGTGCCGATGAAGAGGTCTCCACCGTTGCCGACCGGCGATGAGCCGGCCCGGCGAGCCCGTCTGCTACCAGCTCCGGGTCGCGGGTCACCTCGATGAGCACTGGTCGGTCTGGTTCGACGCGATGAGCCTCGTCCACGAAGCCGACGGCACGACCTCCCTGTGCGGTTCGGTGGCCGACCAATCCGCTCTGTACGGACTGCTCGCCAAGGTGCGTGATCTCGGCGCCACCTTGATCTCGGTGGAGGTCGTCGACACAACCCCCTGAGCTCCAGGTCGGTAGAAGGCGCTGACGCACAGAGCACGGGTACGTGGGTCCTCACCCGTCTGGGGTGAGGACCCACGCCTGTGCTGTTCCTAGGCTCGGCACACCGTGGAGACGGAGAGTCGAACGTGGCCACCGTTTCGTCAGACTTCATATCGGAGGCGTCCCATGACCCGGGATTTCCAAGCCAGGATCGAGCTCGACGTTCGTGACCCGAAGAGCGGGACCGAGCAGGTGCTCATCCCCGGCGGCCTGGACCTTGTCGGCAGCGACCGCTTCTACCCCGAGGAGCACCCGGTGGTCGAGGTCTCCGTAGGTGACGTGCGGTGGGATCGGCACCCGGTGACGAACGCGCAGTTCGCGGCCTTCGTGGACGACACCGGGTACGTCACCGTCGCCGAGCGCGACCTCGACCCGGCCGACTTCCCTGGTGCCGACCCGGCGCTGCTGGTGCCCGGTTCGCAGGTGTTCACCCAGGCCCCGGGGCCGGTCCCGTTGCACGACTGGACTCGGTGGTGGCGCTGGCAGCCCGGTGCCCAGTGGCGCCACCCCGACGGCCCTGCGGCCGATGCGGGGAGCCGGCCCGGACGCCAGGTCGCGGACTGGACCGAGATCCCGGACCACCCGGTCGTGCACGTCGGCTGGGAGGACGCCGTGGCGTACGCCCGCTGGGCCGGCAAAGAGCTTCCGACGGAGGCCGAGTGGGAGCACGCGGCCCGCGGTGGCCTCGTCGGCTCCGACTACGCGTGGGGTGACGAGCTGTCTCCGGACGGGCGGCTGATGGCGAACACCTGGCAGGGGCAGTGGCCGTGGCGCAGCGAGGATCCGCGCGGACACGACCGCACCAGCCCGGTCGCCTCCTACCCGCCGAACGGGCACGGTCTCTACGACATGGTCGGCAACGTGTGGGAATGGACCCGCACTCCCTGGACACCCGACCACCGTGACCTCATCGCGCCACCTCACGGCCGGGCCGGGTCGGGTACGCCCTCGCGGCAGGTCGACGTCGCTGCGCCCTCCTGCTGCGGCGGCAGCCAACGCCCCGGCACCGGCGCCGAGAAGGTCAAGGAGACCGATCGGATGGTGACGAAGGGCGGGTCGCACCTGTGCTCGCCGCAATACTGCCGCCGCTACCGGCCCGCCGCGCGCCAGGGGCACGGCGTGCGGGACACGACGTCGCACGTCGGGTTCCGCTGCGTCGTACGCGCAGACGACTGAACCGGTTTCCCCCGGAAGGGGTGAGGACGGCGGCCGGGCGTTTGGCGAGGTTGTGCCCATGTGGGAACTCGCCGGGCAGCTGCTGCCGGAGATGGTGGGGCTGGCGGTCACCCCGGCTGCGGTTGTCGCCTGCCTGCTCCTGCTCGGGTCCTCGCACCCGTTCCGCAACGTCGTCGCGCTGGCACTGCCGTTCCTCGCTGTCTACGGGGTGCTGTCGGTCGCCGCGCTGGCGGCTGGGCGGGCGGCTGATGCCGCCAATGACGATCCGGCGACGACTCGTGGCTGGATGAGCATCGTCGTCGGCGTCATCTTCCTCGCCGTGGCGGTCATGTCGTGGCTCCGGCCGCGGTTGCAGTCGGCTGCGGGTGCTCCCTCGGCACGGGCGACGCACCGGGCGGCTATGGAGGAGCCCGGCTGGGTCTCGGCACTACGTGATCCGTCCGTCGGCCTGGTGCTCGTCGCCGGCCTGTTGCTGGCGGTCGTGAACCCCAACGTGGCCATCCTGGTCTCTGGGCTGGGCATCGTGGTCACCGCCGATGTGAGGCTCAGTGCGCAGATCAGCGGCATCGCGCTGCTGCTGGCGGCGAGCATGATCGACTTCGTCGTCCCCGTGCTCGTGTTCGTCCTTGCTGGCGAGCGTGGCCGCGGCTGGCTCCGGTCCGCGACCGGATGGCTCCTCGCCCACAACCACGTCATCAGCATCGTGGTGCTCCTCGCCTTCGGCGTGCTGTTCGTGGGTCGCGGGCTCGCACAGGTCACAGCCTGAGCGCCGACCGACGCGAACCGACCTCGCGGCCACTCGTTCGGTGATATTTTTGGGCGACCACCGAAGTCCTACTGAAGGGCAGTTTCATGTCGGTTCAGTTCGAAGTGCGCATCGATGGAATGACCTGTCACCGCTGTGTCGAGACCGTGACGAGCGCTCTCGGTGGCCTGGAGGGCGTCGAGGGGGTCGTGGTCGACCTGAACCCGGGAGCCGTGTCGAGCGCCCGCGTCACCGCCGACGGACCGCTCGAACCGAGGGTCGTCAGATCCACGCTCGCCAAGGCCGGATTCACGATCGCTCGCGAACCCTGACCGGCCGAGGAGTCGTCCGTGCCCGGCCTCGGCTCCCGTCAGCACTTTCCGGCACTCACCGCCGAACCTGATCTCGTCTACCTCGACGCCGCGTCCGGCACCCCCTGTCCCGAACCGGTCATCGCCCAGCTCACCGCCGAGCTGCGCGGGCCCGCCGCCAACCCCGGCAGGGGCGGACACCCGTGGGCCCGGGACGCGCTGCGCCGCTTCGAGGATGCCCGCGCCAACGTCGCCGCGTTCCTCGGCGCCTCGTTCCCCGACGAGGTCGCCTTCACCCGTGGCGCCACCGGTGCGATGGCGTTCCTCGCCGATCGCTGGGCACCCGCGGCGCTCGCGAACGGCGGGGACATCCTCTACTGCCCAGGCGACCACCTCTCGACGGTGCGGCCATGGCTCCGGCTCGCCGAGCGGATGCGCCACCAGGGCGTCCGGGCGGTGGCGTACCGCCGCGACCGGCTGGGACGCATCGACCCCGACGACTTCGCCCGAGCGGCGAGCGACCGCACCGCGGTCGTCGTCGTCACCGACGTACACAACCTCCACGGCACCCGGACCGACCTCGACGCCCTGGCGATCCCGTCGTCAGCGACGGTCTGTCTCGACTGCTCCCAGAGCGCCGGGCGGCTGCCCCTGCGCCTGGCCGATTCCCGGGCCGAGCTCGCCGTCGTCTCGGGCCACAAGATGTTCGGGCCTCCCGGCACGGGCACGGTCTACGTACGCCGGGATCAGCATCATCGGATCGCGGTCGACCGGGCGGCCGCGCGGAGCGGGCCGGCGCGACACGTCTCGCCGCTCACCGATGCTGCCGAGGAGGGCAGCCTCGACGGGGCCGGCGCCGCGGCGCTCGCGAGCGCCACCGCGTTCCTCGACACCATCGGCCTCGACCGCGTCGGCGGCCACCTCACCACCCTCGCCGCCCGGTTCGCCGACGGCGCCGCCCGGATCGGGGGCGTCACCCTCCTCGGGCCGCCGGTCGACGCGGGCCGGCACCACAGCGGCATCGCCGCCTTCTCCCTCGACGGCCAGGCGGGCGCCGACGTGGCCTTCGCCCTCGAACGCCGCGGCGTGTACGTACGCGCCGGCGACCACTGTCTGGACGGGCCGCGGGAGGACGCGGTCCGGGTGAGCTTTCACCTGTACAACGACGAGAACGACGTCGACCGACTCCTGCAGGGCCTCGCCGCCGCTGCCGAAAGGGACTGACACGTGCAGAACGACGGCATCAGGTACGACCGCGCCACCGCCGCCCGCATCCTGGCCGAGGTGGCCGGCCCCGACTTCCTGGCCGGCCCGGCCCCCGCAGTCGCCGAGGTGTCGGTGGCTTACCGGGTCGAGGAGCTCACCCCGGAACCCGGGGGGTCGCTCACCACCGGACAACGGCGCTACCTGGAGTCCTTCATGCGGCCGTGCCGGCCCGACCAGGTGGTCAGCGCCACGCACCGCGTCACCTGGCGCGACTCCCGCGGGATCGCGAACAGCGGCCACATCGGGCCAGGCGCGCTCAGCCCAATGCTGCCGATCGCTGCCAGAGAGGCGGTGATCGCCGTCGGTGACGCGATCGCCGAGGCCGATCCCGTCACCGCGCGTTCGGACGCGCTCGACGACGACGCGCTCGATCTCCTGGCCGACACGACCACCGACCAGGAGCCCGCCGAGATCTTCCGCGTCGGAGCCGAGGCCGCCGGCCGAGCGCTCGTCCAGCACGGCATGCTCGCCGGACAGGTCGGGATCGAGGACCCGGTCGAGTTCGCCGAGGCGATGTGCGCCTCCGGCCTCTACGGCACGGTGGCCTCGACCTGGTTCTGGGAGCTGCAGGCCTCCACGTACCGCAGAGGCATGATCCCCGCGAACCTGGAAGGGACCGGCGGGCGGCTGCGCTACACCGCCGAGACCGTCGCGCTGCTCGCCGAGATGAAGCGCCGCACCATCGCCGACGCCCACGGCGTGATGGACCAGGCCCGCGAGGAGGGCCTGGGGCCACGTGCGGCCATCCAGCGCTACCACGTCGAGCTCGACCAGATCTCGCGACAGTACGCCCTGCTGCCGGCGGGGGAGCGGCCCGTCTGCCTCGGGCAGCGAGCCCATCAGGTCGACGGGCAGCGCGTCCAGCCGCTCGCCGCCGTCGCCGAGGCGCTCACCGGGGCGTTCCGGTCCGCGGTCGAGGCGGTGCGGATAGCCGAGATCCCGGAGTCCGCCGCGCGGGACGTACGGTTCGCGGCGGGGGAGCAGGAGTTCGGGGTCCCGGACATGACCTGCCGGCACTGTCGGGTGACGATCACCGCCGTCTTCGACGCCCAGGCGGCCGAGCTGATCGAGGTCGACCTGCACGGCAAGCGGGTCCGGGCCAGGTTCACCGACGCCGGGCAGCGTGACCGGGTCTTCGCCGACCTGCGCGACTCCGGCTACACGGTGGCCGAGGGGTGAGCCAACGCTTGCCGCTCCCGGCCGCGAGACACCCGATCGCCGCCCGTTTCCTCGACGACGCTGCCGCGGTGAGTGAGGCGATCGAACGGTTCGGGTCACCGCTCCACGTGGTTTTTCCTCAGGTCATGGCCGAGAACACCACCGCGCTCGCGGGCGTCCTGCGGCGTCACGGCGTGCCGTACGACATCTTCTACGCGCACAAGGTGAACGCCTCGGCCGCGCTCCTCGCCGAGGCGTCCGCCACCGGGCTCAGCGCGGACGTGGCCTCCGCGGCCGAGCTCGACCGGGCCTTGGCCGCGGGGTTCACGTCGGACCGGATCGAGGCGACAGGTCCGAAGTCGCCGGCGTTCATCGAGCGGATCGCCGCGCTGGGGGTCACCGCCAATGCCGACGACCTCTGGGAGCTCGACCGGCTCGCCGCTGCCGCGCCGGCCGGCAGCGCCGTCCCGGTCCTGCTGCGGCTCTCCGGCTTCGTCTCGCCGGCGGTGCCCCAGTCTCGGTTCGGCATCGACCTCGCCGAAGCCGACGCCGCCCTCGAGACCGTACGCCGCGCCCCCGGCCTCGACCTGCGCGGTGTCGCGTTCCATCTCGACACGGCGGACCCGGCCGCCCGGGTGGATGCCCTGACCGAGTCGATGGCGGTCGTGGCCGCCGCCCACCGGAAGGGCCTGCGGCCCTCGGTGATCGACATCGGCGGTGGGTTCCGGCAGCGCTTCGTCGAGGATCCCGAGCCGTTCCAGCGGTACTCGCAAGCGGTCGCCGCTGGTCCGGCGGAGCTGGTGTGGCCCGGTCACGACCTCGGGCTCCGGAGAGCCGGAGCAGTGGCCGGGGCGCCGTCCGCGCACAAGTACGGCAACCACCGCCCCGCCACCGACGTCCTGGAGCGGTTCCTGGCCGCCGAGATCGAGCGGCGACCGGTGGCCGAGGTGCTGCGCGAGTGCATGCTCACGCTGTGGATCGAACCGGGCAAGGCCCTGGTCGACCACGCCGGGGTCACCCTGGCCTCTGTGCTCTACCGTAAGCGCGCCGCCGGGCGCGACCTGGTCGTGCTCGACCTCTCCCGCAACCAGGTCACCCCGGCCGACCAGGAGGTCCTGCTGGACCCGGTGCTAGTCGACGGTCGTGGTGAGCCGCCGGCGGAGGGCGTGTTCCTCGCCGGCCGGCTGTGCCTGGAGTCCGACCTGGTGAGCCGCCGCAAGGTGTTCCTGGAGTCCGAGCCGAGCAGCGGCGACGTACTCGCGTTCGTCAACACCGCCGCCTATCAGATGGACCTGTCGGCGTCCTCCGCCGGCGGGCATCCGCCGCCACCCAAGGTCGCGGCGGTCTGGGACGGCGAACGGTTCACCTTCGTCGCAGACGACCACCACGGGAGCTGACCATGCGTTACGACAGCGTGCTGGACATGATCGGCGACACCCCGCTGCTGCGGCTCGATCCGGCCGCCCACCGTGTGCCCGAGGCCGAGATCTTCCTGAAGCTGGAGTCGGCGAACCCGTTCGGCTCCGTCAAGGACCGCGTCGCCTGGGCGCTGCTGCGCGACCACATCGGGACGATCGCCGAGGAGGAGCAGGTCGTCCTGGAGGCATCGAGCGGCAACACCGCCAAGGCGCTCCAGATCATCGCCTCGATGCACGGGGTCAGGTTCAGGGCCTTCACCAACCGGGTCCGGGTGCGCGAGGTCCGCGAGATGCTGTCGCTGCTGGGCGCCGAGGTGACCGAGATGCCCGGCCTCTCGGAGTGCCCGGACCCGACCGCGCCCAATGACGTGTTCGGGGTGATCGGCGACCTCATGGATGGTGAGCCCGGCCGCTACCACCACACCTCGCAGTACACCAACGCGGACAACCTGCGAGCCCACTACGAGCAGACCGGCCGCGAGATCTACCGCGACGCCGGCCCGGTCGACCTGCTCGTGGGCGGGCTCGGCACCACCGGCTCCACCCGAGGGGCGGCGACGTACCTGCGCGAGCGCAACCCGGAGACCGCCGTGATCGGCGTCGTCGCCGCCGAAGGTGACTTCATCCCCGGCATCCGCTCGGCGGCGGAGATGTGGGAGGTCGGGCTCTTCGACCCCGGCTTCTACGACGCGATCGCCGCCGTCGACTCGGCCGACGCGATCTCCGCGAGCCTCGAGCTCGCCACCCGGCACGGCGTGCTCGCCGGGCCCACCACTGGGGCCGCCTATGCCGCCGCTCGGGAACGGCTCCTGTCCGGCCCCGGCGGTCCGGTCACAGCGGTCGTGATCGCGTGCGACCGGATGGAGCCGTACCTCTCCTACTACCGCCACCGCCGCCCCGACCTGTTCGGCGCGGCGAGCCCCGCTCCTGCCTCGGAGGCGCCTTCAGCGGCCCCCGAGGACATCGAGGCGTGGACCGCTGCGGGTGAGCACGTGGTCGTGGTGGACGTACGCACGGCGCTGGCCTTCCAGGCCGGCCACATCCCGGGGGCGATCAACCTCCGCGACGACCTGCTCGAGCAGGTCATGGAGGCGGGGATGCCGTTCTCGGAGGCGTCGCGGGTGGTATTCGTATGTCCGACGGGTGACCGGTCGGCGCGGTTCGCGGCCCGGGCCGCCGCGACCGGTCGCCGGGCCTACAACCTCGAGGGCGGCGTGCTCGGCTGGCGGGACAGCGGCCGCCCGCTCGCGGGAGTCTGATCCTCACGCGGGAAGGAGGACGAGCATCGTGCCCATCCCAGCAGCCATCAGCCCGTGGCCGAGGGCCGGCAGTCGGTGCTCTCGGACGGCGGTCGCCCGCACCAGCCACCACAGCACCCCGGCCGCGCAGACCACGACGAACAGCGAGTTGACCGCGACCGCCCAGCCCGGAGTGTGCCCGGCCGGTGCGATCGCCACCGCGCTGCCATGACCCGCATGACCCTCGAGACCGCCCACGTCAGCCATCAGCAGCGGCATCGCGGCGAGCATCCAGATCATCGCGGCGTTGAGGCCGAGATGACCGACCAGGTCAGCGCGCCGGGCCCCGTCGCTCGCGCGCCGCAGGGCCGCGAGCAGCGCCAGGGCCAGGACCGCGAAGAGCGCGACCTGCGCCCAGACCGCGACGTCCGAGACGATCACCCAGATCATCAGGATCATCGCCACGCTCATCACGGCGTGGTTGAGGTGGAGAACGGTCTCCGTGCCCGACGGTGGGCAGACCACGAGGATCCAGATCCCTGCGGTGCCCGTGAGCACGAACGCCACGGTCAGCAGAAGGTCCCAGGGAGGATCGACCACACCGAAAATCTACTACCGGATCGCCGCCGAGGAGGCCGGTCGCCGATATCGGTGCCGCAGGTCGGCAAACGCGTCGAGGAGAGATCAGGCGTCGAGATCCTGCGCGACGAGCGCGGCGATAGTGTCGACCGCGGCCTGGTCCGGGCCGGTGACCTCGACCTTGTCGCCGTTGGCGGCGCCGAGGGTCATGATCAGCAGCGAAGAGGCCGCATCGACCGGCTCGCCGCCTGGGACGGCGAGGGTGATCTCGGCGCCGAGCTCGTCGACCTTCTCGGAGATGATCGCAGCGGGGCGGGCGTGCAGGCCGACGGCGGAACCGACGGTGACGGTCTGGGTGGGCATGATGCTCCTTCGGTGGTGTGTTTGAGGGTTCAGCTGGTCGCGACGGCCGGGACCGGAGCGCGGCCGAGGGACTTGAGGGCGATCACCATGCCGGCGCCGACGATCACGCCGGCGGCGAGAGCGATCAGGTAGCCGAGCACGTTGGTGACGGCGAAGAGGACGAAGATGCCGCCGTGCGGCGCACGGACGCCGACGTCGAGGAGCTGGGAGAGGCCGCCGGTCACGGCGCTGCCGACCATGATCGCCGGGATGACGCGCATCGGGTCGCCCGCGGCGAAGGGGATCGCTCCCTCGGTGATGAACGAGGCGCCGAGCAGCCAGCCGGCCTTGCCGTTCTCGTGCTCTGCGGGGGTGAAGAGCTGGGGACGTACGACGGTGGCCAGCGCCAGCGCGATCGGCGGGACCATCCCGGCGAGCATGACCGCGGCCATGATCCGCAGCTCGGGGGAGTCGGCGGCGAGCGAGGCGGCACCGACACCGGTGGCGGCGAAGCTGTAGGCCACCTTGTTGAGCGGGCCGCCCATGTCGAAGGCCATCATCAGGCCGAGCACCGCGCCGAGGGCGACGGCGCTGGTGCCGTCCAGGGCGGCGAGGCCGTCGGTGAGCTGCTCCATCAGCCAGTTGATCGGCTTGCCGAGCACGATGATCATCACCAGACCGGCCAGGATCGAGGTCACCAGCGGGATCACCAGCACGGGCATCAGGCCACGCGCCCAGCTCGGGACGCGCCATCCGCTGACCCAGTGGGCGATCACGCCGGCGAGGACGCCGCCCGCGATCGCGCCGAGGAAGCCGGTCGCGGGTGCCGCGACGCCGTCGGCGTTGACCACGCCGAACAGGTTGGCAGCCAGCGCACCCATGATGAAGCCCGGGGCGATGCCGGGGCGGTCGGCGATGGCGTACGCGATATAGCCCGCCAACGCGGGGATGAACAGCATGAACGCGGTCTTGCCGATGACGAAGAACAGGGCGCCGAGATAGACGGCGAGGCCGCTGTCGAAGAGGGCGTGGTCGAGACCGAGGGCCTGTACGTCGGGGAGGTTGGTCAGGGTGTTGTCGACCATGACCGCGCCGTAGACGTCGGTGATGTCGTAGCCGCCGAGCAGGAAGCTCAGCGCGATCAGCAGGCCGCCGGCGGCGACGAACGGGATCATGTAGGAGACGCCGGTCATCAGGACGCGGCGGGTCCGTCCGCCCCAGCTCTCCGAGGCGGTGCCGGCGGACTCGGAGGAGTCGCCTCTGCCGGACTCCACGCGGGCGGTGTTCGGGTCCGCGGCGGCGGCGAGCGCCTCGGCGATCATCGCGTCGGCGTCGTCGATCGGACGCTTCACACCGGAGGAGATCAGTGGCTTGCCGGCGAAGCGGCTCCGGTCGCGGACACCGACGTCGACGGCGAAGATGGCGGCGTCGGCGCGGGCGATCGTCTCGGCGGGCAACGGCGTCGCCCCGGCCGAGCCCTGCGTCTCGACCGCGATCTCCACGCCTGCCCGGGCGGCCGCGGCCTCGAGTGCCTCGGCCGCCATGTAGGTGTGGGCGATGCCGGTCGGGCAGGCGGTCACCGCGACGAGGGTGCGCTTCTCCGTCGCAGCCGGGGCAGGTGCGGGCTCGGGCGTCGCGCTCTTGGTCGGGGCCGGCATGTCGCCGACCGCTTCGAGAATGGTCTGGGCAGCCTGCTCGGCCGAGTCGGTCCCGCGCAGGGTCTGTCCGAACTCAGGCCGGGCCAGCGCACGGGCCAGCTTGGTCAGGATGGTCAGGTGGGTGGCGTCGCCGCCCGCGGGTGCCCCGATCAGGAAGGCCAGGTCGGCCGGGCCGTCCTTGCCGCCGAAGTCGACCGGGGGTGAGAGCCGGGCGAAGGACACCACGGGCTCGTCGACCCCGGACGTACGGCAGTGCGGGATCGCCAGGCCGCCGGGGAGACCGGTGGCCGAGACCTCCTCGCGGGCCAGCGCGTCGGCGACGAGCGCGTCGAGGTCGGTGGCCCGGCCCGCGTCGGCCACGCGCTGCGCCAGCGCACGGATGACGTCGTGCTTGTCAGAGCCGAGATCGGCGTCGAGGGCCACGAGCTCGGGGGCGATGAGTGCGGACATCAGAGTCCTCCGGTGATGGGGTCGAGGTCGCGTACGGACACGAGGTCGGCACGGACCTGGGGTGGGGTGGGGAGGGTGGTGCCGGGGAGGCCGGCGGCTGCACTGCCGTACGCGACGGCGAGCCCGAGACGTTCAGGGGCGGAGAGTCCGCGAAGGTCGGCGAGGAGATAGCCGAACAGCGAGCTGTCGCCGGCACCGACCGTGCTGACGACCTCGGTCGGCGGCGGGGTGGCGTGCCAGGTGCCTTCCTCGGAGACGAGGACGGCGCCGTTTCCTCCGAGGGTCGCGAGCACGGCGGTGACCCCGCGGTCGACCAGGGTCCGGGCCGCCGCGGCTGCGGCGGCCGGGTCGTCGAGGGAGTCGGATCCGGTGATGGAGGCCAGCTCCTCGGCATTGGGCTTGAGCAGGTCGGGTGCGCCGGCCGGGAGCCCGGCGGCGAGCGCCTCGAGGGGCGCCTCGCTGGTGTCGATGGCGATGTGGGTGCCGGTGGACCGGAGCGCGCTCACGACCTCGGCGTACCAACCGGACGGGGCTTCGGGCGGCAGCGATCCGGCGAGGACGACCCAGCGGGCCTGCTCGGCCTCCTTCACGAGCCGGGCCGCCAAGGCGTCGAGCAGGGCAGGGGTCGCGGTGGCGCCCGGGCCGTTTAGCTTGGTGGTGGTGCCGTCGGGCTCGGTCACGGTGGTGTTGATCCGCGGCCGGCCGGCAGGCCCGACGGTGACCACGTCGAGCCCGGAGGCCCGCAGCTCTGCGACCATCGGGTCGAGGTCGGAGCAGGGGAGCACGGCGCGGGTGGGAACGCCTGCGGCGTACGCCGCTCCGGAGATGTTCACTCCCTTGCCGCCGGGCTGGGAGGTGGTCGTCCGGGCGCGCAGCACCTCACCGCGGCGCAGCGCGCTGGTGAGCATCACGGTGTGGTCGATGCTCGGGTTGGCGGTCAGAGTGACGATCATGCGATCAGCACCTCGAGGCCGCTCTCACGGAGCTCGTCGGCGACGTCGTCGTCGATGTCGCTGTCGGTGACGAGCACGTCGATGTTGCCCAGCGCGGCGAAGCGGAGTGTGGTCTCGACGCCGATCTTGCTGGAGTCTGTGAGGCACACGACCCGGCGGGCGGCATTGACCAGCGCGCGCTTGGTCGCTGCCTCCTCGTGGTCGGGGGTGGAGAGGCCGTGGGCCAGCGTCAGCCCGTTGGTGGCCACGAAGGTGACGTCGACCCGCAGGCGGCTCAGCGCGTCCACGGTCTCGGCGCCGACCGCGGCCTGGGTGGCCGGCCGGACGCGACCGGGCAGCAGGTGGAGCTCGATCTGAGGGCTGCCGGCCAGCATGGCGGCGACCGGGACCGCGTGGGTCACCACGGTGAGGTGGTGGTCGCGCGGCAGCGCGTGGGCGAATCTGCTGGTCGTCGTGCCGGCGTCGATCGCGATGGTGCCGCCTTCGGTGGGGAGGAGTGCGAGCGCGGCCCGGGCGATGCGGTCCTTCTGCGCGGTGAAGGTCTGCTCGCGCTCGCCGAGCGCGGACTCGAGCACGGCCATGGTCTCCACCGGAACCGCCCCACCGTGGACCCGGCGGACCAGGCCCCGTCGCTCCAGCGTCGAGAGGTCTCGGCGCACGGTCTCGGTGGTGACCTCGAACCGCTCGGCGATGTCGGCCACGGATATCCGCCCGCGCTCGGCGACGAGACGGGCCGTCGCGATCTGTCGCTCCTCGGCGTACATCCCGGCCTCCTTCATGATCGGTGTGGTTTCGGGTGGGTTTCGGCGTTGTGAATGCCCACATATGTTGTTTTATGCCCGAATGTGTTGACTAGTCAAGGGGTTAGGGCAGATATTTGTGGCCATGGTCACGTCTCACTCATCTATCCTCTCCGGCACTCCGGTGGTCCCCGGGATCGTGCTGGCGCCCGTCCACGTGGTGCGGACCGAGGTCGATCCCGCCGCGCTGGAGGCCTTCGAACGGCGCGGCTTCGACCAGCCCGAGGACGCGCTCGCGGCCTACGAGGAGGCCGCCACCGCCGTCGCCGACGGATACGCCCGCCGGGCCGAGGCCGCCTCCGGCGCAGCCGCGTCCGTCCTGAGCGCGAGCGCGGGCCTGGCCCGTGACAAGGGGCTGCGAGTCGCCGTGGAGAAGCACCTGCGTGCGGGGGAGGGGCCGGTCGCCTCCGTCGCGGCGGCGGTGGAGCAGTTTGCCACGCTGTTCAGCGGGATGGGTGGCCTGATGGCCGAGCGGGTCACCGACCTGCGCGACATCGAACGCCGGGTCCTCGCCCACCTCGCCGGCGAGCCTGAGCCCGGCGTGGACGTGCCCGAGGGGCGGTGCGTCCTGGTGGCCGCCGACCTGGCGCCCTCCGACACCGCCGCTCTCGACCCGGCGCGGGTGGTCGCGCTGGTCACCGAGCGGGGCGGCCCCACCAGTCACACCGCGATCATCGCCCGCCAGCTCGGCATCCCGTGCCTGGTCGGGGTTGCCGGCGCGACCGGCATCGTCGCGGGGACACCTGTGCTCGTCGACGGCCAGGCCGGGATCGTCGACCTGGAGCCGGGCCCCGACGCCGCCGCCCGCGCCGAGGCCGACCTCGCCCGGCGCCAGGCGGTCGCCGCCTGGACCGGGCCCGGGCGCACGGCCGACGGCCACCCGGTGGCCCTGCTCGCCAACGTCGCCGATGGCTCCTCGGCACGAGACGCGGCCGCCGGCCAGGTCGAGGGCGTGGGCCTCTTCCGCACCGAGCTCAGCTTCCTCGACCGTCGCGAGGAGCCCACCGTGGCCGAGCAGGCCGACGTCTACGCCGAGGTGCTCGCCCCCTTCGCCGGCCGCGGCCACGTCGTCGTACGCACCCTGGACGCGGGCTCGGACAAGCCGATCGCCTTCGCGACCCATGAGGGCGAGGAGAACCCGGCCCTGGGCGTACGCGGCCTGCGGCTCGCCGCCGACAACCCCGGCCTGCTGGAGCGCCAGCTCGACGCCATCGCTATCGCCGCCGAGCGCACCGGAGCCGACACCTGGGTGATGGCGCCGATGGTCGCCACCGTCCAGGAGGCCGCCGACTTCGCCGCCCTGGTCCGCGCCCGCGGCCTCAAGCCGGGCGTCATGGTCGAGGTGCCGGCTGCGGCGCTGATGGCCCACCGAATGCTGGAGGTCGTCGACTTCCTCTCCATCGGCACCAACGACCTGACCCAGTACGCCATGGCCGCCGACCGACTCGCCACCGACCTCGCCCACCTCACCGATCCCTGGCAGTCGGCGGTGCTGCAGCTCATCGCGATCACCGCCGAGGCGGGGCGTACGGCCGGCAAGCCCGTCGGCATCTGCGGCGAGGCCGCCGCCGACCCGCTGCTCGCGCCTGTGCTCGTCGGGCTGGGTGTCACCTCGCTGTCGATGGCACCCGCGGCCGTGGCTGCCGTCGGCGCCCGACTCGAGTCCGTGACCGCCGGACTGTGCGACGAAGCCGCCGAGGCCGCTCTCGGCGCGCTCTCGCCGCAACTAGGGCGTCAGACTGTCGCCGAGCTCATCGGGTGACCAGGCTGGTGAAGACGAAGACGATGAATCCCAGAAGCAGGAGGAGCAGGACGATCAGGCAGCCACACAGTCCACTCTGAACGACGACGCCGCGCTGGCGGACCGTGCCTGGTGCGCCGAGCTCGCCGGCCATCGCCAGGTGGGCCGGGCCCCGGTATTCCAGCGTCGGAGTGTGGTCAGGCCCGAGGACCGCGGTTGCCAGTCCGACCTGCCCGCTACGACCGTGCTGATAAACGGCGATCGCGACCGGCCGGTTCGCGGGGATCTCGAAAGCGCTCTCGCCCCACTGCTGTGGGTACACCGCGCCGTCGATGTTGACGCTCGCCGACGCCGTAGCAATGAGGCCTCGGCGCAGACGCAACGAGAGCACGCGCCGTGGCCCGTCGTGCTGGCCGGCGTACGGGATCACCGGCGGGACCGGTCCGAGACGGTTCATGGCGAGAAGTATCCCCGCCGACCGTCCTGTGTCGACTCGGCCACGCTATGTCTGGCCTGTTGGCAGACTGAGCCCGTGCATGCTCGCTATGTGTTCAGGGAGACCTGGGTGATCCCGAGCCCTCCGGAGGCGGTACGGGCCATGCTGGTCGACCTGGAGCGCTATCCCGAGTGGTGGCCGCAGGTGCGGGCGGTGGTGAAGCTGGGGGAGGACGATGCCCTGCTGGTGTGCCGCTCGGCGCTGCCGTACGACCTGGAGATCGTGCTGCACGCGGTCAGCCGCGACCTGCCGACGCTGGAGGTAGGCCTCGGCGGCGACCTGGACGGGTTCGCGCGGTGGACACTGACGCCGGCGCCGGGTGGGAGCCGGATGGTGTTCGAGCAGGAGGTCGCCGTACGCGGCCTGCTCGGCGTGGCCTCGATGCTGCTGCGGCCGGTGCTGACCTGGAACCACCGGCAGATGATGCGCGGCTGTCGCCGTGGGCTGAGCGCACGGGCGACATAGCCGCGGAGATCACCAGCAGAAGCGGAAGCAGGATCCAGGCGGCCCGCAAGCGGCCGCGTACCGGTGCTGCGGTGGCCATGGCAGTGGAGGAGGCGCTCATCAGGCCTTCCTTCGCGCGGTGAGCGCTCGGTCGGCGCTCGGGGCGGCGTGGTCGGCGAGTGAGACCGTATCGGCGACCTTCTCCAAGCCGCGGCCGACCAGCCGCCTGGGCAGGAACCGCATCGCGCGGATCGAGAGGTTGCGCAGCCACATCTGGGTGGGTGTGTCCGGCATCAGGCCGCCGTCGCCCGAGGTGCGGGCGAAGACTTGGGCGCGGTCGACGAACGCGCGCATCCCTGCCTCGTAGGCAGGCAACGCGATCCGGTGGTCGCCGTCGGCCTTGGCCAGCTCGCCGGCGAGCACGTAGGCGCCGACCAGCGCGAGGCTGGTGCCGATGCCCGACATCGGCGAGGCGCAGTAGGCGGCGTCGCCCACGAGCGCGACCCGGTCGCTCGACCAGGTGTCCATCTGCACCTGCTCGACCCGGTCGAAGTAGAAGTCGGGACTGTCCCAGATCTGGGGCAGCACGCGAGGCACGACCCAGCCGGCGTCCTGGAACGTACGCACCACCATCTGCTTCTGGGCCTCGACATCGCGCCGGTCGTAGGAGAACCCGCGGCCCCGGAAGAAGAAGGCCGCCAGGGCACGGTCGGTGCCCGGGAGCGGCCGCATGCCGGCGGTGCGGCCGGGGCGGCCATCGTTGCCCGGCATCGTGTACATCAGCTGCCAGTCGTGCTCCATCGCGGAGCTGACCGAGTAGAGGCACAGGTAGGAGTCGAGGTCGTGGACGTAGCGCTCCTCGGGCCCGAAGGTCATCCGGCGCAGGTCGGAGTGGACACCGTCGGCGCCGACCACGAGGTCGAAGCGCCGGCTCTGTCCCTTCTCGAACGCGACGGTGACGCCGTCCGCGTCCTGGGTGACCTCAGTGATCGCGTCGTCGAAGACGAACTCGACCTCGTCCTTGGTCGCCTCGTAGAGGATGGTGGCCAGGTCGGTGCGCAGCAGCGTCCACTCGGCGGCGGGTCCGCCCGAGGGGCCGAAGACGTCCGGGTCGAAGCTGGCCTGGCGGTGACCGCGCTCATCGATGAAGGCCATGCCTCGTGCGGCGAGCAGGGCCGCGCGGACCTGGGGTACAAGCCGCAGGTGCCCGATCACCTCGCGGGCCGTCCCGCGGATGTCGATCGCGTGACGGCCCGTCCGTGGTCCAGGCGATCGCTCCACCACCGTCGGTCTGAACCCGTAGCGACACAGCAGGTGGGCCAGGGTCGTCCCGGCAATGCCACTACCCGTCACGAGAACGTCGCGGTTTCTCATTCGTGCTCCTTCTCTCATCCTGAATTCGTTGATGCGCGTACACCGTATTCACCGATGCGGGTGGCTCAGCAAGCGAAGATCGCGCGAAGTGCACTAGTTTCCGGTCGAAAGTGAACTAGTACGATATGCCCCGCCTCCCCTCCCTCGACCAGATCGGACCGCTGATGCCGCCTTCGGAACGACGTGATCCGCCCTACCGAGTCATCGCCGCGGAGATCGGCTCCCGGATCACCATCGGCGAGCTCCGCCCCGGTGACCGGGTCCCGTCGATCCGGGCGATCGCTCGGCAGTGGGGCGTCGCGGTGGCGACCGCGACGAAGGTGATCGCCGCTCTGCGCGAGGCGGGGCTCGTGGAGACGAGGGTGGGCTCGGGCACCGTGGTCAGCCCGCGGCCGGCGCGTCCACCCGCACGACAGCCCGGGTCAGCGGAGCAGGAGGTGCTGAGTGCCCGCATCCTTCGTGCCGCTGTCGACGTGGCCGATTCCGACGGACTCCAGGCGTTGTCGATGCGCCGCCTGGCGAGCAGCCTGGAACTCGGGCCGATGTCCCTCTACCGCTACGTCACGAGCAAGGACGACCTGCTGGCCCAGATGGCCGATCTCGTCTTCGGTGATCTCGCTCTGCCCGAGCACGGCCCGCCGGGCTGGCGCGCCAAGCTCGAGCTGGTCGCGCGCGAGCACTGGCGACTGTGCCGGCGTCACCGGTGGCTGCCGCAGGTCATCTCGTTCACCCGGCCCACCTTCGTTCCGCACATGATGGACCACACCGAGTGGACGATGCGGGCGCTGGACGAGCTCGAGCTCCCGATGGACGTACGCCTCCAGGAGGCGCTCACGCTGCACGGGCTGGTTGTCACCGTCGCCCTCTCCAACGCTCGTGAGACCGCGGCCGAGCGAAGGACCGGCCTGAGCCTGAGCCGCTGGTCGGAGAGCCAACGAGCCCGGCGTCGTGAGGTGCTCACGAGCGACCGGTTCCCGCTGCTGGCGCGGATGTCCGAGGATGCGCCGCCGGATCTGGACGCGTTGTTCGAGTACGGTCTGGCGCGTCACCTGGACGGGCTGGCGGTGATGACGAAGGCCTGACCAGAGTCAGCGCAGGGCCGAGCCCTTCTGGTATTCGGCCCAGGACAGGTTCCAGTCGCCGAAGCCGTTGTCCCACTCCATCTTCCGGTCGGTGCCGGTGGTCTCGACGACGTCGCCGATGCGGGCCAGGCCGTAGAGCCAGGCGGCGTTGGCGGTGGAGAGGCCGGTGCAGCCGTGGGAGACATTGGCGTAGCCCTGGGACCCGGTCGACCACGGCGCGGCGTGGATGAACTCGCCGGAGTTGCTGATCCGCATGGCGTACTCGACGTCGTCGAGGGAGTAGTAGTCGCTCGAGCTCTGGTCGGAGATGCCGATCGTCTCCGAGCGCATCTCCTTGACGCGGTGCTTCTCGGAGATGACCTTGATCCCCGACCGCGTGGTGAAGCCGGGCTTGCCGGTGGTGATCGGGATCGTACGCAGCAGCTTGCCGTTGCTGAAGACCTTCATCTGATGCGTACGCGCGTTGACCTTGAAGACGTGCGCGTCACCGACCTTGTAGGTGGCGGTGCGGCTGTGCTGGCCGTAGACGTCCCCGCCGGCGGAGGCGCCGTTGATGTCGAGGTCGACCTTGATGGTGGTGCCCGGCTTCCAGTAGGCCTGCGGGCGGTAGCGGGCCTCGGTGTCGGAGACCCAGTACCAGGAGCCGGTCTGCGCCGGGGTGGAGGTGACGTGCATGCGCTTCTCGAAGGAGGCATGGTCCTTGACCGGCACGTCGAAGTAGACCGCGACCGGCATACCGACGCCGACCTCGGACTTGTCGACGGGGACGATCGTGGCGAAGGTCTGCTGGGCCAGGGAGAGCGAGCGGGTGGTGAAGCTGCTGGTCACCTTGCCGGTCTCACCGGTGGCGGTGACCGTGTAGCGCAGCGCCGGGTCGAGCAGGTCGTTGGCGGTCCACGTCAACTTGTCCTCGGAGAGCGAGCCGGGCACGGTGCGTCCGTCGGGCTTGGCGACCTTCACGCTCGTGAACTCGCCCGAGGTCGCGGTCACCGTCACGGTGCTGTCGACCGGTACGTCCTTGGCGCCGTCGGCGGGGGAGATCTTGGCGGTGAGGGCCTCCGCGGACGGCGAGGCGCTGGCCGACTCGCCCTTCGCGGCGGACTCCGGGCTCTCGGAGTTCCCGGCGCAGCCGGAGAGTGCGATCAGGGCCACCACGGCCACTACGACAGGAAAAGGACGAACCCGCATGGGATAACTATGCGGTAGGCGGCAACCGAATTCTCGGCGTGTCCGCGCGTGTGATGAAGGTTTGTGGTGTTGTCGGTGCTGCCACGTACGGTATCTGCCGATGAGTGATACTCGCGTCGAGGCGGCGTACGCCGGGGCTCTGGCCGCCTTCAAGAACCCGATGCTCGACCTCCTGCACGGCCGGTTCGCGCCGTTCGTGGTGGCGGTGCTCTCAGTGACCTTCACCTCCGAGCGGGCCGCCGTGCCGGTGGTGGACGCGCACGCCGAGATCGGCGACATGGTGGACCGGCTCCGGGCGACCGGCCATGCCGAGGGCGAGGGTGGCGAGGTGATGCTGCCGGTCGGCACGGCCCGTGAGCTGTGCCGCCAGTGGGTGCGCGCCGGGTGGCTGCTGCGCCAGATCGAGGGCGAGGACGAGGTCTACCGGCTCTCCGCGCACGCGGTGGGCGCCCTCGAGATCGCCGGCCGGGCGAGCGGGTCTCGGGCGCGGGTCTCGGAGTCGCGGGTCCGGACGCTGCTGGAGGCGGTCGAGCGGCTCGCCCTGGACGCCGACCCCGACGTGCTGACCCGGGTGGCGCGGCTGACCGAGGAGATCGCCGAGCGACGCGCCGAGATCGCCCGCCTGGACCGCACCGGCGTCGTCGACGCCGTCGATGACGACACCCTGCTGGAGCAGGCCGAGAACATCCTCCATCTGACCCGTGAGCTCCCCGCCGACTTCGCGCGGGTGGTCGAGTCGATCCGGGCAATGCAGCGTGACGTGGTGACCGACCTGCGTCAGGACGTACGTCCGGCCGGTGAGGTCCTGCGCGAGTATCTGCAGCGCGGCAAGGACGTGATGGGCTCTACGCCGGAGGGCAAGGCGTTCGCCGGTGCGCTGAGGATGATCGGTGACCCGCGCCGCCTCGACGACCTGGCCACCAACCTGCACACCGTGCTGCGACATCGGTTCACCCGGCAGATGGGTCCGCCCGAGCGGGCCGAGCTGGCCGCGGTCGGACGCCGGATCGAGACGGGCGTCGCCGAGGTGCTGGCCGCCCAGCAGACCGCCTCCCACGTGATCACCACCCAGGTGCGTACGCACGACCCGGCCCGCGATCGGCAGGTCGACGACCTGCTGCGCGATGTGATGGTCGGTTTCCAGGCGTGGATGCCGTCCTCGCGCCCGGCCGAGTCCGTCGAGCCGCTGCGCCGGCTGCCCGTCGCCGACCTCGGTCACCTGCGCCAGTCGGTCAGCGAGCTGCGACCGCCTGAGCCGCCGGCGCCGCTCGCCGACTGGGGCGATGTGGAGAGCGCGGTCGAGGACACCAGGGCTTGGGGTGGGCCGGGCTACCGGGCGATCGAGGCCCACCTGGACGCCTATCTGGCGACCCACGGGGCCGAGGAACCGATGGACCTGGCCGAGGTCTTCGCGGCCGCGCCGGAGGAGATCCGGCGCCCTGTCGACCTGCTCGGGCTGCTGGAGATCGCCCACCGGCGCGGGATGGCCGAGACGGGGGAGATCTCTACGATCGAGGCGGTCCGGGCCGACGGGGTGCGGCGACGGTTCGCGTTCGGCGGAGTGAGGCTCAGCACAACGAGGGCGGCGGATGGCAAAGGGGATGGGCGTTGAGTGAGACGGTGACACCGACCGAGGTCGAGGTTGACCCTCAGGTTGAGGTTGAGGCTGAGGCCGTGGCCTACGGCAGCGAGCCGGAAGGCTTCATCGAGCCCGTCTCGATGGAGGACGACCCGACCGAGCTCTTCGTCGGCGACCGCGGCGTCCTCGACGCCGACATCCGCCGGGTGCTGGTCCAGCTGCTGCGCCGCCGGTTCATCACGGCCGAGAAGAGCCCGCGGCAGTGGCGTACGTTGCTCGACCACCAGGCGGTGGTCGAGTCCCGGCTCCACGACCTGTTCATCCGGCTCGTCGTCGACCACGACCGGGGCATCGCCTACAAGCGACAGGTGCGCTCGGAGGAGCTCGACGTGCCGGTGCTGCTCAAGGACGACGCCTACTCACGGGCCGAGACGCTCGTGCTGGTCCATCTCCGCACCGTCTTCCAGCGCGAGCGAGGCGCGGGGGAGAACTCCGCGCGGGTTGACGCCGACGAGCTGGAGCAGACCGTACTCACCTACTTCGACGTCGCCAGCGGCGACGCCTCCGCGCGCCGCGAGATCCGCCGGGCAGTCGACCGGCTCGCTCGCGAGGGGCTGATCGAGGAGGAGTCCGAGGACCGCTACCGGATCACCCCGCTCGTCGAGATCGTGCTCAGCGTCGAGAAGCTCGCAGAGCTCAAGGCGTGGCTGAAGGAGTCCGGCGGTCGAGCCGTGAGCGCCGGCGACGAAGAGGAGACCGAGCAGTGAACATGATCGACAGCCTCTTCGGCCTCATCCCCGCCCGCTCGAACGGCCGGCAGTGGGTCGCGCGCGAGCTGCAGCTGGTCAACTGGGGCGGCTACGACGGCGCCCACCGGGTGCGGTTCTCGCCGACAGCGACGCTGCTGACCGGAGGATCCGGGTCGGGCAAGTCGACGCTGATGGACGCCTACATCGCTTTGATCATGCCGCACACGACGCCCTTCAACGGTGCTTCGAACGGTGGTGTCGTGGGCCGTCCGCGCGGCCAGGACCAACGCAACATCCTCTCCTACGCGCGCGGCAAGATCGACGAGGCGAAGACCGCCGACGGCACCAAGATCCGGGTGCTGCGTGGCGATGGCCGCGACACCTGGTCGGCGATCGCGATGACCTGGGAGGACCAGACCGGGGCCCGCTTCACCGCGGTCCGCGCCTGGTACGTCCCCGCGTCCGCCAAGAATCTCGACGACGTGACCAAGCTCCGTGCCGTTGCCGAGGCTGGCTTCGACGTACGTGATCTGGAGCCGGTCGCTGCCCACCGGTTCACGCGCACCTCGGTCTCCGAGGTCGGGCTGACCCCGATCGACACCGACCGCGACTTCACCGCCCGGATCCACTCCGCGCTCGGGATCGGTGCCGCCGGCGACGGCGAGAAGGCGGTCAACCTGCTCGGCCGGATCCAGGCGGGGCAGCAGATCACCACGGTCGACGACCTCTACAAGAAGATGGTGCTCGAGGAGCCCGAGACCCTCGCGACCGCCGACGGCGTCGTCGCGCACTTCGATGAGCTCTCCGCTACCCGCGACCGGATGGTCACCGCGCAACAGCAGGTGCGCGCGCTGACGCCGATCCGCGAACACCGCCTCGCCATCGAGGCGGCTGCCGAGCGGCTCGGCGTGATCGAGGACATCGGCTCGTTCGCGGAGGAGTCCACCCCGGCAGGGCTCTGGCGGGCCGGGCAGCGGGTCGAGCTGATCAGTGCGCTCGAGACCGAACTCAGCGAACGCCACCGCGAAGCGGAGCGGTCGGTTCACGAGCAGGAGGCGCTGGTCGCCGCCGCCGAGAGCGAGCGGGAGGCCCTGGAGCAGACCCTGCGCGCCTCCGGCGGCGATCGCCTCGAGACCGCCACCCGCGAGATCAAGGCCGCTGAGACCAGGCTCGCGAGCGTACGCAGCGCGCGGTCCTCGCTCGACGACGAGCTCTCGGTGCTCGATGTCGACGTGGCGGACCAGAAGGCGTTCGAGGACTTGCTGGATCGGGCTCGGGCGGCCCTGGCCGACAAGGATGGTCGTCGAGCCGCCCGCAACACCTACGCCGCGGCCCGATCCGCCGCGGACGAGACGGTGAGACGGCTCGATGCTCTCGAGCAGGAGCTCCGTGACGCCAGGAGCGTGAAGAACAACATCCCCGAACCGCTCCGCGCTGCCCGCGAAGTGCTGGCCGAGGCCGCCGGTCTGACCCCGGCCGACATGCCGTTCGTCGGCGAGCTGGTCGAGGTACGCACCGAGCACGAGGCCTGGCGCGAGGCGTTCAACCTCGCGCTTGGCGGGTTCGCGACCACGCTGCTCATCGACGCTGCTCACGCCGGTGCTTTCCGCGCCGCGATCGACTCGGTGCGGACGCCGACCCGGGTGCGGTTCGAGGCCGTACACACAGGAATGCGTGACCACAGTGATCCCGACGAGGGCACGCTGCCCGGGCGCCTGGAGTATCGGCGCACCGTCTTCACCGGGTGGCTCAAGGAGCGGCTCGTCTCGCGACATGGGTACGTGTGCGTACAGACGCCGAGTTTGCTCGCGCAGCACAAGATGGCGCTCACCGTCACCGGCCAGGTCTCCCAGGGGGCCCGGGGTGCGCACGGCGGCCACGGCGCCCGCAACGTGCTCGGCTTCACCAACACGCGGCTGGTCGCGCAGCTCGAGGAGGAGATCGACGCGGTCCGACGCGAGACCGACGAGGCGGCCGGGGCGGTCGAGAAGGCCGAGCAGGCGCTCGAGGACCTCGACGCCGGCCGCGCCGCGTACCAGGCGATCACGAAGGTCTCCTGGGACCAGGTCGACGTGGCCTCGGCCGAGGCCGAGCGCGACCGCTGGGCCTCGGTGATCGCCGAGGTCACCGCCGACAATCCCGAGATCGCCGATCTTCAGGACCGGGTCGCCGAAGCGCGCCGCAAGGCCGCCGATCGGCGCGAGGACGTCGGCCGGGCCAAGAGCGCCTTCGAAAAGCTCGACGAGCGGTGGAGCGCGATCGTCGACGAGGTCGACCAGGCCAAGGATGCGCTTGAGAAGGCTGAGGCTTCGGGCTTGGAACTCCGCGCTGACCAGCTGGAATACCTCGGCGAGCTGTTCCGGGCGTCGGGTGGTGGCGAGGCTGGCCGTCGCGAGGACGTGCTCGCCGAGCTCGATGCCGTCTTCGACCGCGCGGGCGGGCGGTTGAGCGTCGATCGCGAGGCCGCACAGGTGACGATCGGGCAGGCAAGGTCGCAGCTGCAGCAGACCTTCGAGGCGTTCCTGGAGCGCTGGCCCAACCCGAACCTCCACACCGACCCCGATGCCTCCTACGCCGACTTCGACCGTCTCCTCGACGAGCTGCAGACCAGCGGCCTGCACGAGCTCGAGGTCGAGTGGCGCGACTCGCTGCTCAAACTGTCGGGCAACGACCTGACCAACCTCGACTCGACCCTGTCGCGGGCCGTGCGTGAGATCCGGGACCGGATCGACCCGATCAACCAGATCCTCGCCGAGCTGCCGTTCAACGACGACGGCCACCGGCTCCGGATCGACACCCAGGAGGGCCAGTCGGCGGTGCGTGGCCGCTTCCGCAAGGAGCTCCGCACCGTGCGCGACCTGATCGAGAAGGCCTCGTCCAACGAGACCCGGGAGCAGGCCTACACCCGGATGTCCCGGCTCATCGACCGCATGCGCCGCACGGCGCCCGACTTCGCCGACCTGATCGACGTACGCAACCACGTACGCGTCAGCGCCGAGAAGGTCACCGCCGACACCGGTGAGCACGTCGCCCTCTACGACCACATCGGTGAGAAGTCCGGCGGCGAGTCGCAGGAGCTGGTCGCTTTCATCGTCGGGGCGGCACTGCGCTACCAGCTCGGCGACGCCGGCGCAGACCGGCCGCGCTACGCCCCGGTCTTCCTCGACGAGGCGTTGATCAAGGCCGACGCCCGCTTCACCGGCCGCGCCATCGGCGCCTGGCGAGGTCTCGGCTTCCAGCTCATCATCGGCGCCCCCAACGACAAGCACAGCGCCATCGAGCCACACGTCGACGTTCAGTACACGGTGCTCAAGGACGCCGCGGGCTATTCGTTCCCGAAGCTCGAGGTGGGTCTCGACGAAGTCCCTGCGCGGTGACCGGCTAGGGCTGCATCGAGAGGAAGAGGAACGCCGCCAGCAGGACCAGGTGGACGAAACCCTGCAGGGCGTAGACGCGGCCCTGGACGACGGTGAGACCGGTGACGAAGACGGAGATGACCAGCAGCACGATCTGGGTCGGCTCGAGGCCCAGCTCGAGCGGGCCGGTGAGCCAGATCATCGCGACGGCGAGGGCGGGGATGGTGAGTCCGATCGACGCCATCGCCGAGCCGTAGGCGAGGTTGAGGCTGGTCTGGACCCGGTCCCGGGAGGCGTTGCGGACCGCGGCGATCGACTCGGGAGCGAGGACGAGGAGAGCGATCACGACGCCCACGACCGCGTAGGGGAACCCGAGGCTCTTGACGGTGCTCTCGATCGTGGGAGAGAGGACCTTCGCCAGGCCGACCACGGCGACGAGGGAGACCAGGAGGAGGGCCAGGCTGAGTGCGGCCTCGCCCGCCGAGGGCGGGTCGGCGTGGCCGTCCTTGTCGAGGTCGACCAACCCGGTCATCCGGCCATGCTCGTCGCTGGTGACGGGGAGGAAGAAGTCGCGGTGGCGGACCGTCTGGGTGAAGAGGAAGGCGACGTAGAGCGCCAGCGAGGCGATGGCGGCGAAGACGAGCTGTGAGGTCGAGTACTGCGGGCCCTGCGCCGACGTCGTGAACCTCGGCAGCACCAGGGTGAGACCGGCCAGGGCGATGACGGTCGCGACCGCCGACCCGGTGCCGGCGGCATTGAAGCTGACCAGTCCGTGCTTGAGGGCGCCGACCATGAGCGAGAGCCCGACGATGCCGTTGAGGGTGATCATCACCGCGGCGAAGACGGTGTCGCGGGCATAGGTGCTGGTGCTGTCGCCACCGCTGGTCATCAGCATCACGATCAGGCCGACCTCGATCACGGTCACCGCGATCGCGAGGATCAGCGAGCCGAACGGCTCGCCGACCTTGTGGGCGACGACCTCGGCGTGGTGGACCGCTCCCAGCACCGCACCGATCAGCACAGCCGCCACCACGGCCAGGATCGCCCAGTGGTCGTGGCGGATCCACGCGAAGACCAGCACCACCAGGGCGAGGATCGGCACGACCAATGACCATTGCAGGCGGCCCCGGACCGCTGGCGCACTCATGAGTTGACCTTAACGGCCAGGGGCCGCTTCGGCGGATTTACCCAATCGGCACACGTTGTATACAACCTTGGTGAATCCTTGATGATTGCATTCAGTTCGTTGCCAGTGTTCCCCCACCCACAGGAGCAGCCATGCCTCGGATACCCCGCCTTGCTGCGTACGCCGCCGTCTTCGCCCTCGCGCTGAGCGCGAGTGCCTGCAGTGAGGTCCAGAAGACCTCGACCGAGTCCTCCGACAAGGTCGCGGGTGATGTCGTCACCACGATCGGGATCGGCGACAAGGAGATCAAGGAGGGCGGGACGCTCACCATGGGCCTCTCCGCCGACCCGGACGCGCTCGATCCGACCACGTCGTCCTCGCTCTACACGCGCTACGTGATGGAGACGGTCTGCCAGAAGCTCTACGACATCGACGCCGACGGCGGAATCGTGCCGATGCTGGCCACCGCACTTCCCGAGCTCTCCGAGGGCGGCCTGGTGGCCACCTTCCCGGTGAAGGAAGGCGTGAAGTTCGCCGACGGGACGCCGTTCGACGCGGCAGCCGTGGTGACGACGCTGAAGCGCAACCTGACCAAGCCGGACTCCTCGCGCGCCAGCGAGCTCGGGACGCTGAGCAAGGTCGAGGCGAGCGGCCCGTACGAGGTGCGGCTGACCTTCAAGGAGCCGTTCTCGCCGCTGACGGCCTCCCTGGCCGACCGTGCCGGGATGATCATGTCGCCGACGGCCCTGAAGGAGCTGGGCGACAACTTCGCCGACCACCCGACCTGCGTCGGGCCGTTCAAGTTCGTCGACCGGGTGCCCGGCACCTCCATCACCGTTGAGAAGGACCCCGGCTACTACGACGCCGAGAACGTCCACCTGGACAAGATCGTCTACCGGATCATGACGGATGCCTCGATCCGGGCGGCCAACCTCAAGTCGGGTGACGTCCAGGTCGCCGACTCGCTCGCGCCGGCGGACATGGCCGACCTTCGCAAGGACGGCGAGCTGTCGATGATGCAGGTGGGCTCCTTCGGCTACCAGGGCGTCCAGATCAACATCGGCAACCAGAACGGTGTCGGCACCCCGGTGGCGCAGATCGACACCCCGATCGCGAAGAGCAAGGACGTACGCCGGGCGTTCTCGATGGCGGTCGACCGTGAGCAGCTGGTCCAGAGCGTCTTCCACGGTTACTACGACCCGACCTGCTCGCCGATCGCGGACAGCAGCGAGTTCGCCACCGAGGCGTCTCGGGCGTGCCCGGAGCACGACCCGGCCGGAGCCAAGAAGCTGCTCGAGGAGGCGGGTGTCACGACCCCGCTGAAGGTCACGATGCAGACCTCCAACACCCCGAGCAGCCTGCAGTTCGCGCAGGCGCTCCAGGCCCAGGTGGAGGCTGCCGGCTTCGACCTGCGGATCGAGCCTGTGGAGTACACCACGCTCCTGGACAACAACGACCGTGGTGCCTTTGAGGCGATGCAGCTGGGCTGGTCCGGACGCGTCGACCCCAACGGCAACACCTTCAACTTCCTCACCACCGGCGCGGGCCAGAACACCATGGGCTACAGCAATGCCGAGGTCGACGAGTTCCTCACCGACGCGTCCTCGGAGACGGATACCGCCAAGCGCGCCGATCTCTACGGCAAGGCGATCGCCCAGGTCCAGGAGGACAACCCGATCGTCTACCTCTACCGCCAGCGGAACCTGACCGGGCTGTCGAAGCAGATCGCCGGCGTCTCCGTCTTCTCCGACGGTGTCGTACGCATCAGCGGCGCCGCGTACCTGGCCGGCTGATGGGGGCCTATCTCCTCACCAGGACGTGGCACTCGCTGCTCACGATCGTGCTCTCCTCGATGGTGATCTTCGCCGGCGTACGCATGCTGCCTGGTGACCCCGCGCTGGCGATGGCAGGCGAGGAGGCGAGTCCGGAGCGGATCGCCGCGGTCCGCTCCGACCTCGGGCTCGACCAGGCGCTCTGGGTGCAGTACGCCAACTGGGTCCAGAACTACGTCCACGGTGACTTCGGGCGATCGCTGCGCACCGGCACGCCGGTGACCGAGCTGCTCGGCAGCACGCTGCCGGTGACACTGTGGCTGGCGGCGTACGCGCTGCTGATCGCCGTCGTCGTGGGGCTCGCCCTCGGCGTCGTCGCGGAGCGGCGCCGCGGCCGGTGGCCGGAGTTCCTCGCCAACGGGGTCGCGATGGTGGGGCTCTCGGTGCCGAGCTTCTGGCTCGGGCTGCTGGCGATCCTCTACCTGTCGGTGCGGGTCTCGCTCTTCCCGGCCTCCGGCTACGTGCCGATGCTCGAGAACCCGGTGGATGCCATCTACCACCTGACCCTGCCGGCGCTGATCCTCTCGCTCGCGATCGCCGCCGCGGTGATGCGGCAGACCCGTGCCTCGATGATCGAGACGATGGGTTCGGACTTCGTCCGCACCGCCCGCGCCAAGGGCCTGGGCGGGCGGCGGGTGCTGCTGGCGTACGGCCTGCGGAACTCGCTCCTGGTCGTGGTCACCATCGTCGGACTGCAGCTCGGCGGGCTCATCTCGGGGGCGGTGGTCACCGAGAGCATCTTCGGGCTGCCCGGGTTCGGCAAGCTCACGCTCAACAGCGTGTTCACCCGCGACTACCCGGTCATCGAGGCCGTCGTCGTGATCATCACCGTCGGATATGTCCTGATCAACCTGGCCGTCGACGTGCTCTACTCCGTCCTCGACCCCCGGATCCGCGTGGCAGGTGCCGCATGACCACGACCATGACCACGACGTCGACGACAACACAGACGTACGCCGGGTCCAGCACCTGGTGGAGACGGATGCGGTCCAACCGGACCGCCATGGCCGGCGGCGTGGTCCTCGGCATCGTCGTGCTGGCGGCCGTGCTGGCGCCGGTGCTCGCGCCCTACGGCCCGACGACGACCCACTTCGACGCTCCTTTCCAGCGGCCGGGCACGATCGGGTTCCCGCTCGGCACCGACAACCTGGGCCGCGACACGCTCTCGCGGATGCTCTACGGGGCGAGGGCGTCCCTCCAGGTCGGGGTGCTGTCGGTGCTGCTCGCGACGGTCGTCGGGGTCCCGCTGGGCCTCATCGCCGGGTCTTGGCGCTGGGCTGACGCGCTGGTGTCACGGTTCACCGACGTGGCGCTCGCGTTCCCGTTCCTGATCCTGGCCGTCGGACTCGCCGCCATCCGCGGGGCGAGCCTGTCCAACGCAGTGCTGGCGCTCGGGATCGCTCACGTGCCGCAGATGATCAGAGTCGTACGCGGAGAGACGCTGCGGCTTCGGACGACCGACTTCGTGGCGGCCGCGGTGACCATGAACGCGAGCAGCCTGCGCGTCATGGGCCGGCACATCCTGCCCAACGCCCTGTCCGCGATCATCGTGCAGGCGACGATCATCATGCCCTCCGCGGTGCTGGGGGAGGCGGTGCTCTCCTTCCTCGGGCTGGGCATCCAGCCGCCCGAGGCGAGCCTCGGGGTGATGCTCTCGGACGCGCAGCAATACTTGGCCCAGGACGCGTGGCTCGGTGTGTTCCCCGGTGCGCTGATCGCGATCATCTGTCTCAGCTTCAACCTCTTCGGGGACGGGCTGCGCGACAGTCTCGACCCGGCCAACGACGAGAGGACGTCATGACCTACACACCTGCCCCCGAGTTCAAGACCCGACCCGACCTGCTCGGCAGGTTCGGGATGGTCGCCTCGACCCACTGGCTGGCCAGCGGGGCCGCGCAAGCGGTGCTGGAGCGGGGCGGAAACGCCTTCGACGCTGCCGTGGCCGGCGGTTTCGTGCTGCACGTCGTAGAGCCCCATCTCAACGGTCCGGGCGGTGATCTCGTCGGGATCTTCGCGACCTCCGGCGGCGAGCCGACGGTCCTGATGGGTCAGGGTCCCGCACCCGCGGGAGCCTCCGTCGAGCACATGCGCGCCGAGGGGCTCGAGCTGGTCCCCGGGGCAGGGGCGCTCGCCGCCGCCGTCCCCGGCGCGGTCGAGGCCTGGCTGATGCTGCTGCGTGACCACGGCACCTGGGAGCTCGGCGAGGTGCTCGCCTATGCCATCGACTACGCGCGCAATGGCCACCCGATCCTGGGCCGCACCGTCTCGACGATCGCCACGGTGGCCGACCTCTTCCGCGACCACTGGCCGACCTCGGCCGACCACTGGCTCGTCGACGGGGAGCTGCCGGAACCCGACACGATGGTGCGCAACGAGGCCTACGCCTCCGTACTGGACCGGCTCGTCGCCGCGGGAGATGGGGCCGGCAGCAGAGAGGCACGGATCGACGCCGCCCGGGCGGCCTGGGGGAGCGGGTTCGTCGCCGAGGCGATCGACGAGTTCGTACGTACCCCGCACCGCCACGCCTCCGGAACCGATCATTCCGGCGTGATCACGGCAGCTGACATGGCCGGGTTCTCCGCCGTGTACGAGACGCCGGTGAGCACGTCCTTCCGCGGTCACACGATCGCCAAGGCCGGGGCGTGGACGCAGGGGCCGGTCCTGCTCCAGATCCTCAATCTGCTCGACCCGCTGGACGACGTGCTGCTGGACCCGTGCAACCCCGAAGGTGCGCACACGATCCTGGAGGCGATCAAGCTGGCCTTCGCCGACCGGGATGCCCACTACGGTGACGGTGCCGACGCGGAGCGGATGGAGGTCCTGCTCTCCCAGGAGTACGCCGCCACGCGCCGTGCCCTGATCGGCGACGTGGCCAGCCGGGAGGTCCGTCCTGGCCTGGACGCCAAGGAGCTCCCGCCGTTGCGGGAGACCTACGATCCGGCCGCCTCGGCGGCCGGCGTCGGCGAGCCCACGGTCTCGCCCACGGGGGACGTACGCGGCGACACCTGCCACATCGACGTCGCCGACCGATGGGGCAACATCATCGCGGTGACCCCGTCGGGCGGCTGGCTGCAGTCCTCCCCGACGATCCCGGCTCTCGGGTTCTGCCTCGGCACCCGGCTGCAGATGACCTGGCTGGAGCCCGGTCTTCCGTCCACGCTGCAGCCCGGGCGCCGGCCGCGCACGACGCTCACCCCGACGCTGGTGCTGCGCGACGGCGAGGCCGTCACCGCGGTGGGCTCTCCGGGAGGCGATCAGCAGGACCAGTGGCAGCTGCTCTACCTGCTGCGGACGCTCGTGGGCGGCTACACGCCCCAGCAGGCGATCGACGCCCCTGCGCTCCACTCGACCTCGTTCCCCGGGTCCTTCTGGCCGCGCACCTGGACGCCGGCGGGAGCCGTCGTGGAGGACCGGCTCGGCGAGGCACTCATCGAGAGCCTGCGCGAGCGCGGCCATGCCGTCGAGGCGGCCGGCGACTGGTCGTTGGGCCGGCTCTCCGCGGTGACCAGAGACCCGGCGACCGGGACGCTCTCGGCCGCCGCCAACCCGAGGGGGGCGCAGGGCTATGCCGTCGGACGCTGAGATGCTGTCGGTCACCGACCTCCGGGTGGCCTTCGGCCGCACCGAGGTCCTCCACGGCGTCGACCTGACCGTCGGCCACGGCGAGCGGGTCGCCGTCGTCGGCCAGTCGGGCTCGGGGAAGTCGACACTGGTCGCGGCGATCCTGGGCCTGCTGCCCGGCACCGGGCATGTCACCGGCGGCTCGATCAGGCTCGGCGACGACGAGCTGACTCGACGTACGGAGAAGGCCTGGCGGGGGCTGCGGGGCGAGGGCATCGGGCTGGTTCCGCAGGACCCGATGACCAACCTCAACCCCGCGATGAGAGTCGGTGCTCAGATCGCCGACGCGCTCGTCGCCGCCGGACTGCGCGGCGCAGCGGTCGAGAAGCGGGTGATGGAGCTGCTCACCGAGGCAGGGATCCCCGAGGCGGAGCACCGGGCGGGGCAGTATCCGCACGAGTTCTCCGGAGGTATGCGTCAGCGCGTCCTGATCGCGATGGCGCTGGCCCGCGAGCCGAAGCTGCTGATCGCCGACGAGCCCACCAGTGCGCTGGACGTGACCGTGCAGCGGCGGATCCTCGACCACCTCGAGACACTTGTCGCTGCCCATGGCACCTCGCTGCTCTTCGTCACTCATGACCTCGGGCTCGCGGCGGAACGAGCCGACCGGGTGGTCGTGATGCACGACGGCGGCATCGTCGAGACCGGGCCGGCCGCCCGACTCCTCCGGGACCCGCAGCACGACTACACCAGGCGACTGATCGAGGCGTCACCGTCGCTGGACAGAGAGGGCAGCTCTCCGTCACGCCGGGACGGCACCGATCCGATCCTCGTCGTGGAAGACCTGGTCAAGGAGTTCAGGCTCCGCGGCCGGCGCGGCGGGACGTTTCGTGCCGTGGACCAGGCCTCCTTCTCCGTCGACCGCGGCACCACGACCGCGGTCGTGGGGGAGTCGGGATCGGGCAAGTCGACCATCGCCAAGATGGTTCTCGGCCTGGAGACACCGACCTCCGGCACCGCGCGGATCGACGGCCGCAGCATCGCCGGGGCATCGCGGGCGGAGCGGGCCGATCTACGCCGTCGCGTACAGCCCGTCTTCCAGGACCCCTACAGCTCCCTGGACCCCACCTTCACCGTCGCCCAGCTGGTCGCCGAGCCGCTGCACATCCACAGGGTCGGCGACCGGAGGGACCGGCGGGGCCGCGTACGCGAGCTCCTGGACCAGGTCGCGCTGCCCGAGTCTGTCGCCGGGAGACGGCCCAGCGAGCTCTCCGGGGGCCAGCGGCAGCGGGTCGCGATCGCCCGCGCGCTGGCCCTCGACCCGGAGCTGGTGATCTGTGACGAGGCGGTCTCAGCCCTCGACGTGCTCGTCCAGGACCAGATCCTCACCCTGCTGGCCGACCTGCAGCGCGATCTTGGTCTCAGCTACCTGTTCATCACCCACGATCTCGCCGTCGTACGCCAGATCGCACATAGAGTCGTGGTCATGCACAAGGGCAGGGTCGTCGAGCACGACACCGTGGACCAGATCTTCACCGCACCGACCTCGGCCTACACCGCCGAGCTGCTGGAAGCGATCCCAGGTGCGGCTCTCGCAGGCTGAGGGAGGTCGTCCGGCCGGTGCCCTGACCGCAGCCGTACGCCGCGACATCATCGCCGGGGAGCTGACCCCCGGCACCAGGGTGACCGAGGCCTTCCTGGCCCAGCGCTACGGCGTCAGCCGTGTGCCGGTGCGTGAGGCGCTGCGCGCGCTGGAGGCCGAGGGGTTCATCGAGTCCACACCGCACATCGGGTCGAAGGTCGGCCACGTCCCGTTCGACGAGGCGGACGACCTCTTCGCCGTCCGGGAGGCCCTCGAGATCGCGACCGCTCGCCGCGCGGCCGAGCGGGCCAGAGGTCTCTTCGACCAGCCCGAGCCCAACCAGGCGTGGTTCGAGATCCGGCGGGAGCTCGCGCAGATCCTCGACGAGGGGGACGAGTGGGTCGCCCGTGACGATCTGGAGCCCCTGGTTGCGCTCAACGACCGCTTCCACATCCTGGTCGCCGAGCTCAGCGGCAGCAAGACCCTGGCCACGTTGCTGCGTCAGCTCTCCCACAAGATCGAGTGGCTCTACGCCCTCGACACCTTCTCCCGCGGCAAGCGGCTCTGGCCCGACCACCGGCGCATCCTGGCCGCCATCGATGCTGGTGACTGCGACCGTGCCGCCGAGCTGATGGGCTGGCACGTACGTGAGTCGCGGATCGGCTATGCCTTGCGCGGCGCTCCGCCGGAGAAGGTCGAGGAGCTGAGGACCCTTCCGCCGGTTCCGGGGGCTGGGCGTCCGCCTGGTTGAGGCTCCGCTGGTCGAGCCGCCCTGCTCCGCTGGTCGAGCCGCCGGAGCCGCTATGCGACCGAGCGAGGCCGCCCGGCG